>DASSOM010000034.1:0-26362 GCA_035700625.1 Vicinamibacterales bacterium
CCGATCGACTGGCCGTTCGCGGCATCCAACGTCGCGGAGGCGGATCGTCGCCTTCTTCCGCATTTCGAGACGATCGCCAGACTCGCCAATGCGCGCCGCCTTCCGATCGAAAGCCTCGGCGTCTACCGCCTGATCCGTGAACTCGGCCGCGGGGGCATGGGCGAGGTGTATCTCGCCGAGCGGACCGACGGGCGCTTCGAACAACAGGTCGCCATCAAGCTCGTGAAGCGCGGCATGGATTCGGCCGAGATCCTGCGCCGCTTCGCACGGGAACGACGGATCCTTGGACGGCTGGAGCACCCGGGCATCGCGCGCCTCATCGACGCGGGCGAAGCCGCCGACGGACGTCCGTACTTCGTCATGGAGCGGGTCGACGGCCAATCGATCACGAAGTACTGCCGCACGCGCGGCCTGCTTCTCGAGGATCGGCTGCGACTGTTCGCTTCGTGCTGTGACGCCGTCGATGCGGCGCACCGGCGTCTCGTCATCCATCGCGATCTGAAGCCGTCCAACATCCTGGTGACGTCCGACGGGCAGGTGAAGCTGCTGGACTTCGGGATTGCGCGGCTGCTCGCGAGTGAAGACGAGGCGCAGCGCACGTCGCAGGCGATGTTCGTCATCACGCCCGCGTATGCCGCGCCGGAGCAGATCCTGGGCAGCGGCGCCACGATGGCCACAGACGTTTTCTCGCTCGGGGTCGTGCTCTACGAGCTGCTGACGGGCGTGCGGCCGTACGAGCGCCACGCCACGACGCCGTTCGAACTGGCGGCCGAAGTCGCGCACGAGACCGTCGCGCCGCCATCCGCCGTCGTCCGCCGCGACACCACACCTGACGCGCAGCGGCTCGCGCGGCGGCTGAGCGGAGATCTGGACACGATCGTCCTCAAGGCGCTGGCGCGCGAGCCGGAGCGGCGCTATCCGTCCGCTGCGGCCCTGTCGGACGATCTGCGGCGATATCTCGCGGACCAGCCGATCTCTGCCCGTCCCGATACGCGCGCGTATCGCATGCGCAAATTTGTCGCGCGTCATCGCGCGGGCGTCGCGGCATCCGTGCTCGTGGCCGCCGCGGTGCTCGCCGCGCTGATCGTGTCGTTGTATCAGACCGCGGCCGCCCGCCGCCAGGCGCGGCGCGCTGAGGCGGCGGAGGCATTTCTCACCGGTCTGTTCGCCCAGATCGACCCCGACCGCTACGCGGGCTCCGCGCCGACGGTTCGCGATCTCCTCGAGCGCGGCAGCGAACGGCTCGAGCACGATCTCGCGAACGAGCCCGAGCTGCGGGCCGAAATGGAAGCACTGCTCGGCCAGGTGTTCGACCAGCTCTCGCTGGCCAGGCAGGGGGAGACGCACTGGCGACGTGCGGTTGCCCTACGTGAGGCTGTCTTTGGACCTGGAGATGCCCGCACCGTCAAGGCGCGAAAGGGACTCGCCATCTCGCTGGCCCGTCAGGCGCGCTACGCTGAGGCTGAACCGATCTTCAGCGTACTCGTCGGCCAGGAAGAAGCGCTTGGCGACGACCGTGAGCTTGGCAGCGTGCTGCTGAACTACGCGAATCACAAGCGCCTGAGCGGCGACTTCGCCGCCTCGGAACGGCTTCTGGTGCGCGCGGTACCGCTCCTTGAACGTCAAGGAGATCCGGCGAGCCGTCCGCTCGCGACGGCGCTGAACAACCTTGCGCTCCTTTACGCGGATCAGGGCCGTCTGCGCGAGGCGGTTGCGACGTACGAACGCACGCTTGCCATTCGCATGAAGACGGACGGACCCGATTCGAGCGTGGTGGCGTATGTGCGCAAGGCGCTCTCGCACGTGTACCGTGAGCTGGGAGAGCTCGATACCGCCGAGCGGTACGCGCGAGACGCACTGTCGATCGCTGAGAAGCTGTTTCCGCCTCACGATCCGTTCATCGGGACGACGCTCGAATCGCTGGGTCAGATCGCCCAGCGGCGCGGCGATCGGGCCGGCGCGCAGGTGTTCTACGAACGATCGATCGCCAGCTACGAAGGGTCGAACACGAATCATCCGGGCGTCGCGTTCCCGCTGCGTCTTCTCGCGGCGCTGACGAAGGAAGAGGGCCGTCACCATGAGGCCGTGCGCCTGTACGAGCGCGCGCTGCTCGCGCGCCTGACGGCGTACGGCGATGCGCACCGGGAAGTCGCCGAGAGCTGGTACGAGCTGGCGCGCGCGCGTCTGGACGCCAACGATCTGAACGGCGCCCTCGAAGCGGCGCGCGCCGCCGTCGTGGCCCGCCGCGCGGCGACTCCCCCGGATGCGTCGCGGCTTGCCGGTGCGCTGTTGCTCCTCGGGGACGTGCTTCGACGCAGCGGCCGCCCCCGCGAGGCGCTGCCGCATCTGGAAGAGGTCCGCGCCATCTGGCGCGCCACGCCTCCCTCGAATCCTTCACAGATCGCCGACCTGGACGCGGTGCTCTCCGCCGTCAGCGCCGCCGTGCGCTGAACCTGTCCGGTTCTTCCACGCTCAGCGTTTATAGACACATTCGGCAACGCCGGAGGACCGCTATGGCCAGACGTCTGCCTCGTGCGCTGGTGTGTCTCTCGCTACTCCTCCTCCAACCTGCCTGCGACAAATCCCGTCCGACGGCGCCCTCGACGAATACCCCCCCGACCCCGGCCAATCCGACGGCTCCAACGATCTCGCTCGAGCTATCGGGCCCCGATCGGATCGAGCCGGGGACGACGGTGCAGTGGAAGGCGGTCGCGCGAAAACAGGACGGGTCGCGCGAGGACGTGACGACGCGCGCAGTCTGGACCGTCGATCGCCCGGAGGTGGCCTCGGTGGCTTCAGACGGCCGCGTCACCGGCCGAACGGGGGGTGCGGTCTCTATCCAGGCCGCGTTTGGCCTTCGATCGGATGTGCGGGCCGCGCTCGTCTTGCCAAAGAACAGCTTCGTGCTGACGGGTCTCATCAACCAGTCGTCGTTCGGAGTTCCAGACGCCACCGTCCGCGTCGAATCCGCATCGATCGGCACTGGCCTGTCGGTCAAGACAGACGACGAAGGACGGTTCGCGCTCTACGGCGTAGCTGGTTCGGTCGAGTTGCGCATCACGAAACAGGATTACCGATCGATCGTCCAAACGGTGAACGTCTCGGCGGATCAATCCATCGAGCTCGAGATCGAGACCACAGCGGATCTGCCTCGCGTGAGCGGTTCCTACATGGTGACGTTCTCGATCGCCGGGTGCACCGAGCTCCCTCAGGCCTTGCGAACGCGCACGTACCGCGCCACTGTGACCACGAAGGACGACACGCTCAGAGTCCGTCTCAGCGGCGCACACTTCGTCGGCCAGCTCAGCGCCTTTTCGATCGGCATGCTGGCCAACGAATTTGCCTTTCACATCACGGCCTACACCGACTTCTATTACGGGACTTACGTCGAGGTGCTCGAGCAGGTGACGCCGTCCCAGACGGTCGCCGTGTTCGGCACCGGCTACGGCACCGGAACGCCGGAGAGAATTTCGGCGCAGCTCGACGGCGGTTTCTGGATGAATCCGCTCGACGTGGACGGCGGCACGCGCTGCCCCGGGCAAGTGGCGGTCTCGATGGTACGGCAGTGACCCGCCACCGGCCATCACGGGGCGTCATCGCCGCGGCACTCGCGTTGGCGTCCGCGCTGACGCTGTGGACGGCTGCGCACCTGCGTCCCCCGGTCCACGGCGTGGTCGTGATCACGCTCGATACGACCCGCGCGGACCGTCTGCCCGTCTACGGATTCGACGGCGTTCGCACACCGGCGATCGACCGTGTCGCGCGCGAGGGTGTGGTTTTCGATGACGTGACGAGCGTGGCGCCGCTCACGTTCCCGGCGCACGCGAGCCTGTTCACGGGGAACCTGCCGCTCCATCATGGCGTGCGGGACAACGCAGGCGGCAGCCTTCCGATGGCGCAGGTCACGCTCGCGGAACGGCTGCACGCGCGCGGCTGGCGGACCGCCGCGTTCGTCAGCGCAGTCGTTTTGAGATCGGGCCGCGGCCTCGATCGCGGCTTCGATCGATACAGCGCGCCGTCGCCCGCCGCCTGCCCCGGCGGCACACTTCGCCGGCGCGGCGACCGCGTCGTGACCGACGCCCTCGACTGGCTGGCGGCCGCCCGTTCGGATCCCTTCTTCCTCTGGATTCACCTGTACGACGCCCATCGTCCGTACGAGCTGCCGGCGCGGGAGCCGTACGCGCGGTCGCCGTATCTGGGCGCCATCTCATTCCTCGACGAGCAGATCGGGCGGGTGCTCACGTATCTCGACCGCGAGGGCCTCGCGAGGACGACCGCCGTCGTGATCGCGGGCGATCACGGCGAAGGCCTTGGCGATCATGGCGAGCAGGCGCACGGCATCTTCGTCTATCAGAGCGTGTTGCACGTGCCGCTCCTGATGCACGTGCCGGGTGTGGCGCCGCGTCGCGTTCTTGGTCCGACGAGTCTCGTCGACGTCATGCCCACGCTGCTCGAGCTGACAGGTCTTCCAGTAATTCCCAGTGATGGCGTCAGCCTGGCCGCGGCGATGCGCGCAGGCGCTTCGCATCGTGCGCCGGAGGTGTACGCCGAGTCGTTGTATCCGCAGCGGTTCGGCTGGAGTGGGCTTCGGTCGCTGCGCGATGAGCGATACAAAGTGATCGCGGCGCCGCGAGCGGAACTCTACGACCTGCAGCGCGATCCGGTGGAGCAGTCGAACATCATCGACGCCAGGCCGGCGGTCGCACGCGCGATGCTCGCCCGGCTTGCGGTATACGACTCGGCTCCGGCGGGGAAACCGGCCGAAGAGGGCGTTGATTCTCAGACCGCCGACGAGTTGGCGGCGCTCGGCTATGTCGGTGCGGCTGCCCCGCAGACGCCTGCGGCCTCAGGAAGCACGTCTGCCGATCCCAAGGATCACATCGCCGAGTTCGAACGTTTCCAGGCAAGCCGGCTGCGCCTGACGCAGGCGTGCACGGACGCGCCCTCGCGCTGATTCTAGGGCGGCCTCCGGTCGTTGCCGGTCACGCGCCGACAACTTGTTCTTCGCTCCGCCACACCCAGAGCGCGAACGCGGCGGGCATCATCAGGTTGAACGCGAACAAGGCGCCGGCGACGATGGCCGGCCACGGACCGGTCGGCGCGAGCATGTGCACGATCGGCGCGACGAACACCGACAAAATGCCACCGGCGATCTGGCTGATGAGGATGCCGAGCAGCGGCCGGCGGACGGTCTCCCGCCGTTCGCGCGCGGCGGTCTGATAGCTCTTGTAGAGCGACAGCAGCCCCGCCAGCGGCAACACCGCCCCGAGCAGCAGGAAGAGCGGGACGCCCAGCGCGATGACTGCAATGATGTAGACCACGCCGAGATCGTCCACGCTGGACGGCGCGAACCAGACCAGCCAAGCGGTGATCATGGGCGCCACAAGATAGGCCGCCGCGACCCACTCGCCGAAGCGCGCAATCCACGGACGCCGCCATGGAAACACCTGCGTGAAGTGGAACAGCGCGATGCTGGCGATCCCCATGTCGATGAGCATCGGGCCGAGCACGCGCTTGCTCAACATTCCGGCGTCCCCGAGCATTGCCTGCGCGAACGGCATCCCGTACGCCACCGCGCTCGTCACCGCCACGACAAAAAACAGCTGTGTGCGGATGTCGCGCGGCTGGCGAGCCAGCGCCGCCGCGGCGACAATCACGTACACCGCTGCAGCAATCCCGGCGGTGACCAGATCGAATGTCGAGACGACGGGGAGGTTCATGCGTGCATTGTGTCGGCACGCGCCCGCCCGGGCAAGTAATAGATAATGTCGCGCATGCCGAGACGTCTGGCGCCCATCGTCTTCACTCCGATCATCATCGCCTTCCTCGCCCCGCTTGCCCTCGCGCAGTCACCGTCCCCGCAGGAGCTCGCGCGTATCTGGGATGCGGAGCACGTCTCACCGCCCGTGCCGCCGCTGATGGATCACGCCGACGTGGAACGGCGCCTGAAGGCGCTCTCCACCGATCGGCGCTTCATCGTCGAGCAGGTCAGCGAATCGGTCGAGGGACGATCGATCAATCTCGTGACGGTCGGCCACGGGCCGTTTCGCGTGATGCTCTGGTCGCAGATGCATGGCGACGAGCCGACGGCCACGGCGGCGATGTTCGACATCTTCGAGTACTTCCAGCGGCACGCGGACGATGCGTCCGTCCGACGAATGATGAACGCGTTGACGCTCTACTTCGTGCCGATGCTGAATCCGGACGGCGCCGAGCGTTTCCAGCGGCGCAACGCCCAGGGGATCGACATCAACCGCGACGCGCTGCGGCTGCAGACGCCCGAGGGACGGCTTCTGAAGGCGCTGCGTGCGAAGTTCAATCCGAAGCTCGGCTTCAATCTCCACAACCAGAACTGGCGGACGTCCGTCGGCGATCCCCCGAAGCCCGCCTCGATCTCGCTGCTGTCGGTCGCCTTCGACAAAGCGGGATCCGACAGCCCGGGACGCCGGCTCACGCGGAAGGTGTGCACGGTAATCCGGGACGCGCTCGAGCCGTTCGCCTCCGGGCAGATCGGACGCTACGACGATGCGTTCGAGGTGCGCGCGTTCGGGGACAACCTGACGCTGTGGGGCACGCCCGTCGTGCTCATCGAGACCGGCCCGTGGCCGTCGGCCGAGCCCGATCCGGCGCTCGTTCGCCTCAACTTCATCGGCATCCTCTCTGCGCTCGATGCGGTGGCGACCGGCCGCGTCGAGCGCGCCGATCCGAAGCGCTACACGCAGCTGCCGATGAACCAGTCGCGCGAGTTCTACGTGCTGGTGAAGAACGCGACCGTCCATGCCGGCACGGGCATCGAGCCGTTTCAGGCAGATATCGGCATCAACGCGACGCGCGCGGTGCAGATCGTGAACGGGGAGCGCGCCATCCGGCTGCGCGCGACCATCAACGATCTCGGCGACCTCCGCACGTCCGGCGGGCTGCGCGTCATCGACGCCGCCGGCCTCACGGCCGCGCCCCTGTTCGATGCGTCGCTGAAGCGCGGGCAGACCGTTGCGCTCCCGGACTGGACCGAGCAGGCGCCCGCTCACACGATCGCGCCGGGAGAGCCCGCCGACATCGTCCTGTTGCGTCCTGCGGCCGAAGCGGGCCGCTACATCGTCGACACCGTCCTGAGGTACTGACATGCGATACGCGCTGCCCATCGTGCTGTTGTTGTCCGGTTACACGCTCTCCGCGGAGGCGCAGCGGGCGCAGGGACCGCCCGACACGGTGACGATCCTGCGCGCGGCTCGCGTCTGGGACGGCGAGGCGATGCACGAGGGCTGGGGCGTGCGCGTGCGCGGCAACCGCATCGATTCGGTTGGTCCGGTATCCGGCCTTGCGGCCGCCGGGGCGACGACGATCGATCTCGGCAGCGCGACGTTGATGCCGGGGCTCATCGAAGGGCATTCGCACGTGATGCTGCACCCGTACAACGAGACGACATGGAACGACCAGGTGCTGAAGGAATCGCTTGGCGTCCGCATCGCGCGCGCGACGAACCATCTGCGCGACACTCTGGACGCCGGGTTCACCACGATCCGCGATCTCGGAACGGAAGGAGCCGGCTATGCCGACGTCGAGCTGAAGCAGGCGGTCGAGCAGGGCATCATTCCCGGACCGCGGATGCTCGTGTCGACGCGCGCGATCGTCGCGACCGGCAGCTACGGGCCGAAGGGGTACTCGCTCGAGTGGCGTGTGCCGCTCGGCGGCGAAGAAGCGGACGGCGACTCGATCATCCGCGTGGTTCGCGACCAGATCGGACATGGCGCCGACTGGGTGAAGCTGTACGCCGACTACCGCTGGGGGGCGCACGGCGAGGCGGCGCCGACGTTTTCGGTCGAGGAACTGAAGATGGCGGTCGAGACGGCGCGCAGCAGCGGCCGTCCCGTGGCGGTGCACTCGAGTACGGCTGAAGGGATGCGCCGCGCCGTCATCGCCGGCGTGGAAACCATCGAGCACGGCGACGGCGGCACGCCCGAAGTGTTCCAGTTGATGAAGGAGCACGGCGTTGCGCTGTGCCCGACGCTGGCGGCGGGCGACGCGATCGCGCAGTACGGCGGCTGGAAGAAGGGAGAGATGCCCGAGCCGCGATCGATTACGCGCAAGCGCGCGAGCTTCAAGGCGGCGCTCGACGCGGGGGTCACGATCCTGAGCGGCAGCGACGTCGGCGTCTTCACGCACGGCACGAATGCCCGCGAGATCGAGATGATGGTGGACTACGGGATGCCAGCCGTCGATGCGCTGAAGAGCGCGACGTCGACCGGCGCGCGCGTGCTCCACATGGAGGATCGGATTGGACGGCTGCAGGCCGGACTGCTCGCCGACATCATTGCCGTCGACGGCGATCCGACGCGCGACATCTCGTCGCTCGAGCGGGTGACGTTCGTGATGAAGGACGGGACGAAATACGTGGGCAAGTAACGCCAACCGGGCGGCCCGCGCGGTCGTCTGAAGGGGCATGCACGTGAACACTGTGCGGGTTCGCTGGTGGAGTCTCGTCGCGATCGTCGCGGCATCCGCCGTCGTTGTCGCGGCGCAGTCCGCCCGGGAGAATGCGGCGGATGCCTCGCGCCTGATAGAGGTCCTGGGCGTCCGCGAGGGCAGCGTTGTGGGCGAGATCGGCGCTGGCAGCGGCGAGCTGACGGTCGCGATGGGTCGCGCGGTCGGACCGTCCGGCCACGTCTACAGCAACGATTTGAACCCCGACCGTCGCGCGGAGATCCGGACGGCTGCTGAGGGCGCGGGCCTCGCCAACGTCACGATCGTCGAAGGACGATCGGCGGAGACGAACCTGTCGGAGGCGTGCTGCGACGCGATCTTCATGCGCAACGTCTACCATCACTTCGCCGATCCCGCGTCGATGGATCGCAGCCTCTTCCGATCGCTGAAGCCGGGCGGCCGCCTCGCCGTGATCGACTTCGTACCGAAGAAGGACACCGACAATCCGGCCGAGCGGGCGGGCAACGACACGCATGGCGTGACGCCGGCGCACGTGCAGCAGGAGCTGCGTGAGGCGGGATTCGAGATCGTGTCGAGCGGGACGCTGCGGGGAGAAGCGTTTCTGGTCGTCGCGCGCCGCCCCGGTCAGGGCATAAAGCCCTGACCCACAGGGCTCACGCCGAAGCGACATGTGGGTCAGCCCTTTAGCAGGCTGACCAGATCTACTCCGTATCCCGGTGTTTGTCCCGGCGATATACCACCTTCCCATCGAAGATGGTGAAGTCGACGGTGGTGGAGGCCAGCGCTGACGGCGGCTCCTCGAAGATGTTGCGATCGAGGACGACGATGTCGGCGAGCATACCGGGCTTGATCATCCCCTTGCGGTGCTCGTCGAAGGATGCCCACGCGGCGGCGGACGTGTACGCGTTGATCGCGGCTTCGAGCGTCAGCCGTTCTTCCGGATGCCAGCCGCCCTCCGGTGTGCCGTCGGGCCGCGTGCGCGTGACCGCCGCGTGCAGCGCGAGCATCGGATCGATCGGCCCGGCGGGCCAGCCGCTGCCGAACGCGAGCTTCGCACCGGCGCTCGCGAGCGTCGCGGCCGCCCAGCCGCGCGCCGCGCGATCCGCGCCGAGCTGGCGTGACCACCATCCAAGCGGCGCCATCTCGCGCGTGGCCGCGTACGGCTGCATCGCGGCGATGATGCCGAGGGCGTCGAACCGCGGCACGTCCTGGGGATCGACCAGCTCGACCTGCTCGATTCGGTGACGGCGGCCGCGCGCCGGCCGATCGTTCGCCTCAACCGCGGCCTGGAACGCGTCGAGCGCCATGCGGACGGCGCGATCGCCGTTCGCGTCGATCATGACCTGCCAGCCGCGCGCGTCCATCGACATGACGATCCGCTGGAGCTGTGCCGGTGTGAGGCGCGGCTCGCCGCGTCCGTCGCCGCGTCCCGCGTACGGATCGAGCAGCGCCGCGTCGCCCGTGTCGATCGGGCCGTCCAGCGTGACGCTGATCGCGCCGGTCTTGAAGAGCGGGTCGTCGCCATGCTGCTTCCAGATCGCGTCGAGCGCGTCGGCCGTTGCCGCGTCGAGCGGCGGACGAACTGTCAGGGCGGAGTAGATCCGCATCGCCCAGGCGCGATCGCGGAGCGCTTCGTCGAAGAGTTCGACGTCCTGGACGGAGCCGCCGATGAGCTGCAGGCTCGTGACGCCGTACTCGTGCGCACGGGCGATTGCCGTCCGGAGCGCGCGGGCGCGTTCCGCGCGGGTCGGCGCCGGTACGAGCCGTTCGACGCGCTCGGTCGCGCTGCCGCGCAGCAGGCCTGTGCCGTCGCCGTTTCGTCCGTCGCGCGCGATGCCCGCAAGCTGCAGCGCCTTCGTGTTGACCCACGCGTCGCGTCCGTCCGCGCTGAGCAGCCGGACCGGGCGATCGCGGACGATGCGATCGAGCTGCTGGCGTGTCGGGCCGTTCTCGTCGAACGCGTCGTACGTCCAGCCGCGTCCGCGAATCCAGAGCTCTTCCGGATGCGTTCCCGCCCACGCGGCGATGCGGTCCTGCATTTCCTCCACGCTCGCGGCGTCGAGGAGATCGACGCCTTCGAGCGCGAGCCCCGCGTCGATCGGATGCGCGTGGACGTCGTTGAAGCCCGGCAGAACGGCGCCGCCGCCCGCGTCGATGACGAGCGTCTGCGGCCGGCGCAGCCGCATGATTTCGCGCTCGCTGCCGACGCGAAGGATCTGATTGCCGCGCACGGCGACCGCCTCCGCGGTCGGATCGCCGCCGTCCGCGGTGTACACCGCGGCGTTGTGGACGATGAGGTCGACGGGACCGCTGCTGTCGTCGCGCTGCGCGCCGACGATGAGTCCCGCGATCAGCGTGGCGGCGACGATGGCGACGACAATGTACGTGGTGAGACGCGCAGCCATCCACCCCCCCGGGCAGTGGGGCATTCTAGCATCGAACATGCCGGTGTGACGCCGAGCGGACGTGGTACAGTGGCCGCCGCATGTCTTCGCAGGTGCAGACGGCGGCGTCCGACGAAGGTCTGGTTCGCGCGATCGGCACCGGCTCCGCGATCCTGTTCGTGCTCGGATCCGTCATTGGGTCTGGCATCTTCCTCACCACCGGGAGGATGGCCGACGTACTCCCGTCGGCGCCCCTGCTGCTCACCGCGTGGGTGGCGGGCGGTCTGCTCGCGCTGGCGGGAGGACTGACGTATGCGGAGATGGGCGCGATGTTTCCGCGCTCCGGCGGTGTCTACGTGTTCCTGCGGGAGGCATGGGGCACGCTGCCCGCATTCCTCTATGGCTGGGCTGCGTTGCTCGTCGTCGTCAGCGGCGGCATCGCCGCGGTTGCCGTCGGCTTCGCGGATTACGTGAGCTATTTCGTCCCCGCCCTCTCGACCACGCGCGTCGTGATGCACGTCGGAAGCTGGACGATCTCCGCGGGACAGGTCGTTGGCGCGGCGTCGATCGCGGTGCTCGGTGCGATCAATTACGTTGGCGTGCGCAGCGGCAATTTCGTCACCGCCACGATGACGGTCGCGAAGGTAGCGGGACTGGCGGCGCTGCCGATCATGGCCATCCTCGCGGCGCAGGCCACGCCGGCGTGGACGCCGATCGTTCCGCCGGATCTGCCGCGGCCGGCGGTGTCGTTCGGCATCGCGATGATCGCGGTGCTCTGGACGTACGAAGCGTGGTACTTCGTGACGTACGCCGCCGGAGAGGTGCGCGATCCGAAGCGGACGCTGCCGATCGCACTGATCGTCGGGATCCTGCTGCTGACGTCGATCTACGTGTCGGTGAACATCGCGTACTTCTATGCGCTCGACGTCGAGTCGATGCGCGGCGTCAGCCGCATCGGCGAACGCGCGGCGGCCGCGCTCGTCGGGCCTGGCGGCGCGACGTTCGTGGCGATCACCGTGATCCTGTCGACGTTCGGGTGCAATGCCGCCGCCATCCTCGCCGGTTCGCGTCTGCTGTTCGCGATGGCGTCCGACGGCGTGTTCCTGCCGCAGGCGGGGCGCATCCATCCGCGCTACCGCACGCCGCACGTCGCGATCGTCGCACTCACCGCCTGGTCGGCGCTGTTGGCGCTCTCCGGGACGTACGATCAGCTGTTCACGTACGTCATGTTCGCGTCGATCCTGTTCAGCATCCTCTGCGGCGCGGCGCTGTTCCGCCTGCGGTGGACGCGTCCCGATCATCCGCGTCCCTACCGCGCGTGGGGCTACCCGATCGTGCCCATCCTGTTCATCGCGGGGTCGACCGCGTTCGTCGTCAACACGTATCTCGAGCGGCCGGCGGAATCGTTCGCCGGTCTCGGGCTGCTCGCGCTCGGATTGCCGGTGTATTTCTACTGGCGCACGTCACGTCCGGCGATCCGCGCGTGACGATGCGCATCGCCGTACTCGGGTCGGGCGCGGTGGGCGGCTACTACGGGGCGCGGCTTGCGCGCGAAGGGCATGACGTCGCGTTCGTCGCGCGCGGCGCGCACCTCGAGGCGATCCGCGCGCGCGGGCTCGAGATCCGAAGTCCGCTCGGCGACTTCGTCGCGAAGGGCATCGCCGAGCAGGACACGCAGCGCATCGGTCCGTGCGATCTGGTGATCGTCGCGACGAAGGCGTACGACAATCCCACCGCGCTGCCGATGCTCGCGCCGCTGCTCCGCGACGACACGGTCGTCCTCACGCTACAGAACGGCGTCGACAGCGCGGCGGACGTCGCCGCCGTCGCCGGCGAGGCGCGCGTCCTTGCCGGTCCGACCTACATCGCTACCGCACTCGAGGCGCCCGGATTGATCGTCCAGACGGGGACGCACCGACGGATCGTGTTCGGCGAGGTGTTCGGCGCGCTGCCGCGGCTGTCGGATCGCGTGCAGCGGATCCAGCAGACGCTCGCGGCGGCCGACATCCAGGCGGACGCCGTTCCCGATGGCCGCGTACCGATCTGGGAGAAGTTCATCTTCCTCGTACCGCTGGCCGGATTTGCGGGCGCGACGCGGCTGCCGATCGGGCCGGTGTGGGCGCACGCCGAGACGCGCGCGCGATTCATGGGAGCGTGCCGCGAGATCGAGGCGCTGGCGCGCGCCGAAGGCGTCCCCGTCGCCGCGGACGTCGTCGATCGCATTCCCGCCTACGTCGGGACGATTCCGGGATCGATGCGCGCATCGCTGCTGATCGATCTGCAGCAGGGAAAACGGATCGAGGTGGAGGCGCTGCAGGGATCCGTCGTCCGCCGCGCGCGGCGACTGGGGGTGCCGGTGCCGATCGTCGAGACGCTCTACGCCGTCCTCGCGCCCCACGCCGCCGGCCCATCTGGGGTCTGACCCCGATGTGGGCGCCTGCCGTTCGACTTTTGCTCTGACCCCGGCGCGGGCACCTGCCGCCCGACTCTTGCTCTGACCCCGATTTGTAGCGTTTGCGCGCCAGGGCGCTGGCTAGGGCCCAAGATGTTGGGGTCTACACCCGCATCGCCATCATCGTGGCGTCGTCCAGCGGGTCGGTCGTGCCGCGGAAATTGCGTACTTCCTCCTCCATCCGCTGCAGGACGACGTCGAGCCCGTGGGTATGCTCGTCGGCGAGGACGGCCTGCACGCGATCGGCGCCGAACAGATCGCCGCGATCGTTCATCGTTTCCACGAGGCCATCGGTGTAGAAGAAGATCAGATCGCCCGGGGCGAGCGACACGCGCGATTCGCTGTAGCCGTGGCCGCTGAACAGCGCGATCGGGAGCCCCGTCGAGCTCATCGCCTCGACGCCGCCGGCGCTTCGGAGCACGTACTGCGGATGATGGCCCGCGTTGACGTACCGCAGCGTGCGCCCGTTGTCCTCGAGGACTGCGAGGAAGAGCGTCACAAAGACACTGCGCGGCGTCGACGCGTCCAGATCGCGATCGAGCGCATCGGCGAGCGCGGCGAGATCCAGCTGCAGCGGGAGCCGCGCGCGCAGCGTCGCCTGGACGTTGGCCATCAGCAGCGCCGCGCTCACCCCTTTGCCCGAGACGTCGCCCACCAGCAGCCCCACGCGTCCGTCCGGAAGCTCGAAGTAGTTGAAGAAGTCGCCGCCCACCTCGCGCGCGGGGATCGAGATCCCCTTGATCTCGGTCGCGCCGAGCCGAAGCGGTGCGTGCGGCAGCATCTCCGTCTGAATCTGGCGCGACAGCTCGAGCTCGCGCCGCAGGCGCTCCTGCTCGACGACCATCGCCTGATGCTGCTCGAGCCCCTGCGCCATCTGGTTGAACGCTCGCGCGAGCTCGCCGAACTCATCCGCCGATTTCGCGTCCACGCGCGCGTGATAATCGCCGGCGGACAGCTGCCGCACGCCGCTCGTCAGTGCGCGCAGCCGTCCGGTCATGCGATGCGAGATCGGGACGATGCCGATCAGCGCGACGGCGATGACGCCAAGGCCAAGGAGCAGATTGCGGACGGATGCGCGGCGGATCTCGCGCAGCGACGCGCCGAGCGGACGCGCAATCCCGAACGTGATGCCGGACGGCTCGTCCTTGCGCGTGACGATCAGCCAGTCACCTTCGCGGCGCGTGCGCGTACCGCTGACGGCTGACGGGACGCCGAGCGAGTCGAGCGTCACGCGCTGCGACGCATCCGGTGTATGCAGCCGTCCGCCCGCGTCGACTGCGAAGGGAATTTCCCCTTGATCGGAGCGCGCCAGCGTCAGCACGGCGCTCAACATCCGATCCATGTTGATCTGCGCGCTCGCGCGTCCGACGACGTGCCCGTTGCGGCGCACCGGCACGTCGAGGTGCCGGCCCTCCATCCGCATCGACGCCGTCCCGGACGACGATGACGCGGCTGCCTTCTGCTTCTGTGCCAGCGCCTCCGCCGCGGCGCGGAGGCCCACCTGGGCCCCGCTCAGTCCCAGCTCGAGGCTGCGACGAACGATATCCGCGACCTGACTCTCGATCACCGTTTCCGCGCCGGAGGCGTCCCCCGTTTTCGTGGCTTTGCGCGCTTCCCGGACGATCGCGGGGACGTCGATGACAATGGGCGGCGGCGGTGCGGGTGGGCTAGGCGGAGCGGGTGCGGCTGACGGTGCGGCCGGTACAGGGTGTGCGGGCTGGCCGGTCGTCCCGCGAGGCATCGGCTGGAATTCGAGCCGCTCGAGCAGCGCCGCAGTGTCGCCGAGGACTGGCGCGAGCCCCTCCACCATCGACGCGTGATCGACGGCCGCCATTTCCTCCGGTGTTTGCGCGGCGAAGAAGCGATCGAGCCGCTCTCCGACGTCGTGCGTCACGAGCGTCATCCGGCGGCCGATATCGCCCGCGGTCTGCGCCTCCTCGCGCTCCACCGCGTGCTGGAACGCGCGCACCGATGTGGCGTAGGAGTACAGCGTGACGGCCGTGAGCGGCACGACCGAGAGCAGCAGAAACGCGAGGATGAGCCGGGTTCGCAGCGACATCGATGAGAATATTCATATTAGACGGAAGAGGGGGGCAGATGCGTTCAGGACGACAGGTCGTCGCGGTGTTGGCGATGGGCATGGTGCTGGGAATGGCGTGGATCGCGGCCGCGCAAGACGCCGAAATCGATCGGGTGAAGGAGTCCGCGACGGTTCTCCGGGAGGTGCTCGACGTGCCGGATGACATTCCGGCCGAGCTGCTCGATCGGGCGGAGTGCGTGATCGTCTTTCCGTCCGTAAAGAAATTCGCGATCGGGATCGGCGGGAGCTACGGTCGCGGCGTGATGACCTGCCGCGGCGGCGACGCGTTTCGCGGCGCGTGGGGCGCGCCGACGATGATGGCCCTCGAGGGAGGGAGCATCGGGTTCCAGCTCGGCGGCCAGGCAACAGACTTCGTGCTGCTCGTGATGAACGATCGCGGCGCGAACGGCGTGCTCACCAGCAAGACGCGCCTCGGCGCCGACGCGTCGGCGGCGGCGGGTCCGAAAGGGCGCGCCGTGGGCGCCGCAACGGACGCGACCATGCGCGCGGAGATTCTGACGTATTCGCGATCGCGCGGACTGTTCGCCGGCGTCTCGCTCGAAGGCTCGAGCCTGCGTCCTGACGGCGACGCCAACACGAAGCTCTACGAACGGACGGTCAGTCCGCGGGAGATCGTGAAGGGATCGGTGGCGGTACCGGCGGCGGCGCGGCCGCTCGTCGATCTGCTGAACAAGCGCTCGCCGAAAAACCTGTCGAAGGAGTAGGGCTCAGGGCCAGGGAAACGCCCGCGGTTCGTCCTGTACCGCCGCGACCTGCCGCGTCGACAGCGGGTCGCGGCGCAGGATGACCGAGCGCGGGCTTTCGTACGCGACGCGCCATCCGTGCGCACGGAGTTGCGGCACGACCGGGAACTCGACCGGGATCCAGATGACGTCCGCACCGATTCGATCGGGGTAATCGAGCGTCCCGGGTTTGCCGTCGTAGAAGGCGTAGTGGTCGGAGACGACCTGATCGCTGTACACCGTCTCGCGCCGGCCGTCCATCGACACGCGAATGCCCGCGGGCGCGAGCTGCCAGATCGCGTACTCGCCCCAGTTGTACCACGTCAGCAGCCGCACTCCCGGCGCGTTCATGCGCAGATGCTGCGCGGCGCCGCGATCCGGAATCCAGTTGCCCAGCACGGCGATCGTCCCGAGACGGGAGGCGCCAAGCACGCCCGCCGCGATGACGGCAGCGGCGACCGCAATCTGCGGCACGCGCGGCGAGTCCCAGAACGGCGCCTTCAGCGTCGCTCCGATGGCCGCCACTCCCTGCAGCACGAACGGCGCGAGAAGGATCGCGATCGATGCCTGAAGGAACGCGTCGACGCGGCCAATCTTGATGGTCGCAGCCACGAGCGCCGCGACGACGATCCAGTGTCGAAGCGGGACGCGAACGCCGGTGCGAGGACCGCGGCGAAGCAGGGCGAGCAGCACGAGCGCCGGCAGAATCGCCTCGACGGTCAGGACGATGGCCGAAAGAGACGTGATCGGCATCCAGTCGGCGATGTCGGCGCGTTCGGGGCCGACGGTCGCCGCAAGGAATTGCCACATCCTCACGCCGTACGGATTCACGAGCGTCGCGGTGAGCGACGCCGCGGCCACAGCCGCGAGCGTCAGCTTCTCGGTGGCAGGGCGCGATTCCATCAGCGCCGCTGCCGTCCACGCGCCGAGCACCGCGATGCCGACGATCCATCCGCCGTGCAGGTTGACCCACGCGACGAACAGCAGCGGCACGATCCAGAGCGCACGCACCTGTCCCGGCACAGCGCGGCGAAGCGTGTAGAGCAGGACGCAGACGAGCGCGATCGAAAACATCTGCGGGCGCACCATCATCGTCCGCGTGTAGGTGGTCAACACCGCCAGTCCGACGAGGATGTCGCGCGCGGCCGGAGACGCGTCCTCGTCGCGCGCGACCAGGAACACGATCCCCGCGATCACCGCGACCGCCGACAGTCGAAGCAGGGTCAGACCCCAGGTGCCGAGCGCGCGGTACGACAGCGCCATCAGGACTTCGGCCAGCCATTCGTGATTGATCCACGCGCGGTCGGACGTGAACGAATAGGTGTCGGCGAGGCGGGCGGTGCCGGCGGCGAGCATGTCCAGCCCGAAGCGCAGATGTCCCCACAGGTCGGGGTCCGCAGGCGTACGGGAGATGAACAGCCAGAGCAGCAGGCCGACCGCGACGAGCAGCGCGAACGCCGGCGAGCACGCCGTTCCCGGCCTCCACCATTTGGGCATTCCGGCCGGGATCGCAACCGCGGTGCCAGAACGGGGGTCAGGTCTGGCGATCGGCGCTCCGGGGTCAGGTCTGAAAACCGCCGCCGCGGGGTCAGACCCCGAAGCGCTGGTTTCGAGACCTGACCCCGCGGGGTCAGACCCCGAGGCGTTGGTTTCGAGACCTGACCCCCCGCGGGGTCAGACCCCGAGGCGCTGGTTTCGAGACCTGACCCCGGCGGGGGTCAGACCCCGACGCGCCAATTGCCAGACCTGACCCCCGGGGGGTTACAGGATTGTCGCGGGATTACGAATCAGTCGTGGTACGACAGCGCGCGGCGTTGACGGCGATAGGTGCCGTCGCCGGCCGGTTCGAAGATGTGGCAGTGATCCATCTCGCCGCCGTAGACGTGCAGCGTGACGGACGGCTGCGGCAGGACGTTGCCGAGCGTGTGGTACTCGAACGGCGGGATGAGGCAGCCCGCCGACCCGCGCCCTGCGCGGACGCGGCTCCGCTCGTCGAAGCGATACGTGTCCCCGGCGTTCGACACGAGATCGTACTGCGCGACCTCCATCTCGCCGTCGACGACGCATTCGACGCACCAGATGCCGGCGTGATCGTGCAGCGCGGTCTGCTGTCCCGGTCCCCACGACATGACGACGATGGTGTAGCGGCCGGCCGGATCGCGGTGGAGCAGGCGGCGCGCGTACGTGTCGGCGCGCGCGGCGCACATCTGCTCCGGCAGGTGCAGCGCGTTCGCGCGGAGCAGGTCCTGCAGGATGTGCTTGACGTCGCCGGTCACCCGCGCGGGATCCGCGGCGACGACAGCGGCGTCGATCTGCGGACGAAGCCGTTGGCTCGCGCGATCGATGAGAAGCGTGTCGCTCACTTCGGCTGCAGGGCGCGATGCGCGGCCATGCCCCCCGTGACGTTGAGAATGTCCATGAATCCCTCGCGCGCCAGCAGGCTCGCGCCGAGCGCGGAACGATAGCCGCCTTCGCAGATCACCGCAAGGCGCCCTTCGCGCGGTACTTCGTCGAGTCGATCCGGCAGCTCGCCGACCGGGATATTGATCGATCCATCGATGTGCCCGCTGCGCCACTCGCGCGCCGTGCGGACGTCGATAATCTGCAGCGCATCCGGCGTGCTCGACGCGAGGTCGCCGGCCTCGACCTGTTCGATCGACGAAACGGGAAGTCCCGCACCGGACCACGCAGAGAACCCGCCCGCAATGGCCCCCTCGATCCGATCGAGACCGACACGCAGGAGTTGGACGGCGGCCGCGGGCACGTGCGCGGGATCGTCGGCGAGCAGGATCAGCGGCACGTCGGGCGGAACGACCCAGCCGGCCCAGTAGCCCACCTTCGAGCCGAAGCCGAGATTCACCGCACCGGACGGATGCGCCTTCGCGAACGCCGACGCCGGGCGCAGATCGATCACGAGCGCGCCGTCGGCAACGAGCGCGGCCGCCGCGGCGGGCGGCAGCGCGTGAACGGTGAACGTCGACGAGGCAAGCCCGAGCACCGGCGGACCTTCGCGGTTGATCCGCTTCATCCGCTTGAAGTACGGCGGCGTGTCGGGCAGATCGGCGAGGACGGCGGCGACGAACGTCTCCCGCGACGGGTGGCGCAGCATCGGATTGACGCGGCGCTCGCGGCCGATGGTCGAGTGCGGGTCGCTGCCGATCCCCGCGCCGCACAGCGATCCGGCCCCGTGCCCCGGGTGCACCTCGATGTCGTCGTCGAGCGCGAGCACGCGATCGTACAGGGACTCGTACAGCTGATTCGCGAGCTGGCGGCTCTGCTCGGCGCCGAGCAGATCGGGCCGTCCGACGCCGCCGACGAACAGGAGGTCGCCGGTGAACAACCGCGTCGGCTCCCCGTCCTGCGCCGCGAGAATGGAAATGTGCTCCGGCGTGTGTCCGGGCGTGTGCAGGAACTCCAGCGAAAGATCGCCGACGTGCAGACGCTCGCGATCGGCGGCTTCGTGATGCGGATACAGCAGGTCGGATCCGGGCCCGGCGACGACGCGGATGCCATGCCCGGCGAGCTCGCGCGCGCCGGAGATGAAGTCGGCGTGGATGTGCGTCTCGATCGCGTGCGTGATCGTGACGCCGGCCTGACGCGCGGCGTCGAGATAGATCGCGGCGTCACGCCGTGGATCGATCACGACCGCTTCGCGCGCGCGGCCGCAGCCGATCAGATACGACGCCTGCGCGAGCCCTTCGTCGTAGAAGCGTTGGAACATGCGGTAAGATCCTCGCGCGTTCGTGCCGCCGGGCCGCATCATAGCACCCGGCGCGCCGCGTCGAAAGGGTGGGATGAGCGTCGCACTGGTGCTGGCCGTCATGGCCGCCGGCGGCGTCGCCGGGTGTCTCGGCGCACTGCTGGGCATCGGCGGCGGCGTGTTCCTGGTTCCGTTCCTCAATGTAGTCCTCGGCCTGCCGTTCAAAATGGCCGCGGCGATCAGCCTCATGACGGTGGTCGCCACCTCGAGCGTCGTGTCCGCGGGAACCGCCGGACGCAGCCTGATCAATCTGCGGCTGGGGATGCTGCTCGAGATCGCGTCGACCGTCGGCGGACTGGCCGCCGGCATCACCGTCGACCGGCTGTCGAACTCGACGCTCAGTCTGATGTTTGCATTCGTCACCGCCGCGATCGCGGTGCTGATGATTTCGCGCCTCGAGCGGCGCAACGTGCTGCCGCCCGGCGTCGACCCGGGATGGCTCGGCGGCCGCTTCCACGAGCAGGAGAGCGGCGGGGAGGTCGTCTATCAAATCAAACGGCTGCCGGTCGGCCTCGGCGCCGCACTCGTTGCGGGAAGCGTGTCGGGTGCGCTCGGCATCGGCGGCGGCATCCTCAAAGTGCCGGTGCTCAACGCGTGGTGCGGCGTGCCGATGCGCGCGGCGGCGGCGACGAGCGCCCTGATGATCGGCGTGACCGCCGTGTCGTCCGTGCCGATTCAGTACGCGCGCGGCTACGTGGATCCGCCGATGGCGGCCGCCGCCGTGCTCGGCGTCCTCGCGGGATCGCGCGCCGGCTTCTGGTTCGGCGGCCGCGCGCGCGCCAAGTGGCTGAAGATGGTGATGGCGGCTGTGCTGATCTCCGTGTCCGTACTCTACCTGCTGCGCGCGCTCCGATGACGGACGAATCCTCGGCCCTCGGTTCCCTCGAAGTGCATCTCGGACGCCTGCTGCTGGCTGGCGTCGTCTCGTCTGCCATCTGTCTCGCGGCCGGCCTCGCGATCTGGCTCACCTTCGGACAGACCATCTACTCGAGGGACCTCCTCGGGCTCGGCCTCCTGCTGCTGATGGCGACGCCGATTCTGCGGGTGGTCGTGTCGGTCGTGGAATACGTGCGGATGCGCGACTGGTTTTTCGTCGTGACGACGCTCGCGGTGCTGATCGTGCTCGGGGTGACGGTGGTGTACGCGCTGCGGCAGTAGCCGCGGCCTACATGATCTCGTTCTCGCCGAACGCTTCCGGGCTCGTCGGGATGCCCGCCTCGGTGACTGCGGCCTCGACCTCCCGCAGACGTTCGTTCGCCGCCATGCGCATCTTTTCGAGCAGCCCCGCGATCCGCTGGGCCTGCCGGACGACGGTCGCGAGATCGCGCTGCAGCGCCGGATCCGGATAGCCGCGCTCCAGCAGGTCGCAATGGCCGATGATCGTCTGCAACGCGCTGTTGATCTCGGTGGCGATCGACAGCGTCAGCTCCGCCATCGCCTCCATCATGCGGTAGCGCCCGAGCGACATCTGGAGCTGCTGCACGACGATCGCGACCGCGAAGATCTCCGCGATCGGCTGGATGATGGTGGCGTGCGCGACCGTGAACGCGCGTTTCGAGCGCGACACCAGATTGATCGTGCCGACCGCGCGCCCCTTCGAGACGAGCGGCACGATCAGCGCCGATCCGAACCCGGCCGTGTGCATGACGTTCGCGTCGAGAAAGTCCTGCGACGCCTGCGTGACGTCTTCGATCACGAACGGCTCCCGCGATCGGACGACGCCACCGATGACCGTGCGATCCACCTTGAACACGACTTCGGGCCTCGGCCGCGACCGCCGTTCCTCTTCGCGCACGCGCGCGGTGTAGGTCTGGAACTCCTGGCCGTTCTCGCTGAGCAGCGCCAGTCCCACGCGGTCGCACGGCACGAGGCGCGCGATGCGTCCCGCGAGGGCCTGGAACGCCAGCGGAACGTCCGCCGACCGGGCGATGATCTGCAGCATCGCGTTCTGCGTCTGCAGCTGCTCCATCTCGATGAGCGTCGCGCGATGCGCCTGTTCCTGCTCGCGGATCGAGTGCTCCATCGACCCGATGCGGCGCGACGCCAGCCAGCCGAGGATCACCATGACCATCCAGGCGACGCTCACCTGCACCACGACGCCGGGCCTGGTGGGAATGCCGCCCGCCATGGTCCAGGCCACGGCCTGCACGGCTCCGAAGAGCGCCACGAGGCCCCAGATGAGCCAGAACGGCGCGGTGTGTTCGCGCGGCATCGAAGGAGGTTACGGGATTCGGTACGCGGATGCGACGGGCCGCAGCGGCCGATCGAACCACAACGGCCGGCGCAAGCCGCCCGGCCCCGGCGCCGGACGCGTCCGCTGCATCCATTCTATATAGGTCTCGTGCGCCCGCGCGGTATCGACTTCGATATCGCCGTAGCGATCCTCCGGCCCGGCCTTCTCCACATGCACCCGCTGATGCCAGCAGTGCATGCCGCTGACCGGATCGGGCTGGACGGGGAATGTCAGGTTCTGGTGGACGCCCGCTTCGCGCCACCAGATGCGCCGCGTGTCGGGGTCCGCGCTCTCGAACGGACGCGTGCCGTGCACCTGCGTCATCCGGACGCGCGTGCCCTCTCGCGTGATCCGGACCAGTGCCGATGACGCGCGCGACCCGCCGGCATCTTCCTGCATGCGCCAGCGGCCGAGATGATGCGAGATGCCGACGACGCCCGGACGGATGCCTTCCGTGACCCACGCACGGGTGACGAGGTGCCCGATGCGCGTCTTCACCCTGACGAGGTCGCCGGTCGCGATCCCGAGCCGCCGCGCGTCTGCCGTGGAAATCCAGAGCGGGTTGCTGTGCGAGATCTCCGACAGCCACTTCACGGCCGACCGCGTGTGCACGAGCGTTGGCAGGCGGAAGTTCGGCAGCAGATCGAACTCGCCCTGGTCGCGATCGAGATCGCGCCAGTACACGTGGCTGGGTGTATACGAGGGAATCGCGTGCTCCGGCCAGCCCCATGCGGCGAGCGTCGGAGAGTAGAACTCCAGGCGGCGCGACGGCGTGTTGAACCCCGCACGCGCGACGCCGCCGGCCATGATCCCCACCACGACACCGTCGCGCACGAGGGTGTCATCCTCGCCGGTTGACGTGTCCGCAAGTTCGTCTGCGTTGAGCCGCCGTTCGTGCGCACGGCTGTACGTCCGGTTCGAGACCTGGAACACGCCGTACTTGCGCATGTACTGCAGCGGGGTGAGCTGTTCGCGCGCCGCCGCCTCGGGAAGTCCGGGCACGGAATGCTCGAACATCCATCCGTAGTACTCGTCCATCGTCACGGGCTCGCCGGGACGGTACGGGCTTTCGAAGAACCGGCGGATGCCCAGCGATCCGTCGGGATCGATCTTCCAGCTCAGTGCGACCCAGAACTCGTCTTCCTCCCATACCTCACCGGGATTCGATTCGTGCGTGGCCGCGAGGGTCTCTCCGCGCTTCTCGCGGGCGACGCGCTGCACCGGCTGGCGGAAGCCGAGCCACTGGCCGGCGTGCGTTTCCTGACTCATCGTGTCGTGGCGCTCGGTGCCAAGCCCCATCGGCAGGATGTAGTCGGCGAACCAGGCGGTCTCGCTCCACGTCGGCGTCAGCGCGACGTGCAGGCCGACCTTCGATTCGTCCTGGAGCATGTCGATCCAGCTGAAGCCGTCCGGATTCGTCCACACCGGGTTGTAGACGCGCGTGAAGTACACGCCCACCTTGCCGCGTCCTTCCTGCAGGAAATGCGGCAGCAGGTAGCTCAGTTCGTGGAACGAGAGCGGAAACTCCTTCGGGAACAGCAGCTCGTTCCAGTATTCGGGCGGCGGCGGTGGATTCGGATGCTTCGGGACGAACTTGTTGGTCGAGTGCAGGTTCACGCCGCCGATGCTTCCGACGCTGCCGGTGAGGACGACGAGCAGGTAGAGACACCGCGTGATCTGCCAGCCCCAGAGATTGCCCGAGGCGGCGGCGCGCCAGCTGTGCGCCGAGAAGCGCCCACGCGCGCGCGCGACGGCGCGCGCGGCCTCCAGAATCCGCTCGGCGGGGACGCCGGTTTCGGCGGCGGCAAACTCCGGCGTGAACCGCACGTAGCACTCACGCAAGGCGCCGATGAACGCCTCGAACGTCAGGGGAAGATCGGGGCGCTCCGCGCGCAGGTACTCGCGCCAGTTCACCCAGTCGCGCACGAACTCACGGTCGTACAACCCTTCATCGATCAGGTACTTCGCAATCGCCAGGAGCAGCGCGGCTTCCGTCCCCGAGTACGCGGGCAGCCAGATGTTGGCCTTCGCGGACGAATTCGACAGCCGCGGATCGATGGTGATGACCGTCGCGCCGCTCGACTGCGCCTCGATGATCCGCTGCGCGTGCGGGTTGAAGTAGTGTCCGGCCTCGAGATGCGATGAGAGGAGCAGGATCGTCTGCGCGTTGGCGTAGTCGGGAGACGGACGGTCCGCGCCGGTCCAGAGAAAATGTCCGAGCCGCGCGGAGGAGGAGCACACGTTCGTGTGGCTGTTGTGGCCGTCGACGCCCCAGCACTGCAGCACGCGGTTCGCGTAGCCGTCTTCGCCGGGCCGCCCTACGTGGTACATCAGCTCGTGCCGGCGCCCTTCGACGATGGCCCGGCGGATGCGTCCGCCGATGTCCTCGAGCGCGGCATCCCACGACACGCGCTCCCACTGTCCTTCGCCGCGCCTGCCGGTCCGCCGCATTGGATAAAGGATGCGATCGGGATCCGCGAGCTGGCTGGGCGTCGCCACGCCTTTTGCGCACGTGCGTCCGCGGCTGCCGGGATGCAGCGGATTGCCTTCGATCTTCCGCACGTCGAGCGTCTGCTGATCGACGTAGGCGAGGATGCCGCACGCCGACTCGCAGTTGAAGCAGATGCTCGGCACGATCCAGTAGCGCCGCCGCTCCTTGCGAGGCCAGCTCGTCGACTCGAAGTCGACGTAGTCGTCCCACTGCGACGGGTCTGGATGTGATCTGAAATTCGACAATGTCGCCCCTCTAACCTCGCTCCTCGCTCCTCGCCCCTCGCTCCGTCAGCTCAACGGCACGCTCTGACCCGCTTCCACCCAGATGTACTCCCACGCGGCGCTGCCGGCGAGCGCGAGTACGGAGGCCGCGAGCGCCAGCACGAGGGAGCCCGCGGCGCCGTTGGCGGCGAGCAGCACCAGCGGCAGCACGCCTCCGGCCGCAATGGCAACAGCCCAGAACAGCATCGAGAACGCGCCTCTGCGGATGGTGTGGACGGCCAGTTCGTGGTGTCGCGTCGGGCTGGGCGTCAACACGTTCTCGAACAGCAGCAGGACGATGTGCGCAAGGACGGAGCCGGCGAGAATCCATTGCAGAAGCGGCCGCACGTCGGCCGCGCGTGGACCGAGCGCCCCCGATGCGATCAGCAGCGCCGCCGCGCCGGCGGCTCCGGCCTGCGCGACCAGATCGACCGCGGCCGTCGGCCCCTGCCACAGGTCGCGCCCGAGCCCCTGCGCGAACAGAAATCCGGTGTAGGACGTCGCGAGGAGCGCCGTGACGATGACGGGCCACGCGAGCACGTCCAGCGCGAGGTGAATCCTGAACCAGCCGGCGGCAATCCAGAGCGCGCCGCCGATCCCGTGCGCCGTCAGAAACCACGCGCCCCACACCATCCACGAGCGCCAGTTCGATCGCGTCAGGATGTAATAGAACCGCTCCGGTCGCTTGAGATCCGCGATGAGGACGACGGCTGTAAGGCCGATGAACACGCTGGAGATCAGCGGCGCCGCCAGCGTCACGAGCGGCCCTTCGAATCCGATCAGCCACAGCAGCGCCGCGATGAGCATGGCCCCGGTGGCCACCGCCTTCATGAACAGGTAGAGCACCATGTCGCGTCCCCACGGCTTCGCGTGCGGGACGTCGTAGTCGACGCGCGGATCCCCGGGGGCGTCGGGATCCTCGGCCGGCGCGCCAAGCGGACGCAGGTGAACCTGTCCTTCCTTGTAGTACAGCGGCCGCGCCGCCGCTTCGGGGCGGATGGCGCTCTCCTCGGCGCCAAGATAGAAGATCTTGGGCCCCGTCCCTTTCTCCGGCTTGCGCACCATGAACGCTTCGCGCTGGACGATGTGGGCGACTTCGCTCGCCGGATCGTCGAGATCGCCGAAGATGCGGCACTCGGTCGGGCACACGCTCACGCAGGCGGGCAGCAGGTTGTTCTCCACGCGGTTCGCGCAGAAGTTGCACTTCTCCGCCGTGCGTGTGTTCGGATCGATGAACAGCTGATCGTACGGGCACGCCTCCATGCACGCGCGGCACCCGATGCACGAGTCGCCGTGCAGATCGACGATGCCGTCGCGCCGGCGGAACAGCGCGTGGGTCGGGCAGATGCGAACGCAGGGCGCGTCGACGCACTGGTTGCACAGCACCGGGAAGAAGAACCGGCGCGTGTCGGGGAACGTGCCCTTCTCGACCGTCTTCACCCAGCAGCGGTTCACGCCGACCGGAATCTGGTGTTCGGCCTTGCAGGCGATCGTGCACGCGTGGCATCCGATGC
>DASSOM010000035.1:0-2478 GCA_035700625.1 Vicinamibacterales bacterium
GAATTGAGAATTGAGAATTGAGAATTGAGAAAGACAACAGGTGGAGGCGTACACCGCGCCGCCGTTCGCGCTCGACTCATTCGTTCTTATTTCTCAATTCTTCATTCTCAATTCTTAATTCGCCTCCGTCTCAGTCCGCTCCCCCCGGCGGCAGCGCGATGTCGCCAGGCTGCGGGTTGAATATGTTCCGGTAGTGCTCATACACCGCTCCGCTCACGTTCGGGATGTTCGCGCGGGTGAGCTCGATGGAGGCGGCGGCGAAGGCGGCCAGCAGGATGAGCGCCGCGATCGACGGAAGGATCGTCTGGTGCGATCGGGCGCGGAGGAATGCCCAGGAGGCGACGCAGATCGCGGCGATGAAGCCGATCGGGATCAGGATCTGTGTCGCGATATAGACGCCCTGCAGCCAGTAGGGCGGCCAGGTCCAGTAGCCCTCTCCGCGCGCGGCCGCCTCGAACGGCAGGCGGTGGGCGATCGCGACACCGATCGGGATCAGGCTGTAGACGATCGCGGCGACGATCAGGCCGAGGAGAAAGCGATCCCGGCGGACGAAGCGGAGGCGCAGGAGCTGGTGCGCGGTCAGCAGCACCGAGGCGGCGACCATGATCAGCATCAGCCGATCGAGCGCGATCGTGGCGACCCAGAACCCCAGATCGCTGCTCGCCCCGAGCTTGAACACCGCGAAGTCGATGAGGCCGAGAATATAGAGGATCGAGGCGAAGAGGCGGACCGAGGGCTGCAGCACCGTCCAGTTGAACAGCGTGAACCCGAGATAGACCAGCAGTGCCCCGATCAGCCACCAGAAGAGCGGCGTCCCCCGCCACAGCGATTCGACCGTCGCTTCGAGCGCGAGCGCGTAGAGAAAGATGTTGGCGACGAGCAGCCACAGGCGCCGGCGCTTGAAGCGTCGAAGCTCCTCGGCCGAGACGGCCGTTTCTCCGACGTCGATCGGTTCGAGCGGTGCGGCGGGCGGCACGGGACGTGATGCTGACGGAGGCGTCGAGGGGCGGTCCGGCAGCCGGGGACGGTCGCGGTCCATAAGGTGAAAACGAGCTTAGCACTTCTTCTACCGCCTATCGCCTCCCGCCTATCTCCTACCGCCCGTCCCGCCACACCCCCGTGCTACGATCCCAGAACATGCCCTTCCGGGACGTCATCGGCCACGCGTACGCCCTCGAGTTGCTCTCGCGGGCGGTCGCGCGCGACTCGCTGCCGCCGACTCAGCTCTTTGCCGGCCCGTCGGGCGTCGGCAAACGCGTCGTCGCGCTCGCGCTCGCGCAGGCGGTGAACTGTCTGTCCCCGGTGCCGTTCCGGGAAGGTCGAGATTCTTGTGGTCAGTGTGCGTCGTGCACCCGTATTGCGCGGGGCGTCCATCCCGACGTCGTCCGGCTCGAGCCGGACGATGAGGGGGCGATCGGGATCGATGATGTCCGCGAGATGCTGGGGCAGGTCGGATATCGGCCGTTCGAGGGGCGGCGCCGCGTGGTGATCATCGACGAGGCGGACGGGCTCGGCGCACCGGCGCAGAGCGCGCTGCTCAAGACGCTCGAGGAGCCGCCGCCGACGACGATCTTCATCCTGATTTCGTCGCGGCCGGATGCGCTGCTGGCGACCGTGCTCTCACGCTGCTCGCGGCTGCGGTTCATGGGGCTCTCGTCGGCCGAGATCGCGCGCGCGCTGATGGCGCGCGGACGCAACGAAGCGGAAGCGCACGCCGTCGCCGCGACCGCCGATGGCAGTTTGAGCCGGGCGATCGACGCGCGCGGCGACGATTCCGTGGCGGCGCGCCGGACGGCGGCAACCGTGCTGCGCCAGGTCGCGCAGGAGCGGGGTCCGCGTGAGCGGCTCGCGCACGCGGCGGCACTGGTCCCGTCCAAGCGGAAGAGCAGTGTGACGGCGGCCATGGAGCGCGAGCATCTGGCGACCTATCTGCGCGCGATGTCGTCGCTGCTGCGCGACGTCGAGCTGCTCTCGACGGGCGCGGACGAAGCGCTGCTCGCCAACCGCGACGTCGCGCGCGAGCTCGAGCGGCTGTGCGACGCCTACGCGGGCGGACGCGGCCGCGCGGCCTTCACCGCCGTCGACCGGGCGATCGGCGCGCTCGACCGGAACGCGAGCGCGAAGATCGTGGCCGATTGGGTGGTGTTGCAGATCTAGACGGTCTACGGTCTTCGGTCTTCGGTCCTGATCTGGGACTTCGGACACCGGACCCTGCGCGGCCGGAATGGACCTCGGACATTGGACATCGGACTTCGGACGTGAGCAAACCCCGTATCGCCATTACCCTCGGCGATCCCGCCGGCATCGGCCCGGAAATCGCGGCGGCCGCCGCCGACTCGCCCGAGGTGCGCGCCGTCTGCGAGCCGGTGCTGTACGGTCCGCCGCCCGGCGTCGTCTTCCTGCCGGGCGTGTTGAGCGGCGACGCCGGCCGCGCCTCGTACGACGCCGTCGTGCGCGCCGTCGGGGACGCCCGAGCGG
>DASSOM010000036.1:0-3973 GCA_035700625.1 Vicinamibacterales bacterium
AGCCGCTGAACCGTCCGGCGCCGCCGGGGACGACTCCCGTTCCGGGCATGGTACCGCCGACGCCAACGGCGCCGCCCGCCACACCGCCGGCGACGCCGCCCGCGGAACCCGGCGCCGCCCCCGTCACGCCGGCCGAAGCGCCACCCGCCGGCGGAGCGCCGCCAGGCATGTCGACGCCGGCGCAGGTCATCGTGACGCCGCCGGGAACGGAATTCCGCGTCGCCGGCGGACCCTACACGGTGCCCGTGTCGATCAACAACGCGGCCGGCATCTCGGTGATGTCGCTCACCATCACCTACAACCCGAACGTGCTGCGCGTGCGCACGGTGCAGGACGGCACGTTCATGCGACAGGGCGGCGTGACCGCCACGTTCACGCCGCGGATCGACTCGGCGACCGGCCGCGTGGACATCGCCATTGCGCGCGCGGCGGATCAGGCGGGCGCGGCGGGCACCGGACTGCTGACGGCGCTGCTGTTCGACGCCGTCGCGCCCGGCAGCTCCGTGATCAACGTCAGCGGCGTGGCGAACGGTCCCGACGGCAATCCGCTGCAGCTCACGTTCAGCCCGGTGACGGTGACAGTGCGATGAAGAACGCTGTCAATGCTGAATGCTGAATGCTCCATGCTGAATCGTAAGTGGCGCGGGCAGCGCGGCTTCACGTTCGTCGAGCTGCTCGTGGTGTCGACGATCATGCTGATCCTCGCGTCGGCGGTGATGCCGCTCGCGCGGGTCACCGTCCAGCGGCAGAAGGAGGCGGAGCTGCGGCGCGAGCTGCGCGAGATGCGGACGGCGATCGACAAGTTCAAGGATGCGGCTGACGCGGGGCTCATCGCTGCGACGGATCTCAAAGCCGGCGCGGAAGGTTATCCGCCGGATCTGAAAACGCTCGTCGAAGGCGTCTCCGTCACCAACGATCAGACGGGGCGCAAGCTCAAATTCCTGCGGCGCATCCCGATCGATCCGCTGACCAATTCCACCGAGTGGGGGCTGCGCTCGTACCAGGATCGGCCGGACTCGACTTCGTGGGGCGGCCAGAACGTCTACGACGTGTACACGAAGGCCGAGGGCAAAGCGCTCGATGGCACGAACTACAAGGACTGGTAACGCGGGGTTCACGCTCGTCGAGCTGCTGGTCGTGATCTCGCTGATCTCGATCCTCGCGGCGATGGGCCTCGTCCAGTACAAGAACTCCATCGTCCGATCGCAGGAAGCGGTGCTGAAGACGGATCTCTTCCGGATGCGCGATGCGATCGATCAGTACTACGCGGACAAGGGCAAGTACCCTGCGTCGCTCGACGCGCTGGTGAGCGACGGCTATCTGCGGAAAGTGCCGGAGGATCCGATCACGAAGTCCGCGTCGACGTGGCAGACAGTCCCCGCGGAGCCGGATCCGAATAGTCCCAGCACCGATCCCGGAATATACGACGTCAAGAGTGGCGCGCAGGGAAGCGCGCTCGATGGATCGAACTATTCGGACTGGTAGGTTGAATCCTGAATCCCTAATCGCTGATCCCGGATCCCTGATCGTGAATCCGGGATCCCTGATCGAGCATCCCGGATCCCTGATCCCGAGTCCTCGAATCCCGAATCACTGAACGTTGATGGTCGTGCTGGCGCGGGCGATTTCCTTGCTGCCGAGCCCGATCACCTTCACAGTGACAGTGACTGAACCGGCCGTAAAGGATCGTGTCAAAGATGGTCCGCTGGTCTCGGCGTCGGTCTCGCCGTCGGTATCAGCCCGGGTGAACGACCATTCGAAGTGATCGACCTGGGCACCCGAGACGCCATCGACCGTGAACCTCACCGGATCGCCGGCGCCGGTCTGGTCGGCATCGAGCGTGACCTGGAGGCCGGAGATGACGACGTCGGTCGTGGCGGTTTCGGTGCCGCCGCCCGCGCCGTGGCCGGTCACTGACGCCGTGTAGATGCCCGAGCTGCTGTAGACGTGGACGCGCGTCTGCGAGTCGCTGAGCGCGCCAAGGCTGGTGCTCGCACCGTCGCCGTACTTGAGCGTCGCGCTCGTGACGTTCGCGTCGGGATTGGCCGTGATCGTAAACGTGACCGGCGTCCCCGAGTTCGCGCTGTCGGGCGACGCGGAGATCGTCAGTCCCATTCGCGGCGCGACTTCGATCGTGACGTCGGCGCTGTTGGCGCTGTCGCCCGTGCCCACGCCGGCGGCGGCGGTGACGACGGACGTGACCGACGTCGTCAGCTTCGTCGTTGCGAGGCCATCCGCGTTCGTGCTGACGACGCTTTCGCTGAGCGAGCCGTGATCGGTGGTGAAGTTCACCGGAATACCGGACACGCCGGAGCCGCCGCCGTCCTGCACGCGCGCGGTGATCGTCGACGTTCCGCCCGTCGACCCGAGCGTCGTCGGACTCGCCGAAACGGTGATGCCGCCGACGGCCGCGGCGCCGACCTCGAGCTCGAGCGTTCCGACAGCGCCGCCGGAGTAGGCGGTGATCTTTGCAGTACCGCTCTGGCCCGCCGTTACGAGACGGACGCGCACTTGACCGTTGTGCGTCTCGGCTTCGGCCGGCTCGATCCGCCCGAGCGTCGTCGTAAAGGAGATGACCGTTCCGTTCTGGACCGGCGTGCCGGCGCCGCTGGTGCTGCCCGAAGACGGCGTCGTCGGCGTGGGCGTGCCGCCGTTGCCGGTGTCGCCGTTTCCGTTATTGCCGTTGTTGCCGTTGTTGCCGTCACCGGTCGAAGGGGGCGGCGCGGCGACGCCGTTCTCGATCGCCGTCGCGACAATGTCGACGCTGCCGTTCAGCGGCGCGCTGTTGCTCGTCGCGTAGATGTTGATGACGGTGCCGCCGGGCGCGGTGAGCGGCACCCTGTCACAGCCAGCCGAGACGAACGGCAGCGAGCCGAGCGCGACGACTGCGGCGGCGAGCCAGAGCCATCGGGCGCGGCGGACGCTCGCGGAGGCGTGTGCTACCATAAACAGCGCTAAGGATAATACTCTCATGAACTTAGAGGGTCAAGGCTCGACGGGCGAACGCGGTTACGCGATGGCCGCGCTGCTCGTGATGATCGGCGTCATGGCCGTCCTGATGTCCGCGGCGCTCCCCGTCTGGCGTCACGACACGCAGCGCGAGAAGGAAGCCGAGCTGATCTTCCGAGGCGAGCAGTACGTCCGCGCGATCCGGCTGTTCCAGCTGCGCATGGGGAACGGGATCTATCCACCGAGTTTCGACGTGCTCGTGCAGCAGCATTTCCTGCGCAAGAGATACAAGGATCCGATCACCGGAAAAGACTTTCAGCCGCTGTATCTCGGTGCCATGGCCGGCCAGCGCGGCACGGCGGGCGCGCAGCCGGACGTGCAGCCTGACGGCGCACCTGGCCTGTCGCAGCAGCCGTCCGCGGGGCGACCGTCGCAATTTGGCGGAGCGGGTGGCGGCATCATCGGCGTCGTCAGCACCAGCAAGGCGACGTCGATCCGCGTCTACAAAGGGGCCACGCACTACAACGAGTGGCAATTCATCTTCGCCGGCGCGCAGGGACGTCCCGGCGTGGTCCCCGACGGGCAGATCGGTCCTGACGGACGCCCGCTGCCCGGCACGGGTCGCGGCGGTCGCGGAGAGGGCCCGGGAACCGTGCCGCGACCTCCCGGAGCGGGCCCGGGGATGCCCATGGGCCCCGGCAATCCCCAACCGATGATCCGTCGGCCTGGCGGCGGCGGCTAAGCTCACAACCTGATAGGACGACGAACCGGCCCCGGGGGCCGGCCTTACGCGCCGAGCGCGTCGGCGACCGCGTCGTGGAAGGCGCGCCGCACCGGCTGAATCGCGTTGTTGTTGCGCGTGGGATGTACGCGGTTCGTGAGCAGGACGACGTACAGATCCGTGGTGGGATCGATCCATAACGACACGCCGGTGAAACCGGTATGGCCGATCGCGGCGGGCGAGAGGCGCGTGCCGCAGGAGGACGTGGGCAGCATCGTGTCCCAGCCGAGCGCGCGCGAACTG
>DASSOM010000037.1:0-3446 GCA_035700625.1 Vicinamibacterales bacterium
CGATCCCTTCCTGCACCGCCGTCGCCAGCTCGCACATCGTCATCTGGAAGCCGCCGTCGCCGACGACGGCCCAGACGTCCGCCTCTGGACGCGCGCGTTTCGCGCCGATGGCGGCGGGTACCGCGAAGCCCATCGTGCCGAGGCCGCCTGACGTGAGCAGGGAGCGCGAGCGATCGTGGTGGTAGTACTGCGCTTCCCACATCTGGTGTTGTCCGACGTCGGTCACGATGATCGTGTCGCCCGATCCGGTGGCGCGCCAGAGGTCGTTGATGACGTGGGCCGCATACAGGTGGCCGTTGTCGGGCAGCGACTGGATGTCGCGAACCGCGGAATCTCCCTTGAACTCCGCGATGCGCGCCAGCCATGCGGCACGATCGTTCGAACCGACTTCTGCGAGCAGATGCCGGAGCGCGCTGGACAGGTCGGCCACGAGCGCGACGTCCACCGGAATGTTCTTGTTGATCTCCGATGCGTCGATGTCGATGTGAATCTTCCGTGCCGACGGGGCGTACGTCTTGACGTTGCCGGTCACGCGATCGTCGAACCGCATGCCGCAGGCGATCAGCAGGTCCGCCTCCTGGATCGCGAGGTTGACCCACGCCTCCCCGTGCATGCCCATCATGCCGAGGTTCAGCGGATGCGAGGCGGCGAACCCGCCAATCCCCAGGAGCGTCGTCGCGACGGGGATATGCGAGCGCTCGGCGAGCTCACGCACGAGGGCTTCGGCCCCGGAAATCGTGATCCCGTGACCGGCCAGGATCACCGGACGTTTGGCCGCGTTGATCAACTGCGCGGCCGTCGAGACCGCACGCGGATCGAGCGGCGGCGCCGCGCGCCAGCCCGGCACGACGGGTGCCGCGCCGTCCCAATCGAATTCCGCCGACGCCTGCTGGGCGTCCTTGGTGATGTCGATCAGGACCGGACCGGGCCGTCCGGACCTCGCGATCAGGAACGCTTCGCGCACGGTCCGCGCGACGTCGCCGGCAGCGGTGACGAGGTAGTTGTGCTTCGTGATCGGCAGCGTGATGCCCGTGATGTCGATTTCCTGGAAGGCATCGGTGCCAATCAGGCGGCTGCCAACCTGGCCGGTGATGCAGACGATCGGGCTCGAATCCATCATCGCGGTGGCGATACCCGTGACCATGTTCGTGGCGCCCGGGCCAGACGTCGCGATCGCGACGCCCACCTTGCCGGTCGCGCGCGCGTAGCCGTCGGCCATGTGCGTGGCGCCCTGCTCGTGGCGGACGAGCGTGTGGCGGATCGGATAATTCAGCATCGCGTCGTACGCCGGAAGGATCGCGCCGCCGGGATAGCCGAAGACGTCCGTCACTCCCTCGCGCACGAGGCATTCCCATAAGATCTGCGCACCGGTCAGCTTCATCGCGGCTCTCCTGCGGCGGCAAGTGCGTGCCCGCTCGCGGCTGTCGTCACCGCGCCTTCGGCGGCCGATCCGACGAGCGACGCGTATTTCGCCATCACGCCGCGCGAGTACCGCGGCGCCGGAGGCGACCAGTCGGCCAGGCGGCGAGCGATTTCCGCCGCGCTGAGGGCCACGTCCACGCGCCGCATGAGCACGTCGATCGTGATCGCGTCGCCGTCGCGCACGACCGCGATGGGACCGCCAACCGCGGCCTCGGGTGCAACATGGCCGACCATCAAGCCGCGCGTTGCGCCCGAGAACCGTCCGTCCGTAATGAGCGCGACCGACTCGCCCAGCCCCGCGCCGACGATGGCGGCCGTGACGGCGAGCATTTCACGCATGCCGGGCCCGCCGCGCGGGCCCTCGCAGCGGATCACGACCACGTCTCCGGCCTTGATGCGGCCCGCCTGGACGGCGGCAAAGGCGTCCTCTTCGCAGTCGAACACGCGCGCCGGGCCCTGGTGCCGCGAGTGCGCGTGGCTGGCAATCTTCACGACAGAGCCGTCGGGCGCGAGCGACCCGCGAAGCACGACGAGGCCGCCGGTGGGCTTCAGCGCGTCCGTGAGCGGGCGCACGACCATCTGTCCCGGCGATTCGTGCGCCGCCGCGGCCTCTTCGCCAATCGTCCGCCCGGTGACCGTCGCCGCATCTCCGTCGAGCAGGCCGCCGTCGAGCAGCCGCTGGGCGACAAGCCTCGTCCCGCCGGCCGCGTGCAGATCCGTGGCGACGAACTGGCCGCCCGGCTTGAGGTCGCCGATGAGCGGCACCCGCTCGCTGACGCGATCGATGTCGTCGAGCGCGAGCGGGATGTTTGCCTCCCGCGCGATGGCGATCAGGTGCAGCACGGCATTGGTCGAGCCGCCGGTCGCCGCAACAGACGCGATGGCATTCTCGAACGAGCTGCGGGTCAGGATCCGCGACGGGCGCCGATCGGCCGTCAGCGTTTCCACGACGAGACGCCCGGTTTCGCGCGCGACGTCTGCTTTCGCCGGGGCCGTTGCCGGCACGTCTCCGCTGCCAAACGGCGCGAGCCCGAGGAACTCGCACGCCATGGCCATCGTGTTCGCGGTGAACTGCCCGCCGCACGCGCCGGCGCCCGGGCACGCGCGGTCTTCGAGGCCGCACAACTGCTCCGGCGAGAGCCGCCCGGCCGCGTGCGCGCCGATCGCCTCGAACACGTCCTGTACGGTCACGTCACGCCCCTCGAACCGTCCGGGCGCGATCGACCCGCCGTAGAGAATCACGCCGGGGACGTCGAGGCGCGCAAGCGCCATGGCCGCGGCCGGGATGGTTTTGTCGCAGCCGACGAGCACGACGAGCGCGTCGAAGAGATTGCCGCGGGCGACCAGCTCGATCGAGTCGGCGATGACCTCGCGGCTGACGAGCGAGGCGCGCATGCCCGCCGAGCCCATGGTGATGCCGTCGGAGATCGAGACCGTGTTGAACTCCATCGGCGTCGCGCCGGCGGCGCGGATGCCGTCCTTCAGCGGTTCGGCGAGCGCCCGCAGGTGCAGGTTGCACGGCCCGATCTCGGTCCACGTGTTGGCGACGCCGACGATCGGGCGATCGAGGTCGGCGCGGCTGAAGCCGGCAGCGAACAGCATCGCCCGCGCTGCCGCGCGGTTCGGCCCGTCCGTGATGCCGCCGCTCTGCCACTTGGAATTCGACATGACTGACCCGAATGATGGAAGGAGAGCGCGCTGACTGTCAAACTTATAATGTTTGTAGCATCATAAGAAGTGCTTATATAGCCGTCTCGCGCGATCGCGGAACGGCCTCGACCCACTCGGCCGACCGCGCGTGGAGCCCGCGCACCGCGCGGCCGTAGTCCTCCCGCAGGAGCCGCGTGATCGGCCCGACGACGCCGTCCCCGATCGGCCGGAAATCGACCTCGCGCACCCCGACGACCTCCGCCGCCGTCCCGGTCAGGAAGATCTCGTCCGCGTCGTAGAGCCGGTCGCGCGCGAACCGCTCCTCCCGCACCTCGAGTCCCGCGTCCGACGCCAGGCGCATCACCGAGTCCCGC
>DASSOM010000038.1:0-3054 GCA_035700625.1 Vicinamibacterales bacterium
GAACAGGCCCCACTGGCAGTTATCGGGAATGTCCGGCGTCTGCCGGAGGATCTCGGTGATCGGGTGGCGGTCCTCCTGCCGCAGCGCCATGAAGATACGCGGCATCAACGGGAAGTTGAACGCCATGTGGCATTCGTCGCCGTCGCCGAAATACGGGCGGACGTCGGCCGGCCACTGATTCGCCTCCGCGATCAGCATCCGATCCGTGTAGCGCTCGTCGAGCGAGCGTCGGATGCGCCGGAGGATCTCGTGCGTCTCCTCGAGGTTCTCGCAGATCGTGCCTTCACGCTCGATCAGATACGGCACGGCGTCGAGCCGCAGCCCGTCCACGCCGCGGTCGAGCCAGAAGCGCATCACGTTCAGCACCGCTTCGATGACGAGCGGGTTGTCGTAATTCAAATCCGGCTGATGGTGGAAGAACCGGTGCCAGTAGTACGCCTTTGCGGTGTCGTCCCACGACCAGTTCGAGGTCTCCGTGTCGGTGAAGATGATCCGGACGCCCTGGTACTTCTGGTTCGTCTCGCTCCAGACGTAGAAGTCGCGCTCCGGCGAGCCCGCGGGCGCGCGGCGCGCGCGCTGGAACCAGGGATGCTGGTCGGACGTGTGATTGACGACGAGCTCCGTGATGACGCGAATGCCGCGCCGGTGGGCTTCGTCCATGAACCGCTCGAAGTCCTGGATGGTGCCGTAGCTCGGATGAATCCCTTCGTAATCCGCAATGTCGTACCCATCGTCGCGCAACGGCGACGGGTAGAACGGCAGCAGCCACAGCGCGTTGATGCCGAGCGACTGGAGGTAATCGAGCTTGCTCGTCAGCCCGGGGAAGTCGCCGATCCCGTCGTTGTTGCTGTCGAAGAACGCGCGAACGTGCGCTTCGTAGACGACGGCGTCCTTGTACCAGAGGGGATCGCTCATGAGGCTTCGACAATCGCGGCCGCGTGCCCGCCGCGGAGCGACTCGAAATTTGTGACGATCAGGACGTGCGCCACGCGGACGCCCGGGTCGAAGCGCACGTAGTTCCACTCGCCTCGCCACGTGTAGTGCTCGTCCGAGAGGAGGTCGTGCACCTCGAGCGTCGCGTCAACCGGAAGGCCCCAGGTCGAAAGCGGCAGGCGGATCCAGCCGTGCTGCATCTCGTGCGGATCCAGGGTGACCACCATGACGACGGGAGGACCGCCTTCGGGGGCCCGTTTGCCGTAGGCAATCAGTTGCGGATTGTCGGTTTCCAGGAACGTGAGGCCGCCGTCGAACTGCAGCGCCCGTTCCGAATGCCGGATGCGATTGACGCGCGCGATGAATTCCGCCAGGGAGCCGGGCGCGTCGAAGTCGCGCACGCGGATCTGATACTTCTCCGAGTCGAGATATTCCTCGCTCCCCGGACGCGCCGGAACGTTTTCAGCCAGTTCGAACCCGCTGTAGATCCCGTAATTCGCGCCCAGCGTCGCCGCGAGCACGAGACGAATGTGGAACGCGGGCCGTCCCCCGAGCTGCAGGAACTCGTGCAGGATGTCCGGCGTGTTCGCGAACAGGTTCGGCCGCATGTAGTCGCGGACGGCCGTGGACGTCAGCTCCGTGAAGTACTCCGTCAGTTCTGCTTTCGTGTTGCGCCAGGTGAAATACGAGTAGGACTGCGTGAACCCGGCCTTGGCGAGCCGGCGCATGATCTTCGGCCGCGTGAACGCCTCCGCGAGGAAGATCGTATCGGGATACCGCGACTGCAGGTCCGCAATCACCCACTGCCAGAAAGAGAACGGCTTGGTGTGCGGATTGTCTACGCGGAAGATGCGCACGCCGCGGCGGATCCAGAACTCGAACACGTCGCGCAGCTCCGTCCACAACGGCTGCCAGTCGGGCGACTCGAAGTCGAACGGATAGATGTCCTGATATTTCTTCGGCGGGTTCTCCGCGTATTTGATCGTGCCGTCGGGGCGGTGGCGGAACCACTCGGGATGCTCGCGCACGTATGGGTGGTCCGGCGACGCTTGAAAGGCGATGTCGAGCGCGACCTCGAGGCCGAGGCGCGCCGCGGCGGCGCAGAATCGATCGAAGTCTTCGAGCGTGCCCAGGCCGGGTTCGACGGCGGTGTGCCCGCCTTCCGCCGACCCGATCGCCCACGGGCTGCCCGGGTCGCCAGGCCGCGCATCGAGCGAGTTGTTGGGCCCCTTGCGGAAACTGCGGCCGATCGGATGAATCGGCGGGAGGTACACGACGTCGAATCCCATCGACGCGATATAGGCCAGCCTCGCCGCCGCTTCGTCGAACGTGGCGCTGCGCGTCGGATCCGTTCCGGCGGATCGGGGGAACATCTCGTACCACGCGCCGAACCGCGCGCGCTCGCGATCCACGTGGACCCTGAGCGTTCGTTCGTACCGCGTGGCGCGGGATCGATCCGCGCGCCGCATCATCGCCGTCCGCAGCGATTCGGCGAGCGCGGCTGTCACGCGAACGCCCTGTGCGGCTGCGCGATCCCCCAACACGTCGGCCGCGTCGTTCAGGACCGCGGTGTCCGCGTCATCCCCACGGCCGGCAGCTTCCCGCACGATCGCCGATCCTTCGAGCAGCTCGCTCGACACGTCCTGTCCCGCGCCGACTTTCTTCGACAGCTCCAGACGCCACGTCTCGAATCGATCGACCCAGCCTTCAACGGTGTATTCGTAGCCGGCGAAATCGTCCACACTGAAGCGCGCCTGCCACCGGTCGTTCCCCAGCGGTTCCATGATCGTCTCGGACCATTGCGTCGCGCCGCACTTCCGCCAGAGCAGGCGGGCCGCCACGACGTCGTGGCCATCTGCGAAGACATCGGCTTCGACGACCACCTCCTCGCCCTGCGTGCGCTTGATTGGAAATTGCCCGGAATCGATCTCGGGTGTGACGGCTTCGATGACGACGCGGCGGAGAAGCGCGGGATCGAGCGCCGGAGCGCCGGTGTTCCGGCTGGCGGAGCCCGTCGATTTCAATGATTCGCGGCGCGTGCGCGGCGCGCGTGTGCGTCTCGTTGCCTCTGTGTCTCTCTTCTTCGCCACCATCCGCCAATCTCCGCCCCCCAGGCGGCAG
>DASSOM010000039.1:0-17900 GCA_035700625.1 Vicinamibacterales bacterium
TCGGCCGCGGATGTGGTATATTCTCCAACGTTTTGCGTCCCTGACCGTGCCGTCCCAGCGGCGCGCCAGGAGGCCCTGCACCCGGACGCGGCTCTCCGCCGCGCGCCGGCGACGCCGTCCGCCCGGACGTTCCGCCGCCAGCCGCAGGTCCTTCGACGAGATTCGAGATTCACGATCAACTCGTCGTCAGCCCTGAAGGGCTGACCCACACGGTACTGGTTTGTGGGCTGACCCAGATGTCACGGCGACTGTGTGGGTCAGGGCTTTAGCCCTGATGGTGTGGGTCAGGGCTTCAGCCCTGACCGTGACAGACAGCAACGGGAGCGTCTGTGGACCAGGCACCGGCCGATGCCGGCGCGCCGCCGCTCGAGCTGATTCCGCTCGGGGGGCTCGGCGAGTTCGGCATGAACATGATGGTCGTCGCGTGCGGCGAGACGGCAATTCTCGTCGACGCGGGCGTCATGTTTCCCGAGCCGGAGCTGCTCGGCGTGGATCTGATCATCCCGGACCTGCGCCAGCTGCAGCAGTACCGGATCCGGGCGCTCGTGCTGACGCACGGCCATGAGGATCACATCGGCGCCGTCCCGCACGTGCTGCCCTTCGTCGACGGCCCGGTGTACGGGACGCCGCTCACGCTGGCGCTCGTCGAGCCGAAGCTGGAAGGGCTCGGCGACGAAGCGCGCGCGCGGCTCACGACGGTGCGTCCGCGCGATCGCGTCCAGGTTGGCGCGTTCACGATCGAGTTCCTGCGCGTCACGCACAGCATGCCCGACTGCGTCGCGCTCGCGATCCACACGCCGCGCGGCGTCGTCGTGCACACGGGCGATTTCAAGATCGATCAGACGCCGCTCGATGGCGAACACGTCGACTTCCACCGTCTGGCCGAACTCGGCGCGGCCGGCGTGGAGGTGCTGCTCGCCGACAGCACGAACATCGAGCGCAAGGGATTCACGGGTTCGGAGCGCGACGTCATCGACGGCTTCGAGGAACTTTTCACCGGTGCGGCCGGGAAGATCGTCGTCGCCATCTTTGCCTCTAGCCTGTACCGGATGCAGATCCTCGTCGATCTCGCGGCGCAGTTCGACCGCAAGGTTGCGTTCGTCGGCCGCGGCGTCGTCGAGAATTCGCAGATCGCCGCGCAGCTCGGCTACCTCCGCATTCCCGCGGGCGTGCAGATCCGCGACGCGGACGTGCGGAACTTCCCGTCGCAGGACGTGGTGTGCATCTGCACCGGTTCGCAGGGAGAGCCGCCGGCGGCGCTGCCACGCATCGCGATCGACGATCACCGCCACGTCCGGCTCGACCCGGACGACGTGGTCGTGTTCTCCGCGCGCGAGATTCCCGGCAACGAGAAGGCGATCGGCCGGGTGATGAACCACGTTGCGCGCCGCGGCGCCGAGGTCGTCTACGAGGGCATCAAGCACATTCACGTCTCGGGGCACGGCAGCGAGGAAGAGCTGAAGCTCATGCTGTCGCTGGTCAGGCCGCGCTACTTCGTGCCGATACACGGAGAGTACCGCCAGCTCGCGCGCCACGCCCGGGTGGCCGCGCGCGTATCACCCTCGACGCGGGTGGTGCTGGCGGAAGACGGCGACCTCATCCGTGTGGACGAAGAGGGCGCGAGAGTGGCCGACAAGGTGGCGACCGGACGAATCCTGATCGACGGCACCCGCAGCGGCGAGGTCGGCGACGAAGTCCTGCGCGACCGGCGGCACCTGTCCGGCGACGGGCTGGTGGTGCCCGTCGTCGCCATCAGCCGTCAGCGCGGCACCGTCGAGGAGATGCCGGACGTGATTACGCGCGGGTTCGTCGTCGACGCCCGCACGGAGGCGCTGCTCAGGGAGATCCCGGGGCTCGTGGGATCGGCTATCGAAGAATCTAGCGTCGAAGAGCGGACGGATCCCGGCCTGATCAAGGAGAAGATTCGAGTGGACCTCCAGCGGTTCTTCCGGAAGCGTTCGGGGCTGCGCCCGCTCGTGCTGCCGGTGGTGATGGAGGTCTGACGTGGCGTCATCCTCCACATCGCGGCGCCTGAGCGAGGTCCTCGGCTTCGTCATGTTCATGGCCGCGCTCATGTGGCTCATCTCGCTCGCGAGCTACAGCGCGTCGGATCCCGTCTGGTTCTTCAACACCGGATCCGATCTGCCGCCGGCGAACTTCGTCGGCCGATTCGGCGCGTTCACCGCCGAGCTGTCGTTCCAGTTGTTCGGCTACGCGTCCTATCTCGGACCGATCGTGGTCGTGGTCGTCGGCTGGCATTACTTCTGGTGCCGCACGCTGGATGCCGCGTACACGAAGCTGACGGGCTCGCTGCTGCTCTTCTCGTGCGTCGCCGCGTTCCTGGCGCTGACGTTCGGCAGCCTCACCGCCGACGGCAAGGAGTTTCGCGCGGGCGGATGGGTCGGGGAACGGCTCGCCGCGCTGCTCGCGACGTACCTCAACCGCACCGGCTCGATCATCCTGATCCTGACGCTGATCTTCCTCGCGATCATCCTGTCGACGCAGTTCTCGTTCGGCCGGCTCTTCGCGGTGTTCGGCCAGATCGCGCGCGATCGCTGGGTGACGCTGCTCGGCGCGTTCCACGCGTGGCGCGAGGAGCGGCGGCGCGATCGCGAGCGTCAGCGCGTGCTCGAGAAGCACCTCGACCGCGTGAAGGACCGTCCGGCCGAGGCGCGCCCGGCGATCCAGCCAGCGGTGCGCGAGACGCGCAAGCCCGCCGTGGCTGCCGCGCCAGAGCCCGCGAAGAAGCCGTCGAAGACCGCCGCCGTCGTCAGCGCCGCCGCGGCCGCGCTCAAGGCGGCAGCCACGAAGCCGACGCCGCCGCCTATCCGCCGTCCGCCGGTCGTCCCCGCTGACGGCCTGCTGCCGCTCCCCGAACCGGAAAAGCTGCCGGCCGAACGCCGCAAGGGGGCGTTCACGCTGCCGCCGCACGCCCTGCTCGACGCGCCGCGCGCCGAACGCAAGATCGACGAGCGGGAACTCATGGAAGGGGCGCGCCTGCTCGAGGATAAGTGCCGCGAGTTCTCCGTCGAAGGCACGGTCGTCCAGATTCACCCCGGACCCGTCGTCACCACGTACGAGTTCAAGCCGGACGCCGGCGTGAAGTACAGCAAGATCACCGGCCTGGCCGACGACCTGTGTCTCGCGATGCAGGCCGAATCGGTGCTGATCGATCGCATCCCGGGCAAGTCGACCGTCGGCATTCAGATCCCGAACCCGAATCGCGAACAGATCTCGCTGCGGGAACTGCTGGAGTCGGAGGACTACCGGCGCTCGACGTCCAAGCTGACGCTGGCGCTCGGCAAGACGATTCACGGCGAGCCGTTCTTCAGCGATCTCGCGACGATGCCGCACCTGCTGATCGCCGGTTCCACCGGCGCCGGCAAGTCAGTGAGCGTCAACGCGATGCTCACCAGCATCCTCTTCCGCGCGACGCCGGACGACGTGCGCTTCATCATGATCGACCCGAAGCGCCTGGAGCTCGGCATGTACGAGGACATCCCTCACCTGCTGACGCCGGTCGTGATGGATCCGAAGCTCGCCGCGAACGCGCTCCGCTGGGCGGTCCGCGAGATGGAGGAACGCTACAAGACGCTCGCCGCCGTCGGCGTGCGCAACATCGATCAGTACAACCGGAACATCCGCGCGATGCAGGCAGAGAAAGGCGGCGCGGTCATCGACGACGACGGGAACGAGGTCAAGCCGCTGCCGTTCATCGTCGTGCTGATCGACGAACTGGCGGACCTGATGATGGTCGCGAGCAACGAGGTCGAGGAATCGATCGCGCGGCTCGCGCAGATGGCCCGCGCCGTCGGCATCCATCTCATTCTCGCGACGCAGCGGCCGTCCGTGGACGTCATCACGGGGCTGATCAAGGCGAACCTGCCCGCGCGCATTTCCTTCCGCGTCTCGTCGAAGATCGACTCACGGACGATCCTCGACGGCAACGGCGCCGAACAGCTGCTCGGCAAGGGAGACATGCTCTACCTGCCACCCGCGTCGTCGCGCTTCGTCCGGCTGCACGGTCCCTACATCTCCGAGCAGGAGAGCGCGCGGCTCGCGAGCTTCCTGCGCAAGCAGGGCAAGCCCACATACGACAACACGATCACGGACGACGAGAAGTCGGCCGGCGACGCGCTCGAGTTCGAGAAGGACGACCTGTACGACGAGGCGGCGCGCATCGTCGTGTCGAGCGGCCAGGCGTCGATCTCGTATCTGCAGCGGCGGCTGCGCATCGGCTTCAGCCGCGCGGCGCGGCTCGTCGACATGATGGAAGCGGAAGGCCTCGTCTCGCCTGCGGCCGGCGGCAAGCCGCGCGAAGTGCTGGTGAAGAAGGACTATTTCGACGAAGTGGACGCGCAACTCAGATAGGCGGACCCCATGCACATGCGATTCTGCGCTGCCCTCGTCCTGACCGCAACGGCGTTCGCCGTTCCGGTGCAGGCTGCCGATTCAGCCAAAGCGGCGTACGACCGAGCTCTCGCTCGAGAGCGCGTCGTCCGCAACGCGTCGAACGACGCGAGCGGCGCCGAGATTCGGCGCGTCGCCGAGGCGTTCGAGGCGGTGGTGCGGCGGTATCCCCGCAGCGGCTACTGCGACAACGCGCTGTGGCAGGCCGGCAATCTCGCGATCCTTGCGTACCAACGCTCCGGGCGCGAAGCGTACCTCACGGACGCGAAGGAATATTTCGACTGGCTGGAGAAGGAATATCCGTCCAGTTCGCTCGCGGCACGCGTGGACGCCGCGCTGGAATCGGCGACGCCGAAGCCGCGCCCTGCCCCGCCACCGGCGGATCCGGAACCAAAAGCCAAGGCGGCCCCCGAGCCGCCTGCGACCCAGGCGACCGATGCGGACGTCGCCGTCCTGCGCCAGATCCGCCGGGAGCCGCTCGCCGATGGCGTGCGCATCACGCTGGAGCTGGATCACGAGGTGCCGTATACGCAGGAGCAGCTCGCGAATCCCGACCGGCTGTTCTTCGATCTGCGGGGGGTTGAACCGGTAACGGCGCTCCAGGATACGACCCTGAAGTTCGACGACCAGGTGCTGGGCGAGATTCGCGTGGGACGTCATCCGCACAACACCACGCGCGTCGCAGTCGATCTCGCGGGCGTCGCGGGCTACAGTGCGTATTCGCTCTACAACCCGTACCGCTTCGTCGTGGATTTCAAGCGCGCCGCGGCAGGCGCGGCCCCGCGCCCGGAGGGCACGTCCGGACCGTCCACCGCGCCGTCCACAGCGGGGCCGTCCACGTCCGACGCGACGCCAGCCGTGAACCGCAACCCGAAGCCCATTCCGGCGAGGCCCGCGGCAGCTGTTCCTCCGGCGCCCGCGCTCCCGGCCGCGAACTCGAACGGCAAGTTCTCCATCGCCCGCCAGCTCGGTCTGAGCGTGTCGCGCGTCGTCATCGACGCCGGCCATGGCGGCCACGATCCGGGCGCCCACGGCAACGGACTCGACGAGGCGGACCTCACGCTCGACGTCGCGCTTCGCGTGCGCGATCTCCTGCAGAAAGAGGGAGTCGAGGTCGTGATGACGCGCGACACCGACATCTTCATCCCGCTCGAGGAGCGGACCGCCATTGCCAATCGCGCCGGCGCCGATGTGTTCCTCTCGATCCACGCGAACGCAAGCCGCAACAAGGCCGCGCACGGCATCGAAACCTACTTCCTGAACTTCGCGACGAACCCGGAAGCGGAGGCGGTCGCCGCGCGCGAGAACGCCGGCTCGGCGAGGAACATGAACAAGCTGCCGGACATCGTCAAGGCGATCGCGCTGAACAACAAAATCAACGAGTCGCGGGATTTCGCCGACATGGTGCAGCGTTCGATGGTGAAGCGTCTCAAGCCGCGCAACAGCGCGCTGCGCGACCTCGGCGTGAAGCAGGCGCCCTTCGTCGTCCTGATCGGCGCGGGCATGCCGAGCGTCCTGGCGGAGATTTCATTCGTCACGAACAAGCAGGAGGGCCGGCTGCTGAAGACCTCGAGCTACCGGCAGCAGATCGCGCAGTCGCTCTGCGACGCCGTGGTCAGGTACCAGCATTCGCTCAAGACGTTGAAAACGGCGGCCACGTCGAGCTACTGACGCTGCCAGCGGCGCGTTGGGGCTGCGGTAAAATTGAAGCGTGCTCCTGCTTCAGGCGCAGCCCATCATCGTCAAGGTCCTCGACGAGCCCGTCAAGGAAGCCACGGTCGCGGACCTGCTGATCGCCGCGATCGGGCTGGTGGGTGTGCTCGTGCTCGCCGCGGTCGTGCTCGGCTTGCTGCTGGGCGGGATTCTGATCGGCGTCAAGCTGCTGCGCGCGCGCTACAACCTCGAATCCGTGCCCGACTCGGAAGCGCTGCGCGTCACGCCCACGACTTCCACCCGAACGGCAGCTCCGCCAGCGTCCGCACCGCAATCCCCGTAGCCCCCTTGGGCTGATACGGCTTCGCTTCCTCGGCCCACGCGGTCCCGGCGATGTCCAGGTGCGCCCACGGCAGACCGTTCGTAAATTCCTTCAGGAACATCGCCGCCGTGCACACGCCGGCCGGACGTCCGCCCGAGTTCATCATGTCGGCGATCTCGCTGCGGAGCTGCTCACCGTACTCGTCGTACAACGGCATCGGCCAGCAGCGATCGCCGGCATCCTGCGCCGTCTGACGCACGATCTCGCGCCACGCGTCCGGCTGCCCGAAGAGGCCGGAGGCGGCGCGGCCGAGCGCCACCACGCATGCGCCGGTGAGCGTCGCGACGTCCACGAGGTGCGTCGCACCGAGCTGCTGCGCGTACCACAGTCCGTCGCCGAGGACGAGCCGTCCTTCCGCGTCGGTGTTGATGACCTCGACCGTTTTGCCGCTCGCGCCGGTGAGCACGTCACCGGGCTTGATGGCTTTCCCCCCGGGCATGTTCTCCGTGGCAGGCACGATGCCGACGACGCGAATCGGCGCACGGAGGAGGCCGATCGCGCGCATCGCGCAGATGACGGCGGCGCCGCCGGCCATGTCGTCCTTCATCCGCTCCATGCCGTCCGCCGGTTTGATCGAGATGCCGCCCGTGTCGAAGGTGACGCCCTTCCCCACCAGCCCGAGGATGGGCGTCGCCGGCGCGCCGGGTGGATCGTGTCGCAGCACGATCAGCCGTGGCGGCTCCGCGCTGCCGCGCGCGACGCCCAGAAGCAGCCCCATCTTCAGCCGTTCGATCGCGGGCTGGTCGAGGATCTCGACCGAGATGCCCCCTTCGGCGGCAATCGCGGACGCGCGCTCCGCGAAGACGCGTGGTGTGAGGACGTTCGACGGCTCGTTGCAGAGCGCGCGGGCGAGGTTCGACGACTCGCCGAGAATGCGTCCGCGTTCGACCGCCGCGTCCAGCCCCGGCGCGTCGGCCGGCGCGACGATCTGGACGTCGCGCGCGGGAGGTCCGAGCCGCTCGCCTGTTTTGTAGATCTCGCCGCTGAACGCCGCAAGCGTCAGGCCCTCGGCAACTGCCTGGACGGCGCGGGCCGGGTCGAGCGATCCGGCCCGCACCACGAAGGCGATCCGATCGGCGCGACGCTGGCGCCCGGTGAGCGCGGCGGCCGCCGCCACGCGTCGCAGACGATCCGTGTCGAGCGTCGCGGCTGAGCCAGCGCCGACGAGCGCGGCACGGCGCGCGCGCCATCCGTCCCTGGCCAGCGGCGTCACCAGCAGTTCGAACGGCCGGCCGCGCAGCTCCGAGCACTCGAGCGCGCGGCGGAGTTCGCCGCCCGCGGCCTCGTCGAGCCCCGCCATTGCACCGGCGGGTTCTCCTTCGAAGAGGGGGATCAATAGAAGATCGGTGTCGACCCTGGCGATCGGGTCACGAACGAGGCGAATCGTGGGCGCGGTGGCAACGGACGGCATGACGGGAAATTATAGTCTGCTAGAATGTGCCCTGCGCCCTGCCCCCGGAGGTATTCATGCGGATCCGCCGTGCTGCGTACTCTCTGCCCGCGCTTCTGCTGCTGCTGGCTCCCCTTGCCTGGTCCGCTCCTTCGGACGCGCCGGCTCCCCCGACTGACAAAGATCGTCCGTCGATCTCGCTGAAGGCCTCCCCCACGATCGCGTTCTCCCCGGCGCGCGTCGTCTTCACCGCGGACCTCCGCGGCGGCGCGAACGATTTCGAGGAGTACTACTGTTCGACCGTCGAATGGGACTGGGGCGACGGGACGACGTCGGAGCACACCGTCGACTGCGAGCCGTACGAAGCGGGCAAGAGCGAAATCAAGCGGCACTACATCGCCGACCGCGTGTTCCGCCTGTCGGGCGAGTACCGGGTGCAGTTCCGGCTGAAGAAGAACGACAAGGTGCTCGGCGCCGGCAGCACGCTGGTGAAGATCCGTCCGGGCGTGCGGGAGATCGGGGGCGGAGGGGAGTAAGGAATCTACGCAAGGAAGAGTTCGCCGACGCTGCGGCGGGTCTGAAGACCCGCCCTACGACACGACCAGCCGCACCTCCACAAACCTCTCTTCAACCCACTGCCACGCCGACACCGTCACCTCCGGCGCCAACGAGACGATCACGTAAATCAGCTCGGGATCCCGCATCTCCGCGGCATCACTGGCAGACGGACGTGGCGGGCCGGACGGGTGGGAATGATACACCGCGCGTACGGCGCGGCCGGTGGCCCGCGCGCGGTGGATGGCGGCGAAGTGGTCTTCGGGATCGACGAGGAACCGGGTGGGGCTGCGCGTCAGGTTGCGCGCCGGACAGGCTTCATCGACAGCATCATCAGCCCCGAGCAGAAATCCGCAGCACTCGTCCGGCGCATCGCGACGCGCGTGCGCGACGATGGCCGCGTGCACGTCCGCGGGGATCCGGAGCGTCACATGGCTTCCACGATCATCGCGGTGCCCATGCCGCCGCCGATGCACAGCGACGCCGCACCGCGGCCGCCGCCTCTTGCCTGCAGCACGTGCACCAGCGTCGTCAGAATGCGCGCGCCGCTGGCGCCGATGGGATGGCCGAGCGCAACCGCGCCGCCGTGGACGTTCACCTTCGCCGGATCCAGCTTCAGCTCGCGGACGACGGCGAGCGATTGCGCGGCGAAGGCCTCGTTCAGCTCGATCGCATCGAGATCGCCGAGCGCGACCCCGGCGCGTTCCGCCGCGCGCCGCATCGCCTCGACCGGCCCCATCCCCATGATCATGGGATCGACGCCGACGGTGCAGTAAGAAAGGATGCGCGCCAGCGGCTTGCGTCCGAGATCGCGCGCTTTCTGCTCGGTCGCGATCACGAGCGCCGCCGCGCCGTCGTTAATGCCGGACGCATTCCCAGCGGTGACGCTTCCTTCCTTCGTAAACGCCGGCCGCAGGGCGGCCAGCTTCTCCACCGTCGTTCCCGGCCGCGGGTATTCGTCCTTCAAGACGACAATCGGATCGCCTTTGCGCTGTGGAACGCTGACGGGCACGATCTCCTTCTCGAAAATGCCGGAGTTGACGGCCTCCACGGCGCGCCGCTGGCTCTCGGCCGAGAATGCGTCCTGATCGGCGCGCGACACGCCGTAGCGCTTCGCGACCTCCTCCGCCGTCATCCCCATGTGGCAGCCCTTGATGGCGCACGTCAGCCCCTCGTGCAGCATCGAGTCGATCGCTTCGGCATTGCCCATCCGATAGCCCCAGCGCGCCCCTTTCAACAGGTACGGCGCGTTGCTCATCGACTCGGTGCCCCCGGCGACCATCACGTCGATGAAACCGGCCTTCACCGCTTCGACCGCGTGCACGACCGCCTGCAACCCGGATCCGCAGACGCGATTGACGGTCTCGGCCGGAACTTCCACCGGAATCCCGGCCTTGATCGCCGCCTGCCGCGCGACGTTCATCCCCTGCCCCGCCTGCAGCACGCAGCCCATGATGACGTCGCCAATTTCGGCTGGCTTCACGCCGGCGCGTGCGATCGCTTCACGAATGACGATGGCGCCCAGGTCGGACGCGGACAAATCCTTGAGTACACCGCCGAACGACCCGATGGGTGTCCGGCAGGCAGAAAGAATGACGGCAGAACTCCCAATTTCCAAAGTGCCAACTCCCAATTCAATTCACCAATTCAATTCACCAATTCACCAATCCACCAACTCACCAATTACACATATCACTCCCCCAGCTCCACTCGATCGCGGAAATGCTCCAGCGCCTCCGGATTCGCGAGCGCTTCGCGATTGCGCACCTCGCGACCGTGGACGACGTCGCGCACAGCCAGCTCGACGATCTTGCCGCTGCGCGTGCGCGGGATCTCCGGCACCTGGACGATGCGCGCCGGTACATGGCGCGGCGTCGTGTTCTCGCGAATCTGATGCCGGATGCGATCCTGAAGCGCCTGGTCGAGCACGAGCCCCTCGCGCAGCCGCACGAAAAGGACGATGCGCTCGTCGCCGTCCCAGCGTTGTCCGATCACCAGGCTTTCGACGATCTCCGGCAGCTGTTCGACCTGCCGATAAATCTCCGCGGTGCCGATCCGCACGCCGCCCGGATTGAGCACGGCGTCCGAGCGTCCATAGATGATCATCCCGTCGTGCCCGGTCAGCTCGACCCAGTCGCCGTGGGTCCACACGCCGGGAAACCGTTCGAAGTACGCCGCGTGATATTTGCGGCCGTCCGGATCGTTCCAGAAACCGACGGGCATCGACGGGAACGGCATCGTGCAGACCAGCTCTCCCGGCTGCTGCCGCACCGGCCGCCCCTGATCGTCGAACACCTCGACCGCCATCCCGAGCGCCCGCGCCTGAATCTCGCCGCGCCACACCGGGCCGATCGGGTTGCCGCCGACGAAGCAGCTGATGATGTCGGTCCCGCCGGAGATCGACGCCAGATGGATGTCCTGCTTGATCGACTGATACACGAAGTCGAAGCCTTCGGGCGCCAGCGGCGATCCCGTCGACGTCATCGTCCTCACGGTGTCGAGACGGTGGGTGTCGATCGGTTTCAGGCCGGCCTTCGCCACCGCGTCGATGAACTTCGCAGACGTGCCGAACAGCGTCATCCCGGTCTCGTCCGCGAAATCGAACAGGACGTTGCCGTCGGGATGGAACGGCGAGCCGTCGTACAGCAGCAGCGTCGCGCCGGAGGCGAGCACCGTCACCAGCCAGTTCCACATCATCCAGCCGCACGTCGTGAAGTAGAACACGCGGTCGCCCGGATGGATGTCGCAGTGGAGCTGATGCTCCTTCAGATGCTGGATGAGCGTCCCGCCCGCGCCGTGGACGATGCACTTCGGGACGCCGGTCGTGCCGGACGAGTACATGACATACAGCGGGTGATCGAACGGAAGCTGTTCGAACACGCACGCCGTCCCGCGATGCGGACCCGTCACCTCGTCCCACACGCGAGCGCCCGGGAGCGGGCGCAGATCGGGATCCGCGGACGCGTACGGAATGACGATCGTGTGCTCGACCGACGGCAGCCGCCGCAGCGCCTCGCTCGCGCGCGCGATCGAATCGAACTGGCGTCCGCCGTAGAAGTATCCGTCCGCGCAAACGAACACGCGCGGCTCGATCTGCCCGAACCGGTCGAGCAGCCCCTGGACGCCGAAGTCCGGCGAACAGGAGGACCACACCGCGCCGACGGCCGCGGCGCCAAGGGCCGCGGCAATCGCGTGCGGGATGTTCGGAACGTATCCCGCGACGCGGTCACCGGGACGAATCCCCATCGCGCGTAGCGCCCCCGCGAACCCCGCGGCCTCCTCGTGCAGACGGTCGAACGACCACGTGTCGCGCACGCGATCCTCGCCGTGGAAGATCATCGCGGGGTCGCTCCCTTTCCGACGGAGCGCATTCTCCGCAAAATTGAGCCGCGCACCCGGAAAGAAGCGCGCGCCCGGCATCCGGTCGAAGTCCTCGACGACGCGGTCCCCCCGCTGCGAGGCGACGATGCCGCCGAAGTCCCACATGGCGTCCCAGAAGCGGAACGGCTCGCGCAGCGACCACGCATAGAGGTCCTCGTAGCCCGCGACTGGCACACCGCAGCGCTCCCGGACGCGCTCGATGAAGGCGGTCATGTTCGTGCGCGCGCGGCGCTCCGGCGAGGGCACCCAGAGTGGTGAGGACATCCTTCTCCGATTATAATTTCGCGCGCACGATCGCCTCACACCTGGAGCCACCATGACTCGCACCGCCGCGCGTACCGCCGTTCTCCTCTGCTTCCTGTTCGCTGCCGCGAGCGCCACGGCGCAAAACCACCGCCCGCCCACCGTCGACGACGTGATCGACATGGTGCAGGTGTCGGACGCGCAGATTTCGCCGAACGGCAAACGCGTGCTGTTCACGAGGTCCGAGATCAAGGAGTGGAAGGCGAACAAGCGGGTCAGCTCGATCTGGGTGGCCGGCGTCGATGGCGGCGAGCCATACCAGTTTCTCGGCAGCGACAAGGATCGGTCGCCGCGCTGGTCGCCGGACGGCAACTGGGTTGCGCTCCTCTCGACGCGCGACCAGAAGGAAGGCAGCGGCGACTCGGGTGCGGAAATCTGGCTGATTCGCGCGGACGGCGGCGAGGCCACACGCCTGACCTCGCACGACGGCGCCATCCGCGCGTTCGAGTGGTCCGCCGACAGCTCACGGATCTTCTTCACGGCAACGATCCCGCAGAGCGAAAAGGAAAAGGCCGCGGAGAAATCCGGTGAGGACGCGATCTTCGTCGACGAAGGGCCGAACGGCCAGAGCCGCGGCCACTACGCGGAGCTGTGGACGATCCCGCTCGACAGCCGGAAGGAAACGCGCATCACGAAGGAACCGCTGCTCATCGGCGACTTCGCCCCGTCGCCGGACGGACGCCGCGTCGCTTACACCTGGCGGCCGGACGCCACACGCAACGGCCAGTACAAATCGGAGATTGCGGTGGTCGACGTCGCGACGAGCGAACGTCAGGAGCTGACGCACAATCAGGCGCCTGAATCGAATCTCATGTGGTCGCCCGACGGACAATCGATCGTGTTCGAGGCGCCGGACCAGACGCGCTGGGAACTCGCGGAGGGCAAACTGTGGATCGTGCCGGCGTCCGGGGGGACGGCGAAGATCATCTCCGGCCGCTACAGCGGAGCGATCGGCCGCGCCGTGTGGAGCCGCGACGGACAGCGGATCGTGTTCGGCGGGACGAAGAACGGCCGTGCGGGAATCTACGAGCTGAACGTCGCGAGCGGCGACGTCCGCGCGATCACACCCGCGGGCGATCGCATGGTCGGCCTTGATTCCGTCACGCCGGATCTCACGATCGCCGCCGGGATCACCAGCAGCCCGACCGCGCCACCCGATGTGTCGATCACGACGCTCTCCAGCGGCGACGTCACGACGCTCACGAAAGTGAACCCGTCCGTCGGCTCACTGCAGCTCGCCACCTTCCGCGTGATGACCTGGACGAGCCGCGACGGAACGAAGATCGAGGGGCTGCTCTGGCTGCCGGCCGACTACAAGCCGGGTACGAAACTGCCGCTGCTGCTCAGCGTCCACGGCGGCCCCGCGGGCGTCTGGACGCCGTCGTTCCGCGGCATCAATCACGTGTACGCGGGACTCGGCTGGGCCGTGCTCGAGCCGAACGTCCGCGGCAGCAGCAGCTACGGCGACACCCTGCTCCGCGGCAACATGAAGGACATCGGCGGCGGCGACTATCAGGATCTGATGACCGGGGTGGACAAGCTGATCGCCGACGGCATCGTCGATCCGCAGCAGCTCGCGATTCGAGGCTGGAGCTACGGCGGCATCCTCGGCGGCTGGACGATCACGCAGACGCCACGCTTCAAAGCCGCCTCCCTCGGCGCGATGGTCACCGACTGGAGCTCCGAGTACGCGATGGGCTTCAATCACGACGTGCGGCTCTGGTACATCGGCGGCACGCCGTGGGACAACGCAGAAGCGTATCGGCGTCAGTCGTCCTACACGCACATCGCCAGCGTGACGACGCCCACGATCCTGTTCCACGGCGAGGAAGACACGACCGACACGATCGGCCAGAGCATGATGTTCTACCAGGGCCTGAAGGATCGCGCGATCGCCACGCGGCTGATCCGCTTTCCGCGAGAGCCGCACGGGTTCCGCGAACCGCACCATCAGCGGATTCGCGATATCGAGGAAATCGCCTGGTTGATGAAGTACGCCCGCGGCATCGACTGGAAGGCGCCGGCGCGGCCGGATGAGGCGAAGAAAACGACCGAGTGAGGCGATTGGTGTCGTCAGCCCATAAAGGGCTGACCCACATGACTTCAGGTCAGGGCTGACCCACACGGTGTGACTTGTGGGTCAGGGCTTTAGCCCTGACATGTTCACACCGGCTCACCACTCTGGCCGCGTTCCAGCGCGGCGCGCCACGTGTTCGCTGAGGCGAACATGCGCTCCAGCACCTGGCGATCGCGGCCGAGCGAACCGCGCAGCTCGGTCAGCGCGGCGATGAGGCCGTCGAGCGCTGCCGCGATGTGCTCCTCGTTCGTCGCCACGACGTCCGCCCACATGGCCGACGCGCTCGACGCGAGGCGCGTCGTGTCGAGCAGCCCGCGGCCGGCAATGGCCAGCCCCTCCTCTCCTGCCTGCGTGCCCACGACGTCCATCAACACGGTCGCCGCAAGCTGCGGCAGATGACTGACGGCCGCCGCCAGGCGATCGTGAACGTCCGCGTCCATGCGTCGCGGGACCGCGCCAAGACCAGTCACGAACGCTTCCACCTTCGCCGCCGTGTCCGACGCGTCGTCCTCCGCGAGCGCCAGCATCCACGCGTGGCCATCGAACAGATCGGCGCGCGCCTGCTGCACGCCGCCGCGTGCGGCTCCGGCGAACGGATGTCCTCCGACGAATCGCAGGTGGTCCGGCAGCGACGCCGCCGCACGCGCCATCGTCCGCTTGGTGCTCCCGACGTCGGTGACGATGGCCGGACGCTGAAGGTATTCGGGAAGTTCGGCGATGAGCCGCAGGTTCTGCAGCACGGGCGCGGCCAGCACGACGAGATCCGCTTCGGCGGAGAGGAGCAGCGTCTCCCCGGCGACATCCGCCGCACCCATGCGGAGCGCGGCATCAGTCGCCGCCTTGTCATCCACCGCAATGACGACCGCCCCGGGCCACCGGCGCTTGACGGCCAGCGCGATGGAGCCGCCGATCAGGCCGACGCCGGCAATCGCGATGGTGCCGAACAGCGGCGGGTCCGGCGGGGGCCCATCCGGCTGCCGGCTTTCGCCGCGAAGCGGCAGGACCTTCGCCACTCCGCTGCGTCCGATCAGAAGCCCCAGCCGCGGCGCGCGACCGGTTCGAGACAGATACTGCGGCCGATAGCCGGCGCGATGATGCGCAGTTCGGCCATGAGGCGATCGAACTGCGACGGGAACAGCGACTGCGCGCCGTCGCTGAGCGCGTGGTCCGGATCGCAGTGCACCTCGATCAGGAGTCCGTCCGCCCCGGCCGCGACCGCGGCGCGCGCCATCGGCGCGACCTTGTCGCGCTTGCCCGTGCCGTGGCTCGGGTCCACGAGAATCGGCAGATGACTCAGTTTCTGGACGACGGGGATGGCGGAGATATCGAGGGTATTGCGAGTGTAGCTCTCGAACGTGCGGATGCCGCGCTCGCAGAGCATCACGTTCATGTTGCCGCCCGACAGGATGTACTCGGCCGACAGCAGCCACTCCTCGATCGTCGCGGAGATGCCGCGCTTCAGCAGCACGGGCTTGCGCGCGCGGCCGAGTTCGCGCAGCAGCGTGAAGTTCTGCATGTTGCGCGCCCCGACCTGCAGGATGTCGGCGTACTTGTCGATCGTCTCGAGCTGGCTGATGTCCATCACCTCGGAGACGAGCTTCAGCGAATGCCGACGCGCGGCCGACGAAAGCAGCTGGAGTCCTTCCTCGCCCAGCCCCTGAAAGCTGTAGGGGCTGCTGCGCGGCTTGTAGGCGCCGCCGCGAAGCACCTTCGCGCCTGCGCGCTTCACCGCCGCCGCCGTCGATTCGACCTGCTCCTCGCTCTCGGCCGAGCACGGACCGGCCATGACGACGACTTCGTCACCGCCGACGCGTAAGTCGTCAATCGTGATGACGGTGTTTTCCGATCGAAAGGTGCGGCTCGCGAGCTTGTACGGCTCGGTGATGCGAATCACTTCCTGGACGCCGTCGAGCACTTCGATCAGCCGCGGATCGAACTGGCGATTCCCCCCGACGGCGCCGAGCACCGTCCGCAGCGCGCCCGTCGACCGGTGCACGTCGTATCCCATTCCGACGAGGTGCGCGATGACACCCTGCACCTGCTCGTCGGACGCCTTCTCCTGCATGACCACGACCATGATTGTGTAACCTCAGATGATACCGCGTTCCCTTCGCGCCCCCCGCTCCCTGGCGTGAGATCCCCTTGGCTCCTTCGCTCCCTGGCGTGAGATCCCCTGGCTCCTTGGCTCCTTGGCGTGAGATCCCTTGGCTCCTTAGCTCCTTGGCGTGAGATCCCTTGGCTCCTTAGCTCCTTGGCGTGAGATCTTTTAGCGCCCTGGCTCCTTGGCGTGAGATCCCTTGGCTCCTTCGCTCCTTGGCGTGAGATCCGATCGCGCCGCCTCCTCCGCGATCCGTTCGAGCCGACGCGCCTCGTCGATGATCCGCTCGAACAGGCGCCGGATCGCCGGGCCGTCCAGCGGCCCCGTGTTCACGCCCTCGACGTGATTCAGCACCTCGGACTCGCGTGACGGCTGGTAGATGTCGACCCCGGCCTGCCGCTTGAGCCGCCCGATCTCGAGCGCGCAGGCCGCGCGCGCGTTCAGCAGACGAACGAGATGCTCGTCCAGCAGGTCGATCCGCCCGCGCAAATCGTCGAGCCCGCCGCTTACCCGTTCTTCAGCCATCGCACATACGCCGCCGCCTGCCGCGGCAAATCGGCGGAGCGTGCGTGCTCCGCAATGACATTCACCAGACCGCTGCCGACGACGGCGGCGTCGGCCCAGGTGGTGGCCTCGGTCACGTGTTCGGGGCGCGAGATGCCGAAGCCCAGCGCGATCGGCATGTCCGTGCGCCGGCGAATGCGCTCGATGAGCGGCGCCGCGGCGTCAGACAATCGATCGCGCGCGCCCGTGACACCAAGCCGCGAGATGACGTAAAGAAATCCACGGCCCAGCGCTGCCGCCCGATCGATGCGCTCGTCAGTCGTCGTCGGACTCAGGAGAAAGATGGGATCGAGGCCGGCGTCGACCAGCTGCTGCCGAAAGGCGTCCGCTTCCTCGATGGGCAGATCGAGCACGAGCACCCCGTCGACGCCGGCGTCCGCGGCTGCGCGGGCGAACGCTGCCTCCCCCATCCGCACGATCGGATTGGCATAGGTGAAGAGCACCATCGGCGCGGCGACGCGGTCGCGGACGTCCCGCACGAGCTGCAGCGTGCGACGCAGCGTCGTGCCCGCCGCGAGCGCGCGCTCCGACGCGCGCTGGATGACCGGTCCGTCCGCCAGCGGATCGGAAAACGGCACGCCGATCTCGAGGACGTCCGCGCCCGCCTCGCACAGCGCCGGCAGCATCGCCGCGGTCTGGTCCAGCGACGGATCTCCAGCCGTGACGTAGGCGATCAACCCACGGCCGCCGTTGGATCGCAGATGCGCGAACGTGGGGTCGAGACGTGAGCTCATACGGCCGCTCCCTCGCGCGTTCCTTCGAGCGCCTGCCGCACGCTCAGCACGTCCTTGTCGCCGCGGCCTGAGAGGTTGACGAGCAGCACGGCGTCGCGCGGCATCGACGGCGCGATGGCGATGGCGTGTGCGACGGCGTGCGACGATTCGAGCGCCGGCAGCAGTCCTTCCTCGCGCGCGATCCGCTGGAAAGCCTCCAGCGTCGTCCCGTCATCGATCCATGTGTACTCGGCGCGCCCGCGCTCCCGCAGCCATGCGTGCTCGGGCCCGACGGCAGCGTAGTCGAGGCCGGCGGAGATGGAATGCGTCGGCTCCACGTTGCCGTCCTCGTCCTGCAGCACGAAGCTGCGCGT
>DASSOM010000040.1:0-2231 GCA_035700625.1 Vicinamibacterales bacterium
AGACGCCAGTCACGCGCACACCGACCTCACCAGGTACACGAGAATCGACCGGACCGCCGGAAGGCTGCGGCATTGGTCAGTCACAAAGAACTGTAGAACGAGTCGTTGAGTATAGACGAAAACAGCAGCCAGCTTCCAGCCGCCAGCTTCCAGCTTTTTGAGGAGGACCGGCTTCCTTATCAAGCTGGCAGCTGGAAGCTGGCCACTGGCTGGCGCCCCATAAAGGGGCGCCCTACGTTGCTCGCGCCCGTAAAGGGGCGCCCTACGTTGCTCGCGCCCCCATAAAGGGGCGCCCTACGTTGCGTCCATCTCGCCCACGGCCGCGCGAATCAACGCGTCAGCCGACGAGATCTCCGGCGAGAACATGGCGTGACCGATGCGGATGCCTGCCTGCGCGCCCGCGGACTTCAGACGACGCCGCAAGCGCGCGACAACCGATTCGGCGCCTTCTGGTTTCGCGTGAATCAGGACGATCGCGAGCATGCCGTCGCGCACGCGGCCCGTGAGGTCCGACGCGCGCGAGGCGGAGCGGAGCGCGTTGAGTAAGGGCTCCTGCGCCGCGGGCGTTGCGGCACGCTCGGCGCGCACCAGCACCACCCCGAGCCCCGCGTCCGATCGCTTGGCCCGTTCGACTTCATCCTGGATACGACGCTCGAAGATTTCCGCCTCGGATTCCGATACCGGAGCGTCGCCGGTTGACGCGCCGAGCAACCATGGCTCGACGACGCGGATCCACGCGCGCAGCAGCGCGATCTGCTCGAACGTCGGCCCGCCCGGACCGTGGCCGACTTCGAGCGTCATCCGTCGCCTGCCGAACTGCAGATCGTAGGCCGCCGTGCCGGCCGCGGCAGCCGCGTCGCCGGCAAACGCCAGCGTCTTCGCATCGCCGCCCTCCGACATCGACAGCCGTGCGCTGTGGCCGCCAAGATCGAGCGACAGTTGACGCAGGAGGTCGCGCAGCGCCCGATCGAAACCCTGGGGGGCGCTCGCTGAAAGACGTTCCCGCCACAGCGCGTCGCGGTCCATCGCGCCTCGCACGAGCGCGCAGCCAAGGACGTGCCCGACGGCGTCGAACGTCAACTCCACTTCCGGCGTGATGACGTCGCCGACGACCAGCACCCACTCGGGATCGCCGCCAAACGGCAGCACCAGCGCCGAACCGCGCGCCACATGCCATCCCAGCTCGTCGAGGTCCGCGGGTGAGCTGACGGCCGTCTCGCGCGCGAATTCCCGCACACGCTCGACGCTCAGCGTCGCCGGCAGATCGCGCGCGCTGTAACCCGGAAGCGCGGCATACAACGAATACGCCTCGGCCGTCGTCCTGACGTAGACCCGGCAATCGAGGTCGAACCACAACGTGGCGGCCTGCACGACGCCGCGCATCAACTCCGCTTCCGTCCCGTACTGCGTGAGCACGCGCAGAAAGCGGAGGACGCCTTCGTATCTGCGCGACGTTTCGCGCTCGGCGCTCAAGTCGCGGGACTGCGCCAGATCCTGTTCGACGACGGCAATGCCGATTTGCGCGGCCGCATCGAGCGTGACGATTTCGTCGTCGCGCAACTCGCGTGCGTGGCGTTCGGGAGAGGTGACGACGAGGACGCCCTGCGCCTCGCGTCCTGCCATGAACGGCACGGCCCGCACGGCGCGATTCGCCGTCCGCGGGCTGCGGGCGTCGTCGGTGGCGAGCACGGCGCGGCAGCGCTCGCGCATGCCGGGTTCGTCCATCAGCGCCGCCGCGGCGCCCGGCGCAATGCCGGTTTCGACGACAGGTTCGAGGCTCGCGTCAAAGACGAACAGCTCCACGCCGAAACGAAGGCGCAGGAGATCGAGCACCGACCATGTAGACGGTGAGAGCTTCATCGGCGGACTGACAGCACGCGTCACTGCAAACGTGCCGCCAGTATGGATGAGCCTTTTCTGCCGGGATTCGACGAAATGCGCCGTAATTGGAGCCATTTGTCTGGCGTCGAGTAGCCTTCAGGAGCGGTTGGCCAGAGTACGGGCCTGTCGCTCGAGCGCGGCGAGCGCGCGTTCGAGCGCGGCGCGCTGCGCGTCGATTGTGGACGGCACGATCCCGTCAACCGTGATTGGCGCGCCGATGGCAACCCCGATCGTGGCGAAGGGAGCGGGCACCTGCGTTTCGTCCCAACTGCGCGCGGTCAGCGCGCGGGACGCTTCGATGTGGAATGGCAGCATCGGATTTCCGGTCGCTCCAGCAAGCCAGACGGCGC
>DASSOM010000041.1:0-7386 GCA_035700625.1 Vicinamibacterales bacterium
CATCTGTTGTCGCTGCACCAGAGCGAGATGCCGCTGCCGCGGCACCTGCAGGGGGAGCACCTGCATGCCGCGCTGCTCGACGCCGTGGCGGCGATCGTCATGGTGCTCGCGCGACGATCCCCGCTGCTGCTCCTGCTCGAAGACTGGCACTGGGCCGACGAGGCGTCGCGCGACGTCGTCCTGCACCTCGCTGGGATCCTCGATTCCACCGCGGCCGCGCTCGTCGTGACGAGCCGCCCGGAAGGGGCGGGCATCGCCGAGCTGAGCGGCCGTGCGGAAGTCGTGCAGCTTCAGCCGCTCGACAGTGCATCGGCCGAAGCGATCCTGAGCGCGATGTTCCGTGTGCCGCGCGTCAGTCCGGAGCTCGCGGCGCGGATCCACGAGCGCACCGGGGGCAACCCGTTCTTCCTGGAACAGGTCGCGCACACGCTCGCCGAGGAAGGGGCGGTGACGACGTCAGGCGGCGTCGTGGAAATCCAGCGCGACGTGGACGGGCTCGCGTTGCCCGACACGGTACAGGCGGTGATCCGCGCGCGGCTGGATCGCCTCAGCGACGATGCGCGCGAAGTCCTGAGGGTTGCCTCGGTGATCGGGCGCGAGTTCCGGCGGGCGCTGCTGGTCGCCGCGCTCGACCCGTCGGTCGATCCGGCGCGCGCGCTGGACAAGCTGCGCGCCGCCGGCCTGATCCAGCAGACGCACGTCCTGCCGGAGCCGGCGTACCGGTTCAAGCACGTGCTCACGCAGGAGGTCGCGTACGGCAGCCTGCTCGAGCATCAGCGCCGCGCGCTGCACGGCGTGATCGGCCGCGCGCTCGCACAAACGGCAGCGGAACGCGTCGGCGAGGTCGCCGAATCGCTCGCGCTCCACTTCAGCCGCGCCGAGCTGTGGCCCGAGGCGATCGAGTACGGACGGCATGCCGTCGCGCGCCTGCGCGATCTCGGCCAGTACGGCGACGCGCTGACGATGGTGGAGCGGGTGCGATCCTGGCTGCCGCACCTCCCGGACGACGAGGCGCGGCGCACACTGACGGCCGACATCCTGCTCGAAGAAGAGCGGCTGTGCGAGACGGTCGGCCAGCGCGGACGTCAGCAGCAGATCATCAATGAATTGATCGCGCTGCTGGCGCCGCACGGATCGTCGCCGCAGCTCGCGCAGGCCTATCTCCGGCAGGGAGACGTGCTGACGCTGCTCGAGTCGTTCGACGCGGCGGATCGGGCGTTCAGCACCGCGCTGCGGCTCAGCCGCGAGCAGTCGGACGCCGCGCTCGAGCGCAACTGCATCCGCAGCATCGGCCTGCTGCGGTGGCACGAGGGGCGCCACCGCGAGGCGCTGGAGATGGCCGAACGCGCACTCGCCATCGATCGCGCGCGCGCGGACGATGCCGCGATCGCGGGAGACCTGGCGAATCTCGGCAACGTCCTCCTCAGCCTGGGGGAGCACGATCGGGCCCGGGCGGTGCTCGAAGAGGCGCTCGCGATGCCGGTGCTGGCCGACGATCTCGTCCGCATTTCCTACGTGCTGCACAACGTCGCGAACCTCCACCGCGCGCTCGGCGATCTCGACACGGCGATGGCGTACCTGCGCCGCGCCGACGACCTCGCGGGCTCGCTGCCGATCCAGCGGTCCTTCCACCTGATCTCGATCGCGCACATCGAGCTGCAGCAGGGGCACGTCGACGACGCGGTACGGACGTACGAGGAGGCGATCGAGCTGTCGCGCCGCGCGCGCCACGCGACCGGGCTCGCGCAGGGGCTGCGCGCGCTGGGCGAACTGCGGCTCGGCCTCGGACAGGATGTCGAGGCGCTCCCCCTTCTGCGCGAGGCGGCCGCGCTGTTCGCGCAGCTCGAGAGCCGCGCGGGCGAGATGCACCTGCTGGCGCAGGTGGGGCGGCTGCACGAGCGGCTGGACGAATGGCGCACCGCGCGCGAGGTCTGGCAGAATGTCCGCACGCTGGCGCGGACGCTGGGCGACCGCCGCGCGGAGCTCGACGCGCTCGAGGGGCTCGCGCGAACGGCCCGCCGGATCGAGCCGGATCGCGCCGCGGTCATCGAGGCGTTCGCACAGGCGCTGCCGTTCGCGGAGGCGATTGGCGACGACGCCCGCGCGGGCGCGCTGCACAATACGCTCGGGATTCTCGAGTGGGAGCGCGGCGGCTACGCGGCCGCGCTCGCGCACTATGAAACCGGCCTGCGCCTCTGGCGCCGCGCCGGCAACCGCGCGCACGAAGGGCTGATGCTGAACAGCGTCGGCGTGACGCTCGCGCGCCTTCAGCGCTACGAGGAAGCGTGCACCGCGTTGGAACAGGCCGCCGCGCTCAACCACGCCAGCGGCGAACGGCTGCTCGAGGCGCACGCCCTCGCTGCCCTCGGGGAGGTGTCGCTCCGGCTCGGACGCCGCGGCGACGCGGCCGATTGCTACACGCGCGCGCGCGATCTGCGCCAGGCTCTGGGTGATCGCGACGCGGAACTGGAATTATCCAGGCGTCTCGCCGATCTCGGCGATCCGCCGCTGTCGCAGGGAGAATGACTCGATGCCACGGTATCTCATCGAACGATCGGTTCCAGGCCTGACCCGGGAGGCGCTCGACGCCGCATCGCGCCGCTCCATCGCCGCGCTGAACACGATGCCGGACGTCCGCTGGATTCGCAGCTACGTGTCGGATGCGGACGGCAAGATCTACTGCGAGTACGACGCGCCGAGCATCGCCGCCATCATGGAGCACGCCCGGCGCGCGCAACTGCCGGTCGATCGGATATCGGAGGTGTCGATCGAGATCAGTCCGGCGATGTTCGTTTAGATCGAGGATCGAGGTTGGAGGATCGAGGTTCGCTCCTCGCTCCTCGCTCCTCGCCCCTCGCTCTTCGCCTAGCCCCAACGCGGCGATTCGTCCGGACTGATCCCCAACAGCGTCTTGCCGACGATCTCATGCGTCAGCATCGAGTTCGCCGGGTGGATGCGGCCGAGGCGCGCGTCGCGGAACAGGCGCTCCAGGCCGCTTCGCTTGAAGATGCCGAAGCCGCCCGACACTTCCAGCGCGAGATCGACGACGTGCCAGCCGCTCTCGACCGCGTGGTACTTCGCGGCGAAGATCTTCGCGGGCCACGCGGCGCCGTGGTTCACGCCGGCCGACCAGTCGTCGCAGATGCGATCGAGATGCGGCCCGATGCCCTCGAGCGCCAGCCCCATCTCCGCGATCCGGTGCTGCACCTCGGCGTGATACGCCATCGTCCGCGAGATGGCGAGCGACTTCTTCTGCCGCACCGAGCCGACCGTCAGATCCAGCGCGCGCTGCGCCAGGCCGTAATAGATGTTGCCGAAGCCGAGCAGCGCCCAGGCGAAGATGCCGAGGATGAAGTGATCGATGCCCGCGGCGCCGGCGGGGACGACGCGCGCGATGTAGCGGTCGGGGACGAAGACGCCGTCGAGAACGGTATCTTCGCTGCGCGTCGCGCGCATGCCGAGCACGTCCCACGTCTCCTCGATCCGGCAGCCCTCGGTGTCGCGCGGCATGAAGGCGTGCACGATTTTCGGCGCCTTCGGGTCGCTCGTGTCCATGCCGTGGAGGCCGAGAAACGTCCAGACCGGCGTGAGGCTGCCGAACGATTTCTTCCCCGTGAAGCGGTAGCCCCCTTCGACCCGCTCCGCCTTCGTCGTCGAGAGCAGCACCGGGATGTCGTTGCCCGATTCGGCGTGGCCCGCGGCGAAGACGTCGCCGGCGGCGGCCGCCTTGAGCAGCCATTCGAGCGACGTGTCGCCGGCGCGCCAGAGGTCCGCCGCGACGCCCGTCCAGTACACGTGCATGTTGATCGCCAGCGCCGTCGGCGCCGCGTGATAGGCGAGGCGCCGCTGTTCGCGCGCGACCTCGGCGAGCGAGCGGCCGAAGCCGCCGAACTCGGCGGGGACGGCCAGCTTGAGGTAGCCGCAGTCGCGCAGCTCCTCGAAGTCCTCGGTGAAAAACCGATTCTCGCGGTCGTACGCCGCGGCGCGCTCGCCACAGCGTCCGAGGAGGTCATCGGTCAAAAACGGGCCCGTTTCCGGCCGTATCGCGGCCGCCGCGGCAGTGGTGGTGTTCATCGGTCGTGCCTCCGGATGCATGAGAATGCGCTCATTCCCTGAAAGCCGCAAGCGCTTTCGGAATGGCTCATGACCGGGGCGGCCGCGCCGGCCGGGCCTTCTGGAGGCGCGTGTAGTGCCGGCGTGCCTTCTCCCGATTGCCACAGTCGGCCATGCTGCACCAGCGGCGCCGGCGGCCGCGCGACCGGTCCAGGAACACCCATCCGCAGCGATCCCCCTCGCACATGCGCAGCTGCGCCCGTTCGTGGGCGGTCGTGAGTACGCGCACGGCGTCGAACACGATGGCGGCGAGCAGCTGGTCGAATCGCGACGCCGACGGCGTCCACGCCCACGTCAGGCCGTGGCGATCGGCCGCGAGGGCCTGCTGCTGACGCGCGCGGCGGACCGCCTGCTCGAGGACGCGCACGTCCTCCGCCGCTGCCACGGTACCCGCCGCGGCAGCGGCGAACAGGCGATACAGCGCCGTGCGCAGCGCCACGACCCGGCGCAGCGCATCGCCAGGAACGTCCGCCGCCGAGAAGGCCGGACCGGGAATCGCGGCAAGCCGCGTCCACGTCAGCAGATCCGCGGGCGTGCGGAAGTAGTCGCGCCGGGTCGCGGGGTCCCCCCAGTTGCCGACCGTGTTCGCGAAGTCGAGCGCGAGACTGCCGCCGACGAACTGAAAGGGGGGCGCGGGGGCACCGCTCATGGCCACATTGTACGCTCGCGCCGGTATAACCTGTTAAATCTTGTTAACCGGTTGACAAACGTGAAAGGGTTATATAGCGTCATGCGATGCTGCGTCGCCCATGCGCGCATGCGCTGTGGATCCTGCCGTGGCTCTTCGCCGTCCAGCCGGCGCGCGCGGCCGATCGGACCTGTCCGATTCCCACGTGCGATCCGAAGCTGATTGGCTACCGCGCGCTGCAGGCCGCGGATGCCGTCGAGGCACCGCTCATCGACGGCCGGCTGGACGATCGCGCGTGGACGGCAGCCGCGGAGGCGTCCGGCTTCATCCAGGGGCGGCCCGTGCCCGGCGCGGCATCCACGCTGCGGACGACGGCGCGCGTCCTCGTGGATGCGACCACGGTGTACGTCGCCGTGCAGCTCGACGATCCGAATCCGGCGGGCATCCGCGCCCCGTTCCTCCGCCGCGACAACGAAGGGCTCTCGGACTGGGTGTTCGTGGAATTCGACAGCCGGCGCGATCGGCGGTCGGCGTTCAGCTTCGGGCTGAATCCGCGCGGCGTTCAGGTGGACGGCGTCTTCACCGACGACGTGAACTACGACGTGGAATGGAACGCGGTGTGGCGCGCGGAGGCGCGCATCGGGCCGCGCGGCTGGACGGCGGAGTTCGCGATCCCGCTCACGCAGCTCGCGTTTTCGGGGGATGCCTCCGGCGATCAGGTCTGGGGCTTCAACGTCTATCGCTACAGTCCCCAGCACGGCGAGTCGTCCAACTGGTCGCCGCGGTTCGCGGGGCTGCCGGGTTGCGTGTCGCAGTTCAACGATCTCCACGTGACGCTGAGGGGCGCGCCGCGACGTCTGGAGATCACGCCCTTTGTCGCGCCCCGCGTCGAGTCCGGCGCTGCCGGCCGCGACGGCACGCTGCTCGCCGGCGCCGACGTGAGCGCCGGCCTCGGGTCGAGCTTCGTCCTCACGGCGACGGCGCTCCCGGACTTCGGGCAGGTCGAAGCGGATCCGGCGCAGATCAATCTCACGACGTTCGAGTTGTTCCAGACCGAACGGCGCCCGTTCTTCGTCGAGAACGCCGGCGCGTTCGCCTTCGACGCGGGACTCGACTTCGCGACGCGCGGCACCTCCTTCCAGCAGGACACGCCGTTCTACTCACGGCGGATCGGGCGTCCGCCTGCCGGCCGCGTGCCCGACGACGCCGCGCCGGAGGCGCGGCCCGACGCCACGACGATTCTCGGCGCCGCGAAGCTGACCGGCAGGACCCGCCGGGGCTGGACGATTGGCATGTTCACCGCCGCGACCGCGCGCGAAGACATCGTCGTGGCCAGCGCGGCGCCGTCACACGAGGTGCCGCTCGAGCCGGCCGCGCTGACCACCGTCGTCCGCGCGTCCCGCGCATTCCGGAATGGTGAATCGTCGCTTGGCGGCATCGTCGCGGGCGTCGATCGGCTTCGAGTCGACGGCGGCCTCGAGGAGCAGTTCGGGACGGGTGCGTGGGTCCTCGGTCTCGATGGCCGGCATCGGTTCGCAGGCCGCGGCTACGAACTGCGCGGCTGGATGCTCGGGAGCCGCGTCGAGGGAAGCCGCGCGGCGATCGCCGCGGTGGCGGCCGATCCGCGCCACGGCTTCACGCGTCCGGACGCGCGTCAGGCGTGGACCCCCTCCACATCGATGACGGGCGCGGCCGGGCAGGTGCGGTTCGCGCGCGTCGCGGGATCGTGGCAATGGAGTCTCGCCGGCGAGCGGATCTCGCCGGGGTTCGAGGTCAACGATCTCGGCTTCCAGCGCAACGCCGACTGGACGCTCGTGAAAGCGGACTGGCATCACGAGACGACGACGACGGACGGCTGGGTGCGGCGGTGGACGTTCGGCTCGAAGAACCTGGGCGTGGGCTGGTCGACCTCCGGCGAGCCGCGCGCGAAAACCGTCGACGCGTTCGTACGCGCGGACTTCCGCAGCTACTGGGACGCGACGCTCGAGTGGACGCGCGATCTGCCGGCGCTGTCGATGGAATGGCTGCGCGGCGGACCGGCCCTGCGGCTTCCCACGCGCGATACGTTTCACGCGGTCGTCGACACGGACACGCGCAACGCGGCGTGGTCGGCGATTCTCGACGCGTCCGCGAGCCGCGAGCCGGACAGCGGCTCATGGTCGGTGTCGCTGGCGCCGCAGCTGAGCGCGCGCGCGAGCGAGCGGATCGAATGGTCGCTCGCCCCGGCGCTGACGGACGAAACCGTCGGCTGGCAGTACGTCGCGCAGCCCGACGGCCGGTTCGTCGTCGCGCGGCTGCGTCAGCGGACGGTCTCGCTGACCGCGCGCACCGACGTGATCTTCACCGTGCACGCGCTGCTGCAGCTGTACGTTCAGCCGTTCGTGAGCACCGGCGCGTACGATCGCTATCAGGTCGTCGCCGCGCCGCGCGCGGCACGGCCGTCCGATCGCGTCGCCGCCATCACCACGCGCCTGCTGTCAGACGATCGGATTGCCGCGCGGCTGCCGGACGGATCGGCCGTCTCGTTCGATCGTCCGGACGAAGTCCTCGAGTCGATGAACGCGACGGCCGTGTTCCGGTGGGAATACCGTCCCGGGTCGTTCGTCACAGCGGTCTGGAACCATCGCCTCGACGCCGGCACGGCC
>DASSOM010000042.1:0-9230 GCA_035700625.1 Vicinamibacterales bacterium
ACGCCGAGTTCGCCGGCAAGGCCGACGCGGTCGCGGTGGACGAGGTTCGGGAGCGCCTCCGGCCGCTGCTGGGCCTGTGAGCTCACTGGCCAGCCCTGAAAGGGCTGACCCACAGAGACCCGCGGTCTTCGAGCAATTCCCGCCGCTGTATCGTTGATACGCCAGCCTCATCCCGTCGTCCAGCGACTTCGCACCATCGGTCGCGCGGCGGATACGCGCGTCGAGCAGAAACCCGACGATCGGCCCCTTGTCGTCGTAGCTGACCGTCTTGTCGCGGTCGCCGCCGATGCGCCGGTCGCGACGGCCCAGTGGTTCTCCTTCGGTTTCGACACGCTCAGCGGCGCGCCGCTCACGCCTTCCGCGCGGAACTCCTTGACGTTCCCCGCGTAGTCCTCGACGCGATAGTAGCCGGGAGACCACACGGGAAGCATGAGTTCAATCGTCGTCTCGCCGCCGGCAGGAATGCGCGCTTCGATGTTCGCCAGATGCGCGTCGGGAGAGGGGAACCGCATCGTGTAGACGATAGGCGCCGGAACACGCTCCGGCGCGGGACGATCGCACGCGGCGGCCGCCACGAGCGTCAGCAGCAGCAGGGCCCGTAGGCGCATGGCGCGCATCTTACCCCAGGGCACACCAGTGTTTTCGCTCGTCGTCAGCCCTTAAAGGGCTGACCCACACCACTTACACCTGGATGCGCGAGAACAGGACGCTGCCGCCCCACAGCAGCAGCGCGGTGAGCCCGCCGAGGACGGCGTAGTCGGCGGCCAGACTGAAATGCGCGGCGCCGGTGAGCGCATAGCGCAGGCCGTCTACGCCGTACGACAGCGGATCGATCGCCGCGATGAATCCCAGCAGGCGCGGGACGTTCTCCAGCGGGAACAGCGCGCCGGAGAGGAAGAAGATCGGCAGCACGAGGAAGTTCATCACGAGCTGGAAGCCCTGGAAGTCTTCCATCATGGACGCGAACGCCGTCCCCAGCGCCGTGAACATCACCGCGACGAGCGCCATGAACGCGAACGCGTGCGGCATCCCCGACAGATCGTTGATGCGGACGCCCACAATCAGGCACGCGATCGCGACGATCAGCCCCTGGATCACCGCGACGGTCGCGCCGCCGAGCGTCCGGCCGATCATGATCGTCAGCCGCGGCACCGGCGCCACGAGCGTCTCCTTGAGGAAGCCGAACTGCCGATCCCAGATCAGCTCGATGCCCGAGAAGATCGCGGTGAACAGAATGGTCATCGCGATGACGCCCGGCGCGAGGAACTCGAGATAGCTGCCCTGGCCCGCGCGCTGGAACACCGGGCCGAAGCCGAACCCGAGCGCGACGAGATACAGCAGCGGCTGGCCGAGCGACGCGACGATGCGCGCGCGCGATCGCATGTAGCGCTTCAACTGCCGCACCCAGAGCATCCAGATGACGTTGAGGGTCATCGCTGCCGGTTCCACATCTTGGCGATGTTGCGCATCTGATCCAGCCCGGTCGCCTGCTCGTCGCGGATCGTCGATCCCGTCAGCGCGAGAAACGCCTGTTCCAGCGTGTCGGTGCCGGTCCGCGTCTTCAACTCCGCCGCGGATCCTTCGGCAATGATGGCGCCGTGATCGATGATTGCGATGCGCTGGGCGACGCGCTCCGCTTCCTCCATGTAGTGCGTCGTCAGGAAAACGGTGACCCCCTCCTGTTCGTTGAGCGCGCGCACGTGCGTCCACATCTGGTTGCGCGTCTGGGGATCGAGGCCGAGCGTCGGCTCGTCGAGAAAGAGGATTTTCGGCGTGTGGAGCAGCCCGCGCGCGATCTCGAGGCGCCGGCGCATGCCGCCGGAGAACTGTTTCACCAGATCGTGGCGCCGATCCCACAGCTCGAACAGCTTCAGGAGCCGCTCCATGCGGGGCACGCGCTGCGATCGCGGCACCGCGTACAGCGCCGCGTGCAGCTCGAGGTTCTCCTGCGCGGTCAGCTCCGCATCGAGGCTGGGATCCTGAAAGACGATGCCGAACAGCCGGCGGACGGCGGTGGCCTGACCGACGGGACTGAGATTGTCGACTTCGATCGTGCCGCTCGTCGGCCTGAGCAGCGTCGTCAGCATCTTGATCGTCGTCGTCTTGCCGGCGCCGTTGGGGCCGAGGAAGGCAAAGATCTCCCCCTGCCGCACGTCGAAGCTGATGCCGTTGACGGCGGCGATCTCGCCGTAGCGTTTGACGAGGTCGCGAACACGGATGATGGCGCCGGGAGGCATGAAGCACTCAAGTCTATCAGCCCCGCGGCGCCCGTTCGACGCTACTTGCTGCGCTGGCCTTCCTGGTGTCCTCCTTCCTTGATCTCGAGACGGCGGCCCCGGCTCGCCTCCGCGGGCGGCGCCTGCATCTTCACTTCGAGCACGCCGTCGCGGAACGACGCTTCCGCGCTTTCCGCGATGACCCCTTCGGGCAGCGGCACCATGCGGTAGAACTCGCCGTACTGCCGCTCGCTGTGGTACACGCCCTCGCGCTCCTGCTCATGCTCCTCGTGCCGCTCGCCGCGGATCGTGAGCGCGTCCTCGGTCAGCTCCACGTCGATGTCATCCTTCTTCATGCCCGGCAGTTCCGCGCGCACGATGAAGCGGTCCCCCTTCTGGAACGTTTCGATGCGCGGGCTCCAGATGCCCTGAAGCGTGCTGCGGGACGCGAAGGTCGAGGGGCGCCGCGCGAGACGCGAGTACGGAAACGCCCAGTCGAACATGCGGTCCATCTCCTCGGCCATGCGGGTGACGAGGTCGAACGGCGACGCGAATTCGCCGCTCTGTTCGCGTGTGGACAGCTGACGTCCCTCCCGTTCGGAGCGCGCCAGCGCGCTGCCGCTCCTGCCGGATTGCTGTCTCTGCTGCTGCGATGTGTTGGTGTCCGCCATGGGCCTCCTTCCGTCGCCGCGACGCGCCGCGGCGGCTGACTCTGAAAGGTGGGTTGATGTTCTGGAACGGAGCAACACGTGGGCCAGGGAGCAGAACTTGCAGCCGCGGATGACGCGGACGTGGCAGCCGCAGAAAAACACGGAAGAACACAGAAAAAGCCACAGAAAAGCCACAGAAAAAACTGAAGCACACAGACACGTGGAGGTGCACATGAGTCTGCGGGACAAGTACGCGTACGCGATTCAGACAGCCAAAGGAAAGTTTCAGGGCAGTGCCGAGGAGCGCGACGGCAAGCTGCACTTCAAGGGGAGCGTCGCGTCCGAGGCGGAGAAGAACGAGATCTGGAACGCCATCAAGACGATTCCGGACTGGCACAACGACATCGTCGCGGACATTCAGGTGACGGGTGCGCCGCAGGCGCAGAAGCCGGCGACGGCGGCCGCGGTCGCGGATCGAACGTACACGGTCAAGCCCGGCGACACGCTGAGCAAGATCGCGAAGGAAACGCTCGGGAACGCGGCCGACTACACGAAGATCTTCGAGGCAAACCGCAACGTGCTGACCGATCCCGACAAGATCAAGCCCGGCCAGGTGCTTCGGATTCCGTGACGATCAGCCGGAGGAGCGGCCGGTAGAGCGCGGGGCTCGTCCAGTACGACGTGTGCGCGAGGACAGGCAGGATGGCCTGCGGGTCGCGGCGGTTCCGCACGCGGCCGCGTCGGTATCCCGGCTGGCGCGGGTCGTCGTAGTAGTCCAGGGACGCGCTGATCGGGTCGGCGGGGGACCACACGTTCAGCCAGACGGGGCGGTTGGCGTAGTCGGCGATCAGCGGCTGCGTCGCCGCCGCGAGCGCTTCCCGGATGTCGGCGCCGGCGCTGGCCTGGATGCGGAACAGGTACGCCGTCTTGTCGAGTGGCGATCCGAACGTGACGAGCGCGCGCGTCCGCGCGTGCACGTCCGCGAGCGTGCCGCACTGCTCGTCGACGAGCAGCCGGTTCAGCACGTCGTAGGCCACGACGGATCCGAGCGAGTGGCCGACGAGCACGTGCTGATCGTAGCCGCCGTGTGCGTAGACGGCGCGCGCGGCGCCGCAGCACACGTCCTGGATCCGATCGCGCAATTCGGCGAAGCGGCTGACGCGATAGCCTGAGAGGTAGATGGCGACGTCCCCCGCATACTGGAGTACGAACCATCGCGCGATGACGGTCGCCGCGGCCACGCCGATCCACAGGAGGCCGTCATCCCAGCGGACCAGATCCTGAAGCCGCCAGCGGCCGACGTCCGCGGCCGCGAGCGGCGCGGCGGCCGCCTGCACGAGATGGCGCGCAATCTGGACGGCGCTGACGATCGCGCCGCTCAGCGACAGCACGATCGCGATCCAGAGGCCGAACCACAGCGCCGCCGGTGCGCGCCCTCCGCGTGCCTGGACCCGCGTCCCCGCCCACGCCGCCGCGCCCAGCAGCGCCGCCGGAATCACGAGGAACAGCATGTCGTGGCTCAGCCGCTCGACCACGGCGGGCGTGACCCACGTGCTCGCGCCGGCGCCGGCGATCCACGCCGCGACGATCGATGCCTGCACGGCGTTGATGAACACCAGACTCCCGAGCACCGCGAGCGCGAGCGCGAACTCGCCGACGAGCCGCATCGACGGGAGGTCGTACGTGACGAATCCGCCGAACAGGTACCGCTGAAACCGGCGCACGGCCGTCGTCGATCCCTGCCACCCCGCCTTGAAGAGGAACGCGAGGACCTGCCAGAGCGCGATCTGCCCCTCGGTCAGCGGCGCCCAGTAGCCTTCGTACACATCGACGTGGACGTCGCCGCCGCGGTGCGGCACGACGATCTCCGCGCGGCCGAGCGTCCGCTCGCCGAGCCGCACGAGCCGGACGGTCGGTTCGATCGTGCGACCGGCGTTCTGCCGCCGGGCTTCGGCGAGCAGTCCGTGCGCCACCTGATCGATGGTTTGAAAACGGACCTGCTGGCCCATGCCGTGGCAGACGATCACGGCGACACGGCGTGCCGGCGTGGACGTCTCGCGCGGCACGTGCACGTCGTGCGCGGTTCCGACGCGCGCGCAAACCTGAGGCTTCATCGCAAATGGCTGAGCCGCAGAGGCTCAGCTGCGATCGTATACTCTCCTTCGGGCGGCCCACACCGATGATCACCTTTCCTGCCCTGCTGCTCATCATTTCTTCGGCCCATCCGCAGCCGGTCACGCCGCAGGATCTCAAGCGGCTGAGCATCGAGGAGCTTACGGAGCTCGACATCACGACCGTGTCGCGACGCGCCGAGCCGCTCGCGATGGTGCCGTCGGCGGTGTCGGTGGTGCGCGCGGAAGACCTTCGCCGCTTGGGCGTGACATCGATCGCCGAAGCGATGCGGCTCGCCGATGGGGTGGAGGTGGCGCGCGCCAACGCGTCGACGTACGCGATCAGTACGCGCGGCTTCAACATCACGACCGCGAACAAGCTGCTCGTGATGGTCGACGGCCGCAGCGTGTACTCGCCGCTGTTCGGCGGGACGTTCTGGGACGTGCAGGATCTGCCGCTGATGGACGTCGATCGGATCGAGGTGATCCGCGGGCCCGGCGGCACGATCTGGGGCGCCAACGCGGTCAATGGCGTCGTCAACGTGATCACGAGGAGCGCGGCCGAGACGCACGGCGCGCACGCGGCGCTCACCATCGGCAGCGAAGATCGCACGATCGCGTCGATGCAGTACGGCGACAAGGCGGGCTCGTCCGACTACCGCGTGTACGGCCAGTTCCATTACACGGACGCGGGACGATTCGCCGACGGTACGAGTGCGGAGGATCCGGTGCGCATGGGAGGCGCGGGCTTCCGCGTGGACTCCGATACGGCCGGGCGCAACCGCTGGCTGCTGCAGGGAGAGGCCTACGCCGGTGCCGAGGGACTCGCGGATCGCGACGACACGTCGGTGTCGGGCGGGCACCTGATGGCGCGCTGGACGCGCCGTCAATCGAATCGCGCGGAGTTCCGCGCGCAGGTCTACTACGATCGCGTGTTCCGCCACGTCGCCAATCAGCTCCGGCACTCGCTCGACACCGTCGACGTCGACACGCAGCAGGAGCTGTTCCTGGGCGCCCGGCACGACGTGGTTGTCGGCGGCGCGTTCCGCGTCGCGCGCGGGGAGGACATCGGCAATCCCGCGTTCTTCTTCGACCCGTCGGTCTCGGTGATCAACATCGGCAGCGTGTTCGCGCAGGACGAAATCGCCATCGTCCCCGGGCGCGTGGCGCTCATCGCGGGCACGAAGTTCGAGCGCAACACCTACACGGGCGTCGAGACGCAGCCGAGCGTCAAGGTGCGGGTGAACCCGGGGACGCGGCACACGATCTGGGGCGGCGTGTCGCGCGCGGTCCGGCTGCCGACCCGCTTCGACACCGATCTGCGCTTTACGAATCCGGCGACCGGCGCGATCGTCCTGACGGGCAGCCGCGACTTCGAGAGCGAATCGATGATCGCGTGGGAGGGGGGCTACCGGTCGCAGCTCCACAATCGGCTCTCGATTGATCTCGCGGCGTACGTCAACACGTACGACGATCTCCGAAGCGAGGAATTCCCGTCGAGTCCGGGGCAGCCGGTGCTGCTCGAAAACCGGATGAACGCGACGACGGGCGGGATCGAGCTCGGGTCGAACGTGCTGCTCGCGCCATGGTGGCGCATGCACGCATCGTACATGTACCTGCACGAGCGGTTCACGTTCGATCCTGAATCCACCGATCCCACGGGCGGCGCGAACGAAGCCCAAGATCCGGCGCACCAGTTCTCGCTCCGATCGAGCACCGACCTGTCGAAGGACCTGGAGCTGGACGCGATGTTCCGGCACGTCGGAGAACTTCCGCATCCCGTCGTGCCCGCGTATTCAGAGCTGGACGTGCGCCTCGGCTGGAGTGTGGGGCGCCATTGGACCGTCGGCGTCGTCGGACGCAACCTGCTGCACGATCGGCACCTCGAATTCGCCTCGTTCGGAACCAGCATGCGCGAGGAATTCGAGCGCGCCGTGCACGTCGTCACCTCATGGCGATTCTGACGCGCGCGATGCGCCTGGCGCTGGCGGCGGCGCTGCTGCTGATCGGCTCGCTCGACGGGCGTGCCGCGCAGCGCACGTCCACGGCGGAAGACGACGTCAAGGCGACCTTCCTCTACAACTTCGCGCGGTTCGTGGACTGGCCCGCGGAGATCGAGCACCGGGCGTCCGGCGACTTCCGCATCTGTACGGTGACCGACGCCGCGTTCGATCGCGCGCTCGATCGGATCGTGACGGGAGAGCGCGTTCGCAGCCGGGCGATCCAGCGGTACACGCCGCGCAGTCCGGAGGATGCGCGCAGCTGCCAGATCCTCTTCATCGGCCGCACGCGGATGAAGGACTCCGACCGGTACATCGCGGCCGTCCGCAGCGCGCCCGTGCTGGTCGTCGGCGAAACGCCCGGCTTCGTGACGCAGGGAGGGCACATCGGGTTCGTGATCGAGGACAACCGCGTCAAGTTCGACGCGAACCCGAAGGCGGCCGCCGAGGCGGGGCTGAGCGTCAGCTCGAAGCTGCTCCGCGTGGCGCGGAACGTGACGAAGGAACGCACGCGATGACCGTCGGCTTCCTCCGCCGGCTGCCGATCAGGCAGAAGCTCATGGCGATGATCATGTTCACCGCCACGACCGTGCTCCTGCTCGCCGGCGGCTCGTACCTGATCTGGGAGTACTACCGGTCGCGCGGCGATCTGACGCGCGATCTGCTCGCGCAGGCGCAGCTCGTGCTGGACAACAGCGCCGCCGCGCTGCAGTTCCAGGACCGCAACGCCGCGCACGAGACGCTGCAGACGCTGTCGGTGAACACGCACATCCGCGTCGCGTGCCTGTACGACGACAAGGGCGCGCTGTTCGCACAGTTCCAACCGCGCGTGAACCCGGCGTCGTGCCCGGCGCGGCCGCCCAGCGACTCTGCGACGTTCGGCGCGATGCGCCTCGACCTCACGACGTCGGGCTATCTCGACGGCACGCGCACCGGCGCGGTGTACGTGCGAAGCGATCTTCAGGTGCTGCGTGAACGCCTGCGCCTGCAGGCGCTCGCGATCACGGTGCTCCTCGTCGTCGCGCTCGGCGTCGCGTGGCTCCTCTCCCGTCGCCTGCAGGCGCTCGTCGCGAATCCGTTGACGGATCTCGCGCGCACTGCCAGCCAGGTGTCCCAGCGCGGCGACTACTCCCTCCGCGCGCGGCGGACGACGGACGACGAAGTCGGCGCGCTCGTGACGGGCTTCAACAGGATGCTGGAGCAGATCCAGACCCGCGAAGGGGAGCTGTCGCGCGCGAACGAGGACCTCCGCCGCGAAATCGCCGAGCGCCAGCGCGCCGAGCGCCTCAAGGACGAGTTCCTCGCGACGCTCTCGCACGAGCTGCGCACCCCGCTCAACGCCATCCTCGGCTGGATCCGGCTGCTCCGCGCCGACGCCGTGCCCGCCGCCGGTACGAATCGCGCGCTCGAGAAGATCGAGCGCAACGCACAGGCGCAGGCGCGGCTCGTCGAGGATCTGCTCGAGATTTCGCGCATCACCACCGGCAAGCTGCGCCTCGAGCTGAGCGCCGTGGACCTGGCCGCCGTCGTCAATGCCGCGATCGAGTCGATCCGGCCGTCCGCCGAAGCGCGCGAGGTCCGGCTCGTCAAGGATTTCGCGACGTTCTCGCTGCCGACGTACGGCGATCCCGATCGGCTGCAGCAGGTCGTCTGGAACCTGCTGTCGAACGCCGTCAAGTTCACGCCCGCCGGCGGGGAAGTGACGGTGCTGCTGCGCCGCGACGGGCAGACCGACGAGCTGATCGTGCGCGACACGGGCATCGGCATCGATCCGGCGTTCCTGCCCAGCGTGTTCGACACGTTCAGGCAGGCGGACGCCTCGGCCACGCGGCAGCACGGCGGCCTCGGTCTCGGGCTCTCGATCGTCCGGCGGCTCGTCGATCTGCATGGTGGACAGGTGAGCGCCCGGAGCGCGGGTGCCGGGCAGGGCGCGGAGTTCACCGTCCGGCTGCCGGTCCGCGCCGCGGCGGCGCGGGAACCGGAGCCGGAGCCGTACGCGCCGGGGCCGCTGCTTCCCGGAGGGCACACGCTGGCCGGCCGGCGCATCCTCGTCGTCGATGACGAGGAAGACACGCTCGATCTGCTGCAGTCGGTGCTGAAGTCGGCCGGCGCGGACGTCGAGTGCGCGACCGGCGGCGATGAGGCGCTGCGCCTGGCGATCGCCTCCCGGCCGGAAGTGCTGCTGAGCGACATCGGGCTGCCGCGGCTCGACGGCTACTAGCTGCTTCAGCAGATCCGGAGCACGATGGGAGC
>DASSOM010000043.1:0-2217 GCA_035700625.1 Vicinamibacterales bacterium
CTGTCCGTTCCCCGTCCGTGGACCGACGGGGCGGAGAAGAAGGTGTACGACAACGCGCTCGAGCAGGTGCAGCTGGCCGATCGGCTCGGCTTCGACCAGGTGTGGTGCGTCGAGCACCACTTCCTCGAGGAGTACTCGCACAGCCCGGCACCGGAGCTGTTCCTGACCGCGTGCGCGATGACGACCGAGCGCATCCGCGTCGGCCACGGCATCGTCGTGTGCGTGCCGCAGTTCAACCACCCTGTGCGCATCGCGGAGCGCGCCGCCGTGCTGGACATTCTTTCCGGCGGGCGGCTGGAGATGGGCACGGGGCGCTCCGCCACGTGGACGGAACTGGCGGGCTTCCGCGCAAGCCCGGACGACACGAAGAAGACGTGGGACGAGATCGTGCGCGCGCTCCCGAAGATGTGGACGCAGGAGCGCTTCAGCCACGAGGGCGAGGCGTTCTCGATGCCGTCGCGCGCGATCCTGCCGAAGCCCTACCAGAAGCCGCACCCGCCGATGTGGGTCGCCGTCACGTCGCCCGGCACGGAGATCGACGCGGCGGAGCGCGGACTGGGGAGCCTGGGGCTGACGTTCGGCGGCTTCTCGGACCAGGAGAAGCGCATCGCGGAGTACCGGCGCCGCATCAAGCAGTGCGACCCGGTGGGTGAGGTCGTCAACGAGCAGGTGAACACCGTCAACTTCCTGCTCTGTCACGAGGACGATGCGACCGGCATCGCCACGGGCACGCGGCTCGCGGGCACGTTCAACTACATGGCGGCGCAGCTGATGTCCGCGCGCGAGGCGTACCCATCACGCTCGTACCCGTCGCTCGGGCTGCTGCCGCAGCTCCGGCGCGAGCAGACGAGCCCGGGCGATGCGCCGCGTGTCCCCGAAGGCCTCGCGATCGGCAATCCGGAACGGATAGCGGGCGTGGTGAAGGAGTGGGAGTCGGTGGGCGTCGACCGCATCAACTTCCTGCTGAACGCCGCGGAGACGGTGCCGCAGGAGCAGGTGCTGGCGAGCATGCGGCTCTTCGCGAAGGAAGTGATGCCACGCTTCGCATCGACGCCGAGCGCGGCCGCTGCCGTGGCGGGAGGCGACTGATGCCGCTCTCGGGAACGCTCGACCTCACCGCCCGCCTCGCGGATGCGCCCGTCATGGACAGCGCGGACGCCGATGCGTGGGAGATCGAAGGCGTCGAACTGCTCAACCTGTCGTTTGAGATCGACGATCGGCACATGGTCGACGTGCTGCCGCCTGCGCTGCACCCGGTGATCCCGCCGACGGCGTACTTCACGATCGCCCGATACCCGGAGAGCCCCGTCGGCGCGTTCACGCTGGCGCAGGTGCGCGTGGGATGCCGCGCCGCGGCGCTGCCGCGCGGCTTCCTGCTGCGCGCGTACGCCGATACGCAGGATGCGTGCGACGCGCTCCGGGCGCGCTGGGGCTACGACTGCCGCCGCGCCGACGTGCGCCTGCGGACGTTTCACGATCGCGTCGTGGGCAGCGTCAGCGACGGCGGCCGCGAGATCCTTCGGGCATCGCTGCTCAACCCGGAGCCGATCTCCGGCGGCGACGTGCAGTATGTCGCGAACATGAACCTGGCGAAGCTTGAAGGCGCGCCGACGCTCGTGCAGGTGGATCCGGAGTACCGGTTCCAGCGCGCCGACCGCGGCCGGCCGCATCTCGAGACGTTCGAGCGGGCGGCATGGGCGGCGGAGGACGTCGACCCGGTCTACCCGATCACGGCGACCTCGGTGCTGTGCGACACGGGCTTCCCGAAGATCCGCTACGTCATCGACCCGCTGAAGCCGGCGCTTGTAGGGACGAGGAAGATCGCGGATCGAGAAAAATGACAAGGCTCCGGGAGGGCATCCGGAGTCTTGCCATCGAACATGCCGTTCTGAGATTCAAGTCTAGGGGTGCCTTTCCGGAACGGTCAATCCCCTTTATCCGCCGATCAGGCCTACTGCGATGCGTTCTACAGCCTCGGGTGCACGTAATTCGCGTACGCGTATATTCATTCGTAATGCACGAACAAGCGTTCGGCAGCCATATTCTCGCAAAAGCGTGTGACGAGGGCCGCAGACGAATCATCACCGGTCGATAACACCGGCCCCGCCGCGATCCGGTAGCATCGCCGAAACGCGTCGCTGAGCATGAGGAGCGCAGATGCCGCAGTTTCGTCCCGCCGTCCTACTCTCCGCCGTTGCCGTCGCGCTCATCGGCGTC
>DASSOM010000044.1:0-24265 GCA_035700625.1 Vicinamibacterales bacterium
CCCTGAACGCAAGGCTCGCAACAGCAACCTTCATGACCGGCACCGCGGTGCCGACGCGCGCCAGGTACTGATCCGGCACCGAATTGACGAGCCGTCCTGCGCTGGATGGCGAGGGGGGCACGCCGGGCGGCAGACGCGAGACGCTGATGGACGGCGTCCCGTTGGTATCGCGCGGGTTGATCAGGTAGCTGCCGGATCCGAACAGCTGTACCTTGCCCATCTGCCGGAACCCCTCGAGCCCGAGCTCGATCCCGAATCCCCCGTCGCCGGGCTGGATGGATTGATCGACGTAGCGCAGCTCGTGGTTCTCGCCGTTTCGATCGGGCAGCCGATCCTGCGCGCCGTACTCGCCCGTTGGCAGCTTCACGCCGACGCGCATCGCGATGTTGCTGCGATCGTGCGTCTTCGTGTCCAGGAGCCAGTACCGCATGGACGCGGAGATGTCGCCGATGCCGCGGGCATCCTGCTGCGCGCGCGGGCCGGGCACGGGCGACGTCGGCGTCGGGATGGACCACGACGCCGCGATGAACGGCACGCCGACACCGACGCTCAAGCGGCCGGTGAACGCGTACGCGATCATCAGGTCGGCCGCGAACTGGCGGTTGATCACGAACGTCCGCTCTTCCTCGCGCTCGACCTGGCGCTCCGCTTCGCGGAAATGCGTGTCGGACCGCAGCGCGCGGACGGCGAAGTTGACGCTCCACTCGCCGGGGCGATCGTAGGACCTGCCTGCCGCGCCAATCACGGGCGCGGTCTGCCGGATGAGCACTCAACCCTGGGCCCACGCGTGGCGGGGGACCAGTGCCACGGCAGCGAGCACGAAAGCCAGGACGATGAACGTGCGTGGCATGCGCATAGTCATTTCACCGTGACGTCGTGTGTGAGGCCGCCGACGAGGAGCGTAAACGCTCCCGGTTCGGCGGTCGGACGGTTGTCTGCGCCGATATACGAGAGATCGCTTCGGGTGAGATGGAACGACAGCGTCCGCGTGGCGCCCGGCTGCAGTTCGACCCGCACGAACCGACGCAGCCGCTTCACCGGCGGTGTGATCGTCGCGACCCGATCCGCCACGAACAGCTGGACGACCTCGGCGCCCGGGCGCGCGCCCGTGTTCCGCACCGTGACCGACGCATCGATGCCGCCGTCGAACGTCGCCGTCGAGGGGGCGGTGAGATTGGCATACGAGAACGTCGTATACGACAGCCCCGATCCGAACTCGAACTGCGGCTGAAACGCCTTCAGGCCGAAGCTCGTGTCCTGCTCCTCGAACGCCTTGTGATCGTACGTGAGCAGCGCATTCGCGTATCGCGGGTACGTGATGGGCAGGCGTCCGCTCGGATTCACGTCTCCCAGCAGCACGTCCGCAATCGCGTCTCCCCCTTCGAGGCCGGGATTCAGCGCGATCAGAATCCCCTGCGCGCGGTCGGCGAGGCTGCGGATGATGCGCGGCCGTCCTTCGATCATCACCAGCACCACCGGCTTGCCGGCGGCGAGGACGGCGTCGGCCAGCGCCAGCTGCGCGTCGGGAAGCCGCAGCGTGTCGATGTTGCCCGGCGTCTCCGCGTACGAGAGTTCGCCGAGGCACAGGACGACGAGATCGGCCGATGCCGCGGCGGACGCGGCGGCCCGCACGTCCACTTCCTTGTCGTACGACGCACCCGGCACGTACGTGGCGCGCCCGGCAAGCCGCGCCTCGAGCGCGCCGCGCACGGTGTGGCGGTCCTTCGGATACAGCTGGGGACGGTCCCCCTGCCACGTGATCGTCCAGCCGTTGTTCAACGCGGGAAGCGAGTCGGCGGTCGGCCCGGTCACGAGCACGCGCGCGCCGGCGCGCAACGGCAGGACGCCGGACGCGTTCTTCGCGAGCACGATCGACTCGTGCGCCGCGCGCCGCGCGACCTCGCGCGAAGCCGTTGACCCTACGTCGCCGTCCGTGTCCGTCCCGGGCTTTCGCGCCGTGAACAACCCGAGCCGCGCCTTCATCGTCAGGACGCGGCGGACCGCCTCGTCGATGCGCGCCATCGGCACGGACCCGTCCTCCACGAGCGACACGAGGAGATCGCTGAAGCTGTAGTCGCTCGGCACCATGCTCATGTCGATGCCCGCGAGGACGGCGTCGCGGGTCGCGTCGCGCTCCGTCGCCGAGCTGTGGTGGGTCGACACGAGCTTCTTGATGTCTTCCCAGTCCGAGACCGCGACGCCGTCGAAGCCGAGTTCACCGCGGAGGACGTCGGTGAGCAGGTGCTTGTTGACGTGCCCCGGGATACCGTTCACTTCCCCTGAGTTCACCATCACGGAGAGCGCCCCCGCCTTCACACCGGCGGCGAACGTCGGCAGGAAGTACTCGCGCAACGTGATCTCGGGAATCAACGCGGGTGTGCGATCGTGGCCGCTCGTCGGGAAGCTGTAGCCGACGTAGTGTTTCAGCGTCGCGGCGACGGCCGTCGGCGACGCGAGGTCGTCTCCCTGATAGCCGCGCACGGCCGCCGCGCCCATCACGCTCGCCAGGTGCGGATCTTCGCCGAACGTCTCGTACAGCCGCGGCCACAGCGGCTGGCGGCCGATGTCCATGACGGGCGAGAAATTCCAGGGGATGCCGGCGGCGCGCGTCTCGGCCGCCGCGATGCGCGAGGCCTCCTTCATCAACTCGGGGTCCCACGTCGCCGCCATACCGAGCGGCTGCGGAAACAGCGTCGCGCCGGCGACGTAGTTCGCGCCGTGAATCGTGTCGATCCCGTAGAGGACGGGGATCTGCAGCCGCGTGCCGGCGGCCGCCTGCTGGATCGCGCCGATCAGCTCGTGCCATTTCTCGACCGACAACGCGGTGTCGCTCACGTTGATGATCGACCCAACGCCGTACTCGCCGATGGCCTTGCGCAGTTCGTTCGGGTTGATCGTCAGGGCGGCGTCCTTGCCGTCGGTCACCATGCCGATCTCGAACTGCGTCATCTGTCCGACCTTCTCGCGCACCGTCATGCGGCGGAGCAGGTCGTCCACGCGCGCGGCGTCCTCGGCCGACAGCGCGGGCGGCGGCGTGAACTGCGCCTCGAGAAATGCCTGGCTGTCGGTCGTCGCCGGCGGCTGCGCCGGCTGCGCGGCGAGGATCGACACCACGGCCAGCGCCGGAACGGACGTACGGGTGAACATAGAAAGGAAGCTGCGGGTCAGGGCGTCACGCCCCGACCCGCATGCCCTAGAAAATGATCTTCAATCCGAACTGCATCTGGCGCGGATCGCGCACCTTCGTCGCCTGGCCGAAGTTGCCGCCGAGGGTGTAGCTCTCGATGGCGGTGCCGTCAGCGTTCAGCCTGACGTTGGACGGACTCATCGTCGTGTTCAGGAGCTGGCTCAGGAAGTTCGCCCGGTTGAACACGTTGAAGATCTCGAACCGGAACTGCACTTGCGCGCGGCCCCCCGCGTGCATCGTCTTGTAGAACGCGAGGTCCGTCTGGAACAGGCCCGGACCGTGACACGCACCGCGCTCCTCGTTACCGATGCTGCCGAGCTGGAAGCCCACGAGCGTGTACGCATCGGGGTTGAGAATCTGATCCGGGTTGTTGCTGTCGTCTGCGCGGCACGATACGCCGGACACCATGTTGGGCCGCTGGTTGTCCGGATAGCCGGTGCCCGACGGGCCGCCGTTGAAGGTGACACCCGCGTCGTTGGCGGCGGTCAGACTTCCCGTATAGACGGTGACCGCCTGGCCCGATGCCGCCTGCACGATCGCGCCGACCTCCCAGCCACCGAGCAGCGCCGCCCGGAGGCCGGACTGCCCTTCCATCGTCGGTCCGGCGAGCACGAGCGCCGCGTTGAAAACGTGCCGGCGGTCCGTGTTCGCGTAGCCGTCGTCCAGATCGGGATTCGAGAGATCGAGCCGCGTTTCGTCGGCAGCGAGGTTGCCGGAGCTATTGTCGAGCGGCGTGTTCGCCCGGGTACGTGACAGCGTGTACGACACCTGCAACTGCGATCCGCCCCACCGGCTGACGACCTGCGTCTGGAGCGAGTGATACATCGAGTGGCCGTCGTGGGTCCAGAATGTGATCCGGTGATCGCCGAAGACGCCGTACGGCCGCAGCGGGCCCCCGTCCTGGCCCGGCAGCTTGGTGTATTGGAGCCGATCCTCGACGCCGTTGCCGTCGCTGTCCCCCGGCGCGACCTGGTTGATGTCGGCCGTTGTCAGCAGGTCGTTGCCCTTGTTGCCGACGTAGCCGATGTCCCACGTCGTGTGCGGGAGAACTTCGCGCTGGTAGCTGATGTTCCACTGCCAGTTGTTCGACGTCGCGCCGCGCTGCTCGCGCCCGGAGTTCGGCGCGCCATTGCCCGTGGAGAAGCAGCCGTCGCACGGCTCCGCGTTGCTGTCGAGCGTGCGGACGCCGGAGACATTCGTGACGAATGGCGGGTTGGCGCCGACGTTCAGACCCGGACTCAACCGCTCACGCAGGTAGAACTGGCCGACACCGGCGCGCAGCGCCGACTTGCCGTCGCCGTTGATGTCCCAGGCGATGCCGACGCGTGGGGCGAAGTTGTTGTAATGCTGCGGAAACAGCGACCGATTGTCCGCCGCGGTCCCACCCTGGAATCCAGCCTCCTGGCACCAGTTCGCGTCGGGCGCCTGCCGCAGCCCGTTGCAGGGATCGCCACCCAGCGCGGGATCGAACGCCGCCGGATCGAAGCTCATGATCTTGTCGTCGGCCGCGTACGGGTTCATGAAGGCCGAGTACCGCAGGCCATAGTCGAGCGTGACGCGCGGGTTGACCTTCCACGAATCCGACACGTAGAACTCGAGATCCTTCCAGCGCTGCGGTACCTGCCGCTGGCGCGAGAACTCCGAGAAGCCCCACGTCATGTCCTTCAGCAGGAAGTCGGCGAGGACGTTGCCGGTCGTCGAGCCCCAGGCCGGCAGGCCACCGGCGCCCCAGAACGCGGAGTTCTCGTACGAGCCGTACCCGCCGACGTCCTCGTTCTTTTTGTTCGTGCTGAACAGGCCGCCGGCCTTGATCAGGTGGTCGCCGAAGACCAGCGAGTAATCGTCCTTGAAGACGAACAGATCCTGATTGTTGTGGAACGGCGCCTCGTTCCAGAGCGTCGAGTATCCAGAGCCGCCCCAGAACACCGGATGGCCTTCGTTCCCGGCGTACTCGTGCGCCGAGCTCGGGAAGACCGACGGCATCAACTGGTTGATCTGGGCGTTCAGATCCACCGACGAGCCGCCGCGGGTCACGCTGATCTTGTTCGCCGAATAGGAGAACTGCAGCGTGTTCACGGCGTGCGACCCGATCGTCTGGTTCAGCGAGGCCGCGAAGGATCTGCCCGGCTGATCCCAGTTCGAGTCGACCGCCGGGAACGAGTCGTCGCCCCAGAGATTGTCGTTGTTGCTCGGCGACTTGTTCGTCCACGAATCCTGCGTGTAGCGGACCATCAGCCGCGAGCTGTTCGTAATCGTGTAGTCGACGCGGATGTTTTCCTGCCGCCAGTAGAGCGGGGTCGTCAGCGACGTGACCCAGTTGTCGCAGCTCCCGGCAACGGGTGTCGTGTTCGGCAGCGGATACAAATTCAGATACGCCTGGCCCGCCGCGCTGAGGCGATCCGCGGGAATCTGGTTGCCCGGGAACGGCGATCCGGTGAGCGGATCGATGGGAATGGCCGGCGTGCACCCCTCGAGGCGCGGCCCGCTGAAATCGCCGCTGCGCTCCGCGGCCGTCGGCACGAACGCGTGCCGCGTCGTCCCGCGATCCTCGACGTTCCACTCCTGCGACGCGAAGAAGTGCAGCCGGTCCTTCATGATCGGCCCGCCGAGCGTCCAGCCGAAATCGTTGCGCCGCAGATCTTGTTTGGGCTGGTCCGCCTTCTCGAGGAAGTAGTTCTTCGCGTCGAGCGCGTCGTTGCGTCCGAAATAGAACCCGCTGCCGTGAAACGCGTTCGTGCCGCCGCGCGTGACGATGTTGATCTGCGCGCCGCCGGCCTGGCCGAACTCTGCGCCGTACGCGTTGCGGAGGATCTTGAACTCCTCAATCGCGTCGACGGACGGGTACACGAGAATCGTGCGGTTCGATCCGACGTCGTTGTTGTTCGCACCGTCGACCGTCCACATGTTCGCCGTGACGCTGCCGCCGCTGACGGACAGGTCGGATCCGCCGAGCAGCCCCTTGTCCTTGACGTTCAGGAAGTCGGGCGCGCTCACGCCCGGCATCAGCGTCGCGAGCTGGAGGAAGTTCCGGCCGTTGAGCGGCAGCTCGCGCACCTGCTGACCGTTGATCACGCCGGAGACGTCGCCGCCGACCGTCTTCACCGGCGTCGATTCCGCCTGCACGCTCACGCTTTCCGTGACGGCGCCCGGTGCGAGCTCGAAATCCACGGCGCGGTCGTCCGCGACGTTGAGGACGATGTCGGTCTGCGTGGCGGTCTTGAATCCCTGCAGTTCGACGGAAACGGTGTACCGCCCGACCGGAACCGTGGTGAAGGTGTAAACGCCGGAGGCGTTGGTGGTGGTGGTCCGCGTCAGCCCCGTGTCCTGGCCGGTAAGTGTCACCGTCGCGCCCGGCACGAAGGCTTTCGACTGATCGGTGACGGTGCCGCGGACGGTCGCGGTCGTGCGTTGGGCCCAGACCGGAGCGGCAAACAGCGTTGACGCCAGAATTGCTGCGATGAGCGGTCTAACACGCATGGGACTCGCCTCCCGGCGCTTCATAAGACCCGTTAATTAAGGTGTATTATTGTCGGGCCCATCCCCTTGTCAAGCAAAATAACTAATGGCTCAAAAAGGGCGGAAAATGGCGCGATCGGCCGGTCCACGGCCGGCACGCCGGCGCCGTAGGAGATGGGCAACGGCGCTCCTCGTCGCCTCCGCCGCGCTCGCCGTTTTCGCCCTGTGGCGGAGCACGTCGACTCACCCCGCCACGCAGTCGCTCACTGATCGACCGCGTGATGTCCTCCTCATCACGATCGACACGCTGCGCGCGGACGCCGTCGGCGCGTACGGCAATCCGACCGGCGCCACCCCGTGGATCGACCGGCTGGCGGCTGCGGGCGTCCGGTTCGACGCCGCGCACGCGCAGAACGTCGTCACGCTGCCGTCGCACGCGAACATCCTGTCGGGGCGGTATCCGTTCGCGCACGGCGTCCGCGACAACGCGGGCTTCCGGTTTCCTGATTCCATCGACACGCTGGCGACGCTGCTGCACGCGCACGACTACCGCACCGGCGCGTTCGTCAGCGCCTTCCCGCTGGACGCGCGCTTCGGTCTCGCGCGCGGATTCGACGAGTACGACGATCAGCTCTCGGTGGCCTCGCGCCCCGCGTTTCTCGAGCAGGAGCGGCCGGGCGCCGAGACGGTGGGACGCGCACGCGCCTGGCTCGATCGCGGCGACGGACGGCCGGCGTTCTGCTGGGTCCACCTGTACGAGCCGCACTTCCCGTACGCGCCGCCGGAACCGTTCGCGACGCGATTTCGGGACCAGCCCTACGAAGGGGATGTGGCCGCCGCCGACGCCGCGCTCGCGCCGCTGCTCGCGCCAATCCTCGGCCACGGAAGAACACAGAAAAACGCAGAAGAACGCACGAACGCAGAAGGACGCCGACCCACCCTGGTGGTGCTCACGGCCGACCACGGCGAGTCGCTGGGCGAGCACGGCGAAGCGACGCACGGGATCTTCGGCTATGAATCGACGCTGCGCGTGCCGCTGGTGATTTATGGCGGCGACTTCACGGGGGGCACCGTGCGGCACGACCCGGCACGCCACGTCGACATCCTTCCGACCATCCTGAGCCTGCTCGACATCCCGCCCCCGGCGAACATCGACGGCCGCAGCCTCGATCCTCGCTCCTCGAACCTCGAACCTCGCTCCTCGAACCTCGCTCCTCGAACCTCGTACTTTGAGGCCCTCTCAGGCGCGCTCAACCGCGGGTGGGCGCCCGTCCGCGGCGTCGTGAGCGGAAATCTGAAGTACATCGATCTACCGCTCCCCGAGTTGTACGACCTCGCAGCCGATCCTGCCGAGCAACACAATCTGATCGATGCGCGCCCCGAAGAGGCGCGGACGCTGAAGACGGTCGTGGAGCGGTTCCCGATCGAGCCGGCGCGGCGAACGGCGGAGGATCAATCGACGCGCGAGCAGCTCGCGGCGCTCGGCTACGCATCGACCGGCCCCCGCATGCGTGCGTCGTACTCGGCGTCGGACGATCCGAAGGAACTCATCGGCGTCGATCGCGAGCTGCAGGCGATCCTCGATCTCTATCTCGCGGGAAACGGCAGGTCGGCGCTCGAGCAGGCACGCACGCTCGCGGCGCAGCATCCGAAGATGCCAATCGCCTGGCTGGAAGTCGGCCACCTCGAACGGGAACAGGGAAACCTGGCAGCGGGAATCGCGGCGCTCACCAGGGCGCATACGCTGGACAAGGGGAGCTCACAGATTGCGGCGCTCCTCGGCGGCTATCTCACGCAGGACGGCCGGCCCGCGGACGCGGTGGCGCTGCTCGATCCGTACGTGGGCGCGGACGCCGACGTCGACGTGCTGTCCACGCTCGCGCTCGCGCAGGCGCGGCTCGGGAAGACGGAGACGGCGCTCGCACTACTGCGCCGCGCGCACGCGGAGGATCCACGGGACGCGATGCTGTTCGTCCACGAAGGCACCGTGCAGTTGATGGCGGGCCGGAGCGCCGAGGCGCGCGCGGCGTTCGAGCAGGCGCTGGCGCGGAATCCCGGCCTGGCGCGCGCGCACAGCTCGCTCGCCGCGATCGACGTCGATGCGGGACGCCCGGGCGACGCCGTTCCGCACTGGCGGGCGGCCGTCGCCGCCGATCCGTCGGAGCTCGGCCGCATCTTCGGGCTGGGCGTCGCGCAGGCCCGCAGCGGCCGCGTCGCGCAGGCACGCGCGTATCTGTCGTTCTTTGCCGAGGCCGCGCCCCCCGATCGGTACGCGCCACAGATCGCGCAGGCGCGCCGCTGGCTTGCGGAATCGCAGTAACGCGGCGGCGGCTGCTAGAATCGACACCGTCTGTCGGTCGATCGCGGCCGACCCCATCCATGACGCACCGATCGGTCGTCCCTCTGCTCGTTTGCGGGCTCGTGCTGCCGGCGATCGCGTCCGTGTCCGCGCAAGCGCCCAGGCCTGCCGCCGCGATCGACGCGGAAGTCGCCGCCGCCGAACGTGCCTTGCGGAACGACGAACCGCAGCTCGCCGAGAGCCATCTGCGTGGCGCGCTGTACGCCGGATGGATGATCACCGGTGCGGCCGCCGTCGCCGAAGGACGCCTCGCCGACGCGCGCGACGCCTTCACGCGCGCGAGCACGACCGTCGTCGAAAACCGCGACGCGCTCCAGTCGCTCGCGATGGTCGCGCTGCAGCTCGGCGAGGTGGACACGGCGCTTCCAATCCTCAGCCGACTGGTCGCGGCGTATCCGCGTGAGCCGGGGCTGCACCGGCTGCTCGCGCAGGCGCTCGTCGCGAAACGTCAGCCGGAGCAGGCCGTGCAGGAACTGGAGGAAGCGCACGGCGCCGCGCCGGACGATCTGGAGACGACCTTCGCGCTGGCGACGGGCTACCTGCGGGTGCGGAAGCTCGATGAAGCCAGAACGCTCTTCGAGGCGATCGCGGCCGCGCGCCCCATTCCGCAGACGTACGTGCTGATCGGGCGCGCGTATCGTGATGCCGCCCGCTACGACGCCGCGCGCACCGCGCTGAAGAAGGCGCTCGCGATGGATCCGAAGGTCGCGCACGCGCATTACTACCTCGGCACCGTCGCTGTCATGGAGGAAGGCGTCGTGCGCGCGGACGAGGCGATCGCGGAGTTCCGGCGCGAGCTGGCGCTGGATCCCAAAGACCCGCTGGTGAATCTGAGGCTCGGGATGGCGCTCGTGGAAACCCATCGTGAAAAGGAGGCGCTCGGGCCGCTGCAGATCGCCGCGGGGGCCGACACCGCCGGCTGGCAGGCCTTCCAGTACCTCGGACGCTGTCAGCTCGCCCTTGGGGACGCCGCCTCTGCCGTGATCTCGCTCCGCAAAGCAGCCAGGCTGTCCGCGTCGCTGCCGATGCAGGCGCGCATCGGCAACCTTCACTATCAGCTCGCGACCGCGCTGCGCGAGACGGGGGACGAAGCGGGCGCCGCCGAAGAGTTCAAGGCGGCCGCGGCGCTTGCCGCCGAACGCAGTGCGGAAGGACGCGACGCCCTCGAGCGCTACATGGCCGACGAGGGGGACGCGCCGGGTGCCGCGCCGGCCGCGCTGCTGCCGCTGGACCCCGGCGGTCTGGGACGGCTCGATGCGAAAACGCGGAGCGCGCTGGTCGCGCAGATCGCCGCCACGCTTGCCACGACGTATCTGAACCTCGGCGTCATGCAGGCGCGGGCGGAGCGGTTCGCGCGCGCCGTCACGCTCTTCGATTCCGCGGCCGCGCTCGATCCGGATCTGCCGCACCTCCAGTACTCGCTCGGCGTCGCCGCCTTCAACGCGCAGCAATACGCGAAAGCCTGCCCCGCACTCGAGCGGGCGCTGGTGGCCGACCCGGGCAGCATCGACGCACGCCGTCTGCTCGCCCTCGCGTCGCTCGAGACGGAGGACTTCGCGCGCGCGGCGGACCTCCTGAAAGACGACGACCTGAGGAGGACGGACCCGTCACTGCAGTACGCGTACGGCGTGGCGCTCGTGCACAGCGGCCACGCGGCGGAGGCGCAGGCGATGTTCTCGCAGCTCCTCACGTCGCATGCCGACAGCGCTGAGCTGAACGTGCTGCTCGGCGACGCGCACGCACAGCAGCGCGACTACGACGGCGCGATCGCCGCCTTCCAGCGCGCGCTCGCATTGAAGCCGGACGTCGCGCACGCGCACTCCGCGCTCGGCATCATTCATATGCGGCAGGGACAGCTCAAGGAAGCCGCCGCGGAGCTGCGCGCCGAGCTGGCGTCGCACCCCGATGACGCGAAGAGCCGATACACGCTGGCCACCGTCCTCGATCTCGACGGCGAGTCGGACGCGGCGCTCGACGAACTGACCACCGTGCTCCGCGCGCGTCCCGAAGACGCCGACGCGAGGTATCTCACCGGCAAGATCCTCCTCGCGCGGGGCCGGGCGGAAGATGCGGTCGGGCAGCTCGAGGCGGCCGCGCGGATCGCGCCCGAGGACGCGAACATCCACTATCAGCTCGGCCTCGCGTACCAGAGGACGGGAAGGGCCGCTGACGCGCAGCGGGAGTTCAGCCGCTTTCAGGAATTGAAGGATCGGCGCCGAGAGCCGCAGAAGAACACGGACAAACAGCCACGGAAAAACACAGATAGACAGCCACAGAAAAACACAGAAGAACACAGACAGTTCAAATGATCATTGTGGTTCCGATCTTGATCGTCCTCGCCGGCGTGACCGGCGGCCAGCGGCCGGCCGAGAGCGCCGCGGCGTTGATCGCCCGCGCGACGGATGCCGCGCAGCAGGGGCGCCGCGCCGAAGCGAAGGGGCTGCTGAAATCCGCGGCTGACGCGCACCACTCCGTCCGCGCGATGCTGGAGCTCGCGCGGCTCCAGGCGGGCGAGGGAGACCGGACCGGCGCGATGGCGACGCTGCGTGCCGCGCGCGCGCTGGCGCCGAACAGCGAGGAGGTCCTCAGCGCGTTCGCGGAACTGTCGCTCGCCGCCGACATGGCGGTGCCCGCCATTCTCACGCTCGAGTCGCTGACGCGCCTCTACCCGGACGTCGCGCGCTACTCGTATCTGCTCGGCGTCGGCCTGATGGGCGCGGGCGCGGCTCCGGCCGCCATCGCCGCGCTGGAACGCGCGAACGCGCTCGACGCCGATCGGCCGCTGACGCTCATCGCGCTCGGGCTCGCGTGCAACAACCAGAAGCAGTACGACCGCGCGCGCACGCTGCTGCAGCGCGCGCTCGTCCTCGATCCGGATCGCGTCGAAGCGCTCGCGGCGCTCGCAGAAGCGGAAGCCGGTCTGGGGGATCTCGAGGCCGCCGAACGCGACGCCTCCCGCGTGATCGCGCGCGCGCCGGCCGATGCCACCGCCAACCTCGTGATCGGCACCGTGCGCATGACGCAGCAGCGCTACGCGGACGCACGCGACGCCTTCATCATCGCGGCGACGACCGACGCGCGATCGCCGAAGCCCGAGTACCAGTTGAGCCTCGCCTACGCGCGGCTGGGGGACGAGGCGAGCGCCCAGCGGCACGTCGAGCTGTACCAGCAGAAGCTCCGCGCGATGGAAGATGCCATCAAGGCGCTGCACGGCGCGGGGGGATCCGGTCGATGAGCCTGAGCAGAATCGCGGTGCTCGCGCTGCTCGTGTGCGCGTCCGTTCCGGGCATCGCGCAGTCCCCTCCGGCGGCGAAGACGCTCTTCCGCGACATCGCCGCCGACGCGGGCATCACGTTTCGCCATCACGCCGCGCCGGAGAAGAAGTTCATCGTCGAATCGATGTCCGGCGGCGTCGCGCTGTTCGACTTCGACAACGACGGGCTGCTCGACATCTACTTCGTGGACTCGCTGACGGTCGATACGGCCAACGATCCGAAGTCGGCGCGCAGCGCGCTCTATCGCAATCTCGGCGGACTGAAGTTCGAGGACGTCACGGACAAGGCGGGCGTCGGACATCCCGGCTGGGGCATGGGCGTCTGCACCGCCGACGTCGACGGCGACGGGTGGCAGGACATGTACGTCACCGCGCTCGGCGGCAGCCGTCTGTACCACAACAATCACGACGGCACGTTCGCCGACGTCACCGAGCGCGCGGGTGTCGGCGTCGGCGGCTGGACGGCGGGCTGCGGCTTCGCCGACTACGACCGCGACGGCCGGCTGGACCTGTTCGTCAGCCGCTACGTGAAGATCGATCTCGCCAACCTGCCGGAATTCGGCAAGGGCAAGACGTGCGAGTACCGCGGCGTGGCGGTGCAGTGCGGTCCGCGCGGCCTGCCGGGCGAGGGAGACTTCCTGTTCCACAACGACGGGAACGGGCACTTCAGCGACGTCTCGCAGAAAGCGGGTGTTTCCGATCCGCGCGAGTACTTCGGCCTCGGCATCGCCTGGTTCGACGCGAACGGTGATCAGTGGCCCGACCTGTACGTCGGCAACGACTCGGGCCCGAACTTTCTGTACATCAACCAGCAGGACGGCACGTTCAAGGAATCCGCGTTCCCGCTCGGCGCGGCCGTGAGCGAAGACGGCGCCGAACAGGGCAGCATGGGCGTGGCGCTCGGCGACTACGACCACAGCGGACGCGTCAGCCTGTTCGTCACGAACTTCTCGGAGGAATACAACGACCTCTATCACAACGACGGCGATCACTTCACCGATCTGTCCTTCCGGTCGCGCACGGCCGCCGTCAGCCTGCCGTTCGTCGGCTGGGGCAACGCGTTCCTCGACTACGACAACGATGGCTGGCTGGATCTGATCGCCGTCAACGGCCACGTCTACCCGCAGCTCGATCAACTGAAGGTCGCCGCGTCCGCAGGCTACCGTCAGCGCAAGCTGCTCTACCACAACCGGCGCGACGGCACCTTCGAGGACGTGACCGCGCAGTTCGGCCCCGTCTTCACCGAGCCGCGTGTGAGCCGCGGCCTGGCGATCGGCGACCTCGACAACGACGGCCGCATCGACGTCGTCATCAACGATCTCGACGGCGCGCCACAGGTGCTGCACAACGAAGCCGCGTCACCGGGGCACTGGCTGATCGTCAAGGTGCAGGGAGAGGCGCCCAACACGGACGCCATCGGCGCGGAAATCACGATCACCGTCGGAACCTGGAAGCAGACCGCCGTCGTCCAGAGCGGCACGAGCTACATCTCCCAGAACGACATGCGGCAGCACTTCGGCCTCGGCGACGCGAGCCAGGTGGACGATGTCGCGGTCCGCTGGCCGGACGGCACGCTGACGCACCAGGCACACGTGAAGGGTGATCGGATCGTGACGATCCGACAGGAGAAAGGAGATAGGAGATAGGAGTTAGAAGACGCCAATCAGTCGGCGGAGTGCGGCTTCAGTTTTCCGAGCTGTCTCCACGTGATGAGCGTGAACCCCTGCGCCTTCAGAAAGTCCTGAAACGCCTGGCTCTTCACCAGATCGAAGTCCTGCTGCCGCCAGGCCACGCCCCAGTCGGGATGATCCGCCGTCGCGCCGTGCATCTCTTCGTCGCCGTACGCGAGATGGACGATGAGCTGGTAGACGCCGCCGCGCGGCAGCGGCGCCAGCAACTGCTCGTACGCTGACAGCCACTGATCGGCCGGCACGCCCGGCGCAATCGACACGATCCGATCCAGCAGCGCGTCCCCAATTGCCTGGGTCCCCCACGCCGACTCCGATCCTCCGCGCTCGCCGCCGCGTTCAAGGAGCACCGGCAGGCCGTACGCCTGTCCCATCCGCCTGTACACCGCGAACAGCTCCGGCGTATGGAACAGCGTGGCCATGTGCGAGTCGAGATGCGAGAGATTGATGCCGGCGGCGCGGGCGAAGTCGATCTGCGCGCGCAGCTCGCGCTCGACGTCGGCCGGCTTCGCGTGCGCGACCGCGGCGTTCTCGTCGATCGCGAGGTATCCCTGGTCGTCCACCAGCGACGGCACGGCCGTGCGCCCGGCGATCGGTCCCCAGCGGAAGGTCGTCCACTCGCTGTTGATGGCGAGATGAATGCCGAGGTCCGCGTCCGGATGCGCGCGCGCGAACTGCGCGACCTCGGGGAACCACGGACACGGCACGAGAATGCTGGACGACGTGATCCAGTTGTGCTCGAGCGCCTCGAACGTCGCGCGGTTGACCGCGTGCGACATGCCGAGGTCGTCGGCGTGGATGATGAGCAGCCGCGCGTCGGCCGGATACCCGAGCTGCTGCGGAATGTTCACCGGCGCCTGCTGCGCGGCCGGCGCGAGCGCCAGCGCCGCCAGTAACGGAATGACCGCCACTCTCATCGCATGCTCCTCTGATTGAGCGATTTTTTGAGGCGCTGCCGCACGCGGCGCTGCGCTTCCATCCTGCCGACGAGCAGACACCCGGCGAGCGGCGCCTCCTTGCCGAGCGCCGAGACAGCGACGTCGAACGGCGTCCGCGCGATCTGCCGGACCACCAAACGGACGGCATCGACCAGCGGTCCCGGTTCGGCGAACATCGAGCCGCCGAGGACGATGATCGACGGATCCACGATCGTGGCGACGTTGGCCGTCGCCATGCCGATCAGGCGCGCGGTCTCGTCGATCGCCGCGCGCGCATCGGCGTCCCCCTGCTGCGCCTGCTCGAGCAGCGCCGCGAACCAGCGCGACGGCGGCTCCTCCGCGGCGCGCGGCCAGCGCCCGCGCAGCGCGTCCAGCCCGGCGAGCGTCTCGAGGCAGCCGCGCGTGCCGTAATCCTGTCCCGCGTGCTCCGGCGCCATCGTCATGAAGCCGATCTCGCCGGCCATGTAGTGATGGCCGTGGTGCAGCGTCCCGTCGATCAGAACCGCCGAGCCGATGCCGGTGCCGACGAAGATGAAGGCGCACGTGTCATGGCCGCGCGCGGCGCCTCGCCAGTGCTCGCCGAGCAGCGCGAGGTTGACGTCGTTCTCGATGAGGACGGTCGTGTGAAACTCGCGCTGCAGCAGGCGCAGCACGGGGACGTTCGTCCACCCTTTGAGGTTCGGCGCGTAGAGCACCGTTCCCGTCGCGAGATCGACGGGGCCGGGCACGCCGGCGACGATCGCGAGCAGCCGGTCGTGCGGAATCTCCGCGCGTGTCATCAGCGCGCGCATGACCACCCCGAGGTCCGCGATCAATTCCTCGGGGCCGACGCCGGACGGCGTGGGCACGATCTCCATCGCGAGCTGCTGACCGCGGAGATCCGCCAGCGCGAGCCGCGTCCGTGTGGGGCCCAGATCGATCCCGGCGACGAACGCGTACCGCGCGTTGAACTCCATGAGCGTCGGACGCCGTCCACCGCGCGACGGCGCCGTCCCGAGATCCGTCAGGACCCCGGTCTCGATGAGCGACATCGTGACGATGCCGACCGTCGGTGCCGAGAGGCCGGTGGCTTCGATGAGCTCCGTGCGCGTGAAGGCCCCCGGGCGATCGATCGCGACGTTGAGCACACGATCGGCATTCAGGCCCCGAAGGTGCGCGGAGTGGCTGGCCCCGGCATCCTCGGTGCGTGCGCGTCCCGGGCGCTGGGAGGGCCGCATCGCCCAATAAATTAGATCCTTTAAGAAAGTCTTGCAAACGTTTCCAGCTGACGATACCCTCCGGCTCTCACACCGCCGCCGTGAGGAGTCCGATGCCCCGAGTTCGCCCGCTGCTCGCCGCCTCCCTGTCCGCGTTGACGCTCGGCGCCGCCGCCGCGTCGGCGCAGCCCGCCCGGGTCGCACTCGATCGCGGGTGGTCCATCCAGTCGAGCGCGCACACCGAGTTGAAGGGGGACGCCCTGTCGAAGCCAGGCGCCGACACGCGCGGCTGGCATCCGGCGACCGTGCCGACCACCGTCGTCGGCGCGCTGGTCGCCGAAGGACAGTTCCGCGATCCGTACGTCGCGATGAACCTGCGGTCGATCCCGGGGACGTCGTATCCGATCGGCAGCGTGTTCGCGCGCGGCCCGATGCCGCTCGACAGCCCGTATCGCCATTCGTGGTGGTACCGGCTCGAGTTTCCGACGCCTGCCGGCGCGAACCGGACGCACTGGCTGCACTTCGACGGGATCAACTACCGGGCGAACATCTGGCTGAACGGCACGCAGATCGCATCGACGCGCGACGTCGCGGGCGCGTACCGGCGCTACGAGTTCGACGTGACGCCGCTGCTGCGCGCCGGCGGCTCGAACGCGCTCGCGGTCGAGATCTTCGCGCCCGAGGAAAACGATCTCGGCATCAACTGGGTCGACTGGAACCCCACGCCGCCCGACAAGGACATGGGCCTGTGGGGCCCCGTCTATCTCACGACGAGCGGCCCGGTCGCGCTGCGCCATCCGTACGTGCTGACGAAGCTGAACGCGCCTGCGTACGATGCGGCGGACCTGACCATCATCGCCGACGTCTGGAACGCGAGCGATCGCGACGTCGATGCCGTGCTGCGCGGCCGTGCCGCCGGCGCGCCGTTCTCGCAGCCGGTGCATCTCGCGGCGCGCGAGAAGCGCACGGTCCGCATCACGCCCGAGTCCACGCCGGCGCTTCACCTGCGATCGCCCCGGCTCTGGTGGCCGTACCGCATGGGCGAGCAGAACATGTACGACGCCACGTTCGAGGTTGCCGTGGGGACGGACGTGTCGGACGCGCGGCAGGTGTCGTTCGGCATCCGCGAGGTCACCTCGGAGCTGACGCCGGAAGGACACCGCCTCTATAGAATCAACGGGAAGCCGATCCTGATCCGCGGCGGCGGGTGGACGTCCGACATGCTGCTGCGCCCCATCACCGGCGATCTGCTGCGCGCGCACCTCCGCTACGTGCGCGAGATGGGGCTCAACACGATCCGGCAGGAAGGCAAGATCGAGACGGACGAGTTCTACGACCTCGCCGATCGCGAAGGCATCCTCGTGATGCCGGGCTGGTGCTGCTGCGATCAGTGGGAACTGTGGGACGAGTGGACGGCGGAGAACTACACCGTCGGACCGCTGTCGCTGCGCGATCAACTCCTGCGGCTGCGTAATCATCCGAGCATCTTCGTGTGGCTGAACGGCAGCGATCGTCCGCCGATTGCCGCGGTCGAGCGGGAATATCTCGAGATCGAGCGCCAGGTCGAGTGGAACCGCCCGACGCTGTCTAACGCGACCGACACGCCCGGGCCGGTGAGCGGACCGAGCGGCGTCAAGATGCGCGGACCGTACGCGTACGTGCCGCCGTCGTACTGGCTGACCGACACCAAGAACGGCGGCGCCTTCGGCTTTGCCACCGAAATCGGTCCCGGCGCCGCGGTTCCGCCGATCGAGAGCCTGCGGACGATGCTGACCCCCGCGCACCTCTGGCCGATCGACGAGGTGTGGAACTATCACGCGGGCGGCGGCGAGTTCAAAACCATCGACCGCTTCACCGCGGCGCTCGAAGCGCGCTACGGCAAGGCCGCGGACGCCGCCGACTACGCGCGCAAGGCGCAGGCGCTCACCTACGACGGCCAGCGCGCGATGTTCGAAGGCTACGCGCGCAACAAGTACGTCTCCACCGGCGTGATCCAGTGGATGCTCAACAACGCGTGGCCGTCGCTGATCTGGCACCTCTACGACTACTACATGCGTCCGGGCGGCGGGTATTTCGGGACGAAGAAGGCGTGCGAACCCGTCCACGTCCAGTACTCGTACGACGACCGCTCGATCGCGGTGGTCAACGACACGCAGGCGGCGGTGAACGGGCTGAAGGTCTCCGCCTCCGTCCTCGACTTCTCGCTCGCGTCACGCTTCACGAAGGACGCGGTGATCGATCTGCCGGCCGATGGCGTCGTCCGCGCGTTCACGATTCCCGAGCTGCCGAATCTGTCGACGACATACTTCGTGAAGCTCTCGGCGCAGGACGCGTCTGGCAAGACGGTCAGTACGAACTTCTACTGGCTGTCGACGGCTGACGATCAGCTGGCGTGGGACAAGACCGAGTGGTACTACACGCCCACGTCGCGGCATGCGGATCTGACGATGCTCGGAACGCTGCCCGTGGCGTCGCTGCGAGCGACACTGCAGACACAGGGCGGACGTTCGGTCGTTCAGCTCGAGAACACGGGAACGTCGCTCGCGTTCCAGGTCCGGCTGAAGCTCGTGGACGCCAAGGGCGAGGAGATCCTGCCGGTCTACTGGGACGACAACTACGTGTCGCTGCTGCCCGGCGAGCGCCGCGAGATCGCCGCGGCGTCCGATGCACCGGGCGCGCCCGCGGCACTCGAGATCGACGGGTGGAACGTGGCGCCGCAGCGGGTGACCGGTGGGCGCTGACGGCGAGAGCCCCGCGCGGAACGGAACGGAGCGAGCGTCGAAGCGCGAGCGTAGTGCAGTGAGCCTAAGCGAGCGGCGGAGCGAAGTCGCCGCGGAGCGGCGGAGCGAAGTCGCCGCGGAGCGGCGACCGCGAGCGCCAAGATTAAACCGGGCGCTCGGGCTGTGGGACCTCGTCTTCTACGGCATCGTCCTCATCCAGCCCGTCGCGCCGATGGGCATCTTCGGCGTCGTCAGCGAGGAAGCGCGCGGACACGTCGTCACGACCATCCTCATCGGGATGGTCGCGATGCTGCTCACCGCGGTGAGCTACGGCCGGATGGCGCGCGCGTACCCGAGCGCGGGGTCGGCGTTCACGTACGTGGGACAGGAGCTGCACCCCGGCCTCGGCTACGCGACCGGGTGGAGCATGTTGATGGACTACGTGCTCAATCCCATGATCTGCACGATCTGGTGCAGCAAGGCGGCGATGAACGTCGTCCCCGGCGTGCCGTATGCCGCGTGGGTGGCGATGTTCGCGGCGCTGTTCACCGCGCTCAACCTGCGCGGCGTGCAGGCGAGCGCGCGGACGAACAAGATCCTGACGGTCGTGATGAGCGCGGTGCTCGTGATTTTTCTCGGCGCCGCGCTGCGCTACATCCTCGACCTGCATCTCGGGCCGGCGGCGCTGACGCGGCCGTTCTACGACCCGGCGACGTTCTCGCTTCCGGCGGTGTTGACCGGCGCGTCGATCGCGTCGCTGACGTACATCGGTTTCGACGGGATCTCCACGCTGTCCGAAGAGGTCGAGAACCCGCGGCGGAACGTGATGCGCGCGACGGTGCTGACGTGCCTCGTCATCGGCGTGCTGGCGTCGATTCAGGTCTACGCCGCGCAGCTGGTGTGGGGCGACTGGACCGGATTTCCGGACGTCGACACCGCGTTCGTCCACGTCGCCGGGCGCGCGGGCGGTCCGGTGCTGTTCATGCTCGTGAACATGACGCTGATCGTCGCCAACGTCGGATCCGGCACGGGCGCGCACATGGGAGCGGCACGGCTGCTCTACGGCATGGGACGCAGCGGCGCGCTGCCGCCGCGCTTCTTCGGCGCGATCGATGCGCGCCGGCACATCCCGCGCAACAACGTCCTCCTCGTGGGGGCGCTGGCGCTCGCCGGCGGCCTGACGCTGACGTATCAGCTGGGCGCGGAGCTGCTCAACTTCGGTGCGTTCATCGCGTTCATGGGCGTCAATCTCGCGGCGTTCACGCGCTACTGGATCCGCGCGGAGCGGCGCGACATCGGCCACTTCATCCTGCCGCTGCTCGGGTTCGCGTTCTGCGCCTACCTGTGGCTCAGCCTGCGCACGCCGGCCCGAATCGCCGGCGGCGCGTGGCTGGCCGCGGGGCTGATTTACGGAGCACTGAAGACGCGCGGGTTCCGCCGGCAGGTCGTCTCGTTCGAACTGCCACCGGAGGAATAGATGTCGCTGGCGCCGATCGACTGGCTGTTGATGCTCGTGTACATCGCCGTCGTGCTGGGCGTCGGCTTCGCGCTCAAACGCCAGACGCGCACGAGCAAGGACTTCTTCCTCGCGGGTCGCGCGCTGCCGGCCTGGGTGTGCGGCCTCGCGTTCATCTCGGCGAACCTGGGCGCGCAGGAAATCATCGGCATGGCCGCGTCCGGCGCGAAGTACGGCATCGCGACGAGCCACTTCTACTGGATCGGCGCCATTCCCGCGATGGTGTTCCTCGGCATCTTCATGATGCCCTACTACTACGGATCGCGCGCGCGGTCGGTGCCCGAATATCTGCGCCTGCGCTTCGACGAGAAGACGCGCGGGTTCAACGCCATCTCGTTCGCGTTGATGACGGTGTTCTCCTCCGGCATCTCGATGTACGCGATGGCGAAGCTGCTGCAGATCCTGCACATCTTCGACGCACCGCTCCGCGCGATGGGCATGGGCCCCGCGTACATCTTTCATCTGTGCATCCTCGCGTCGGCGATCATCGTTCTCCTGTACGTGTTCGCCGGCGGCCTCTCGAGCGCGATCTACAACGAGGTGCTGCAGTTCTTCCTGATCGTCGCCGGCTTCGTGCCGCTCGTGTATCTCGGGTTGAAGGACGTCGGCGGCTGGGAAGGCCTGCGCGCCACCCTGCCGGCGGCGTTCACGCATTCGTGGCGCGGCATGGCCAGCCCCGCGACGAATCCGATGGGCGTCGACGTCTTCGGCGTCTCGATGGGGCTCGGCTTCGTGCTCTCCTTCGGCTACTGGTGCACGGACTTCCTCGTCGTCCAGCGCGCGATGGCGGCCGACTCGATGGCGGCCGCGCGGCGCACGCCGCTGATTGCCGCCATCCCGAAGTCGCTCTTCCCGTTCCTGGTGATCCTCCCGGGCCTGCTCGCACTCGCCGTCCCCGCGGCGACCGCACGCGCGACCGCCCCGAGCGCAGCCGTGATGTCGGTGGACGCGTCCGAGCTTCCCGCGCCGCAGGCCGGATTGATTCCCTACAAGGTGAGCGAGACGACCGGCGAGATCGCGCGCAACGCAGCCGGAGAGCCGCAGCTCGACTACGACCTCGCCATTCCGGTGCTGCTGCTGCACTACTTCCCCGCCGGTCTGCTCGGACTGGGGCTCACGGCGCTGCTCGCGAGCTTCATGTCCGGCATGGCGGGTAACGTCACAGCGTTCAACACCGTGTGGACGTACGACATCTACCAGGCGTACATCCGCCCGCACGCGTCCGACGGGCACTACCTGTGGATGGGACGCATGGCGACGATCTTCGGCGTCGCCGCGTCGGTGGCGACCGCTTACGTCGCCGCGCAGTTCAACAACATCATGGACGTCCTGCAGCTCGTGTTCGCCTTCGTCAACGCCCCGCTGCTCGCGACGTTCCTCCTCGGCATGTTCTGGAAGCGGACGACGGGGCACGGGGCGTTCACGGGTCTGCTGACCGGCACCGCGGCGGCGGCGCTCCACCACATGCTGACGCTCCCCGCCGGCGCCGTCCCCGGCGTCAAGGGAGGCCTGCTCGGCGTGGTGCACACGTACTACAGCGAGATGGCGCAGAACTTCTCGACCGCGATCGTCGCGTGGATCGTCTGCTTCGTCGTGACGATTCTGGTGAGCCTCGCCACCAAGCCGCGGCCGGACGACTCGCTGCGCGGCCTTGTGTACTCGCTCACGGAACGTCCGCGCGACACTGGTCTGGCCTGGTACGCGCGCCCGTCCGTCCTCGCGTGCGTGGTGCTGGCGCTCACGCTCGTATTGAATGTGGTGTTTTACTGAAGGGGTTCCCCCGGGAACCCGCTCGGAGGCGAAGCTATGGACATCCGGGTGCCGATCGGCGTCATGTTCGGCGTGCTTGGTGTGCTGCTGATCGGCTACGGGTGGATCAGCGATCCGGCGATCTATGCGCGGTCGCTCGGGATGAACGTGAATCTCGGGTGGGGCGCCGCGCTGCTCGTCTTCGGCGTCGTCATGCTCGTGCTCGGCTGGCGGTCGGACGTCGGCGAGACACGGTAGCTCTCGCCTTCCGAGCCGCGCCGCGGCCGCTTGCGGATCGGCGGCTTGCACTTCGGGCACGGCCAGTACTCGCGTCCCGCCTTGTCGAGCAGCACCTTCTTCGCGTCAGGCTTCAGCCGCTCGCACTTCTCGCGGTGGTAGTACCTTCCGCCATCGTTGACGTAAACGTAGACCGGTTCGTCGGGCTCCGCCTTTTCAGGCGGCGGCTGCTTCGACGGATCGCATCCGGCGTGCGGCTTCAGTCCGCTCGCCTCGGCCTTCGCCCGCGTCATGGCGGTCACGTCCTTGCCGTCGCGCACGACCTCGCAGCCGGGCCAGTGGTACTCCGTGTCTCCTTTCTTGACGAGCACGAGCTCCGACTGCCCCGCCGAGCTGACGGCAACCGAGACGAGCAGCGCGACAATCACGATCACGCGCGAGCGGAGCGCGGCCATCTCTCGATCCTAGCAGCCCACCCGCCCTGGCGTGAGATCCCTTGGCGTGAAATCCCTTGGCTGCTTAGCTCCTTGACGTGAGATCTCTTGGCGTGAGATCGCTTGGCTCCTTGGCTCCTTGGCGTGAGATCCCTTGGCGTGAGATCTCCTTGGCTCCTTGGCTCCTTGGCGTGAGATCCCCTTGGCGTGAGATCCCTTGGCTGCTTAGCTCCTTGGCGTGAGATCTCTTGGCGTGAGATCCCCTTGGCTCCCTGGCTCCTTGGCGTGAGATCCCTTGGCGTGAGATCTCCTTGGCTCCCTGGCTCCTTGGCGTGAGATCTCTTGGCGCGAGATCACCGCGCGCCCGCGCCGCGCAGCACCATCCCCGGCAGCGCGTTCGTCGCCTTGCCGTCGGCGATCACCGGCACGCCGTTCACCAGCACGTACGACATCCCGATCGACAACTGGTTGGGATCCTCGAACGTCGCGCGATCCGTAATCCGCTCCGGATCGAAGACGACAATGTCGGCGCGCAGCCCCTGCTTGAGGACGCCGCGATCGGTGAAGCGCATGCGCTGCGCAGCGAGCGCCGAGAACTTCCTGATCGCCTCGGGGAGCGTGAGCAGATGCTCCTCGCGCACGTACTTGCGGATGATGCGCGGGAACGTCCCGTACGCGCGCGGGTGCGGATGCTCCTCGCCGAGCCGTCCGGTCGGCGACGTGCCCTGTGAATCGTTGTCGATCGACACCCACGGCTGCTGCAGCGCGAGCGTGATGTCCGGCTCCGACATCCCGAACACCGCGACGTACGTGTACGCGTGATCCTTGAGCAGCAGATCGAGGACCGCGTCAATCGGCTCCTCGTTCCACATCGCCGCGACGTCTTTCAGCGTCTTCCCCTGCAGCGGCTTCAGCTCCGGGTTCTGGACGACGGAGATGAGGACCGATTCGGGTCCGGGAATTTCCTGCCACTCGTTGTCCCAGCTGCCGCCGAGCGTCTGCATGTCCTTCTTGATCCGCGCGCGCGCCTGCGGATCCTTCAGCCGCTCGAGCAGCTTCTCGTCGCCGCCGTCGTGCGCCCACGGCGGGACGAACGCGGAGAACGAGTTGAACCACGCCGGATACGCGTAGGTGTCGGCGGTGATGTCGACGCCGCTCTGCCGCGCGGCCTCGATCTTCGCGACGATCTCCTTCATGCGCCCGAAGTTGGACTTGCCGGCCGCCTTCAGGTGCCAGATCTCGACCGGAATGTGCGCCTCGCGCCCGATCCGGATCGCTTCGTCGATCGCCTCGAGGACGGTGTCTCCTTCCGACCGCATGTGCGTCGCGTAGATGCCGCCGTACTTCGCCGCCTCGCTCGCGAGCGCAATCAGCTCCTCCGTGGTCGCGTAGGGCGCCGGCGCGTATTGAAGCGACGTCGACAGCCCGACGGCGCCGTGCTCCATCGCTTCGCGCACGAGCCGCTTCATCTCGTCGAGCTGCGCCGGCGTCGGCTGCACGTCGGCGTCGCC
>DASSOM010000045.1:0-10620 GCA_035700625.1 Vicinamibacterales bacterium
ACTGGTACGAATTGCTCCGCCAGGGCCTGCCCGATCCGCCGGATCGACTGACCGGCTTCGATCGCGAAGTCATCCTGGCGGCGGCCGCACACGAAGCGGAGGCGGCCGGCACGCCGGCGCCGTTCTCGCTGCGACCCGGGCTCATCGCGGCGATGCTGGATTTCTACGATCAGATCCGGCGGCGTCAGGAAACGATCGAAGCCTTCGAGCGCGTGCTGTCCGACGAGCTCGAGCAGGCCGGTGAGGATCGCGGGGCGGAACGGCTCCTGCGGCAGACGCGCTTCCTGGCGGCCGCGTATCGCCGCTACGAGGCGCGCGTACGCGAGTCCGGCCGCGTCGACGAGCCGCTGCTGCGCGAGCGTCTGATCGCGACGCCGGCGACCGACCCGCTGCGACGCGTGGTCGTGACGACCAGCGACTGGATCGGCGAGATGCCCGGGCTCTCGAAAGCGGATTTCGACCTGTTGACGCGCCTGCCCGGGCTCGAACAGATCGACGTCCTCGCGACGAGCGAGGTGCTGGCCTCCGGCTTTCACGAGCGCGTCAAGGAGTGGCTGCCGGATCTGGACGAGGTGGAGGGACGGCACCTGTGCGAATGGCGCGAGGCGCCGCTGCCGACGCTGCTCGTGCCGGAACCGGACGAGGCCGCGCCTCGTGCGCCAGTGTTCACTTTCGCCGGCCGGGATCGCGAGGAGGAGCTGAAATCGATCGCTCGGCGGATCAAGGGCCTGTGGCGTGCCGCGACGGCCGGCGATCGTGCTCCCCTCGATCGAACCGCCATCGTCTTTCAGCGGCCGCTGCCATACATCTACCTGGCGCGCGGCGTGTTCGGCGACGCGCGGATCCCGTATCAAACGCTCGACGCGCTGCCCCTGGCGGCCGAGCCCTACGCGGCCGCCGTCGATCTCGTCTTCACCTTCGTCGACGCCGCCTTCACGCGCGACTCCCTCGTCGCGCTGCTCTCGTCACCGCATTTCCGGTTCGAACACGGGGGGAGGGCGATCGGCCGCGCCGGGATTGCCGCGCTCGACGAGGCGCTCAGTGAACGGCGCTTCCTCGGCGGGCTCGAAGAGCTCGAGAAGCTGCGTGCGACGTGGGAAACGCCGGCACCCGTGGCGGGCCGGGGGGGTGAGGATCGGGCGCTCGACGCGCTCGACGCCGCCATCGAGGCGGCACGCGCGCTCGAACCGCTGCGGAGCGCCGATCGTGCCTCGCTCCTCCTCCGGCGCATCATCGCCTTTCTCACGGCGCACGATCGCCCTTCGTTCGGCGAAGAGCCGTTGGTGGAGCGCCGGCTGCGCGCGCGCGCGGCAATCATCGCGGCACTCGATGCGCTCGCGCGGGCTTGCGAGGAATACGGCGATCAGATCACGACGCTCGACGTGTTGACCGCGACCATCCGCCGCTGGGTGGAGAGCCAGACGTTCACCCCGGCCGACGGCGGCGAGGGGCTTCATCTGATCGATGCCCAGGCGGCGCGCTATGCCGACCTCGACGACCTCCACGTGGTCGGTCTCGTCGAGGGCGAATGGCCCGCACGCCCGCCGCGGAACATCTTCTATCCGCTGTCGCTCCTGGGTCGGATGCGCTGGCCGTCGGAGCAGGACCGCCTCGGTGCGTCGCGCGCCGCGTTTTTCGATCTGATCCGGCTTCCGCGCCGCACGACGGCCGCATCGTTCTTCCGTCTGGAAGACGACGCGATCGTGGAACCGTCGGCGCTGGTCGAAGAGCTGACGGAGTCCGGCCTGTCGATCACGATCGCGCCGGATGCGGCGCCCGCGCGGATCTTCACGGACGAAGCGCTCGCCGAGTCGCCGGCCGAACCGGAAGCCGCGCAGGGCGTGGCCGCCGAATGGCTGGCGCTGCGGCGTTCGCGGGCCGGCTTCGAGGACGCGCGATTCCACGGCCGCGCCGACGAGCAGCCGCAGCGGCCGTACTCGATGAGCCGCGTCGATCTCTATCGGCGCTGCCCCTTCCAGTATTTCGCGCAGAACGTCCTCAAGTTGAAAGAAGAGCCGGACGACGATGATGCGCTGGGGCCGCGCGCCCAGGGCGACACCCTGCACGAGCTCCTGCGGGCTTTTCATGCGCGATGGGACGACCGAGGACAGCCGATGACGCCGGAGGCGCTGGACGAGGCTCGGGCGCTGTTCGCCGAAGTGGCCGAGGAGCATCTCGCCGGTCTGCCGGAGGCCGACGCCACGATTCTGCGCGAGCGCCTGCTCGGATCGGCCGCGCACGGCGGCGCGGCCGACGGCGTGCTGAGGCTGGAGCTGACGCACGAGACGAATCTGAAGCGACGGCTGCTCGAACATCCGTTCGAAGGCCGGTTCGCGTTCACCGACGGCGATCGCACGCGCGAGGTCCCTCTGCGTGGACAGATCGATCGGATCGATCTGCTGAGCGACGGCACGTTCCGGCTGTTCGACTACAAGCTGGGCCGGCCGCCCGGCCGCCACGCCTTGCAGCTTCCGATCTACGCCCTGTGCGCGGAACAGTGGCTGAGCAAGGAGCCCGACGGGCCGTGGGCGCTCGGGGAAGCGGCGTACGTGGCGCTGCGCGACCGGCAGATCGGGGGCAAGCCGCTCAAGCGAGGCCGGAAGGAAGGCGACCGACAGCTCGCCGAGGCGCAGGCCCACCTCATCGACGCAGTCGAGGGGATCGAGCGTGGAGAGTTTCCGCCGCGCCCGGCCGAGCTCCGCTTCTGCCGCTTCTGCGCGTACGTCTCCGTCTGCCGGAAGGACTACGTGAACCCGAACGATCGTGAAGGAGACGATGGCCTCGAGTAACGGGCGATTGCCGTTCGAGCCGGAGCCGGTCGTGCCCGAGCTGCCCGACGCCGCCGCGCGCGCCTTCGCGGTGGACCCGCGGCACAACGTGGTGCTGCAGGCGTCGGCCGGGACGGGCAAGACGAGCGTGCTCGTCGAGCGCTACGTGAACCTGCTGAGGGCCGGCGTCGAGCCCGATGCCATCCTGGCGATCACCTTCACGCGGAAGGCGGCCGCCGAGATGCGCGAGCGGATCGTTCGCAAGCTGCGCGAGCTGGCGGCCGACGGCACCCTGCCGCGGACGCAGTGGCAGAAGCTGCGCACGCGCCTGGGCGAGATTGCCATCAGCACGATCGACGCGTTCTGCCTCGCACTGCTCCGCGAGTTTCCCCTGGAAGCCGACGTCGATCCCGGGTTCGACCTCGCCGACGAGACCCAGATGCCGCGCCTCGTGTCGGAGGCGCTCGACATCTCGCTTCGCGTCTGCCGCGCGCAGGCCCGCGACGACGTGCACGTCGCGCTGGTCTTCGCGCAGCTCGGCGAGTTCCGCGTACGGCGCACGCTCGAGCAGCTGCTGGCCCAACGGCTGGTCGCGCCGCAGATCCTCAATCGCTTCCTGGCGCGCGGGCCTGCCGCGCTCACGCTCGAAGAGACGTGCGAGCGTGCGGCACGCGGCGTGATCGAGGTCTTCCTCCGGATGCCGGGTGGAGTCGACGGCTTTCTGGCCGATGGGCCGGTGACGCCGGCGTTCCATGCGCTCGGCCGCGACCTCCGCGCCCTGCAGGCGACGGTCGGTCGCGGCGAGTGTCCGGAACCGGCGCGGCTGCGGGCGATTCTGGACGAGGTCCAGGATCTCTTCCTGACCAAGGAGAAGACGCCGCGGCTGCGGGCCAGCGCGAAGGTGACCGAGTGCGCGAACCGCGCCGCGTGGGAGCGGCATCGGGACGCCGTGGTGCGGTACGCCCCCGACATCAAGGACGTGCTCGCCGCGTTCACGCGCGACCTGAACGTGCTGCTCGCGCGCGGCGTTCGACGGATCTACGCGGTCACCGAGCAGACCTTCAAGCGGACGCTGGAGGCGCACGCGGTGCTCGACTTCACCGAGGTGCTCGAGCGCGCGGGCGATCTGCTCGCGCAGATGGACGAGTTCGCGCAGAGCCGCTACCGCCTGGAATCGCGCTATCACCACGTGCTGGTCGACGAATTTCAGGACACCAACCGCGCGCAGTGGCGGCTGGTGCAGCATCTGATCCGATCGTGGGGGGAAGGCTTCGGGCTCGCGTCGACCGGTCCGCTCCTGCCGACGATTTTCACCGTCGGCGATCGCAAGCAGTCGATCTATCGCTTCCGCGGCGCCGACGTGCGGGTGGTCGGCGAATCGACGGAGGCGATTCGCGAGCTGCGGCCGGAGGAAGACCCGTGTCGTTCGATCGCGGTCAGCTTTCGCGCCGTGCCGGAGCTGCTGGCGTTCGTCAACGACCTCTGCGGGGCCATCCAGCACCAACCGCGCGCCGACGCGTTCAGCTACCACGAAGCCGATCGCTTTCCGCTCATCGAAGCCGCCGGCGCCCGCGAGGCGCTTGGTCTCGTGATGGCGCCTGATGCCACCAGTTGCTCCGAGGCGGTGGCCGGCGAGATCGCGCGGCTGCTCGAACAGGGTGTGGCGGTCCGCGACCGCACGACCGGCGTGCCGCGCGCCGTGCAGCCGGACGACATTGCCATCCTGTTCCGGCAGCGGGCGGCGCATCAGCTCTACGAGCAGGCGCTGGAGCGGCGAGGCATCCCGGCGTACGTCTACAAGGGGCTGGGCTTCTTCGAAAGCGACGAAATCGTCGATCTGATCGTGCTGCTGCGCTTCCTGGCCGAGCCGCAGTCGGACCTGCGGGCGGCAGCGTTCCTCCGGTCGCGATTCGTGCGGCTTTCGGATGCGGGCCTCGGTCGCCTGGCGCCTGGCATCGCACGAGCGTTGACGGGGACGCTTCGGGACGAGCTCCGGGAACGGCTCGACCCGGTCGACCGGCAGGCACTCGATCTCGCGCGGCGGTCGGTGCGGGAGTGGACGGCGCTCGCCGATCGGATCACGCCGGCGGAGCTGCTCGATCTCGTCATCGAGGAGAGCGCGTACGCCCATGAGTTGCGCGGGCCCAGGTGGCCGCAGGCGCGTGAGAACGTCAAGAAATTCCGGGCGCTGGTACGGCGCGTGCAGAATCGCGGCTATGCCACGCTGGCGCGGGTCGCGGCGCATCTGGAAACGCTGTCGCTCGGCGACGAATCGAACGCGGCCATCGACGCGGTCGGGGCGGTGAACCTCATGACCGTGCATGCGTCCAAGGGCCTCGAGTTCCCGATCGTCTTCGTCGTGAATCTCGCGAAGGGTGCCGGCGGCTTCGCCTCGGGCCTGGAGATCCTGGACGACAATGGGCGCGGCGAGCCGATGGTGTCGGTCGCCAACCTCGACGAGGCGGCGCGCGAGGAAGTGAAGGCGCGCGACCTCGAAGAGACCAAGCGCCTGTTGTACGTCGCCGTTACGCGCGCGCGCGATCGTTTGTACCTGGCGGCGTCGCGGCGCGGAAAAGAGAAGATGACCTGGGGAAGCGGCGGCCTGGGCGCCGTGCTCCCGTCCGACGTGCAGCGGCTCTTTTCAGACGCGGAGACGGCGGCGGCCGAGGGGGCGGGCGACATCCGCTGGACGCCATCCGGCACCCGTTGGTCGCACCGGTTTCTGATTTGCCCCGTGCCGGATCTCCAGGCGGCAGCGCCGTTCCCGGTGGCCGCCGGGGCCGAAACCGTCGCGGCGCCCTTCGATCCGGCCGTGGTGGCCGACCATCAGTCGACTGTCCGGATGCCGGTGACCACCTGGCTGACGGTCGCCCAGGCGCGTACGTCGGAGGGGCAGCCGACAGGCCGCCGATACCAGACCGATGCGAGCTACCGGGTCGTCGGGACGCTCGTCCATCGTCTTCTGCAGGCGAGCCGGCGGGAGGAGGCGACCGCCCCGGTCGGGGTTGACGAGCTCCGCCGAAGGGCTGAATCGCTGCTGAGGCCGGAAGAAAAAGTCGAGCTCGACGCGTTCGACCAGATGATCGATCGGGCGATCGAGATCTTCATGACGCTGCGTGAGCGGCCGGAGCTGCTCGCGGCTCCCGCGGACGGCGAGCGGTTCGATGAAGTGCCGTTTTCGTATCGAGTGAGCCCTCTGGCGATCGTCCGCGGCGCCATCGATCAACTCGTCTCGACGGGCGGACAGGTTAGCGTCTTCGAGCTCAAGACCGGCGGCCGGAAGCCCGAACATCAGCAGCAGCTCGACCTCTATCTCGAGGCGATGCGGGCACGCGATCCGGCAGCCACGGTGGACGGGCATGTCATCTACCCCGGCACCTGAGGCGTCGGCCAGGGTCCGACGGCGGGCCACAGCTCGCCCGCCGCTGACGATTTTCACGATCGGACATTCGACGCGGACGCTCGAAGATTTCGTCGAGCTCCTCCGGATACACGGCGTCCGTCAGGTGGCCGATATCCGGACCGTTCCCCGCTCGCGCCGCTACCCGCAATTCGAGAAGGAGGCGCTCGCGCGGTCGCTGCCGGCGCGGGGTCTGGTATATCTTCACCTGCCCGATCTGGGCGGCCTGCGCCGGGCACGCCCCGATTCGGTGAACACGGCCTGGCAGAACGCGAGCTTTCGCGGCTACGCGGACTACATGGCGACGCCGGCGTTCGCGCGCGGGCTCGAGGCGCTGATCGCGTTGGCGTGGAAGGCGCCGACGGCGATCATGTGCGCGGAGGCGGTCTGGTGGCGCTGTCATCGGCGGCTCGTCGCCGATGCGCTGCTGGTGGCCGGTACGAAGGCGAAGCGCCAGACGATCGTCATCAGACATATCGTCTCGACGGCCGCCGCCGCCCCGCACGAGTTGACCTCCTTCGCGCGCGTGGAGAACGGTCGGCTCACCTATCCCGGGTTGTTCTAGACGCTGTTCGACCTCAGCGGCCCCAGCCGATTCTCCGCCGGCCCGTTCGAGCGCGATCCCGGCCCATTGACCGTCAAGCGCAACCAGACGCGTCACCCGGTCGTCTAAACTGACGGAAGGACACCATGACGCCACAACTCATCGCTCCCGGCAGACCGATGGATCTCGAGCTGCTCGCCCTCGAATCGCTCCCCTGCGGATGCGTCGCGGGCGATTTCCGGGCGCTGCCGCTCGACGTGGAGATTGTGTCGATCGAGGCCAAGGGGCCGCACTGCAACCTGCACGATCATCGGGTGGGCCAGACGCTGGAGATGGCGGACATGTCGGCCTTCGACGAGGCGATGGCCATCGGGGACATCCTGGACGCGCTCGACCGCCCCGATGCCGACGAGCCGATGAGTTGAAGTTCTCATTGCGTCTGCCGGAGCCATCCCATAGAATCAGTCGTTTGGAAGTGGTGGAAGATATCCTGAAACGAGGGGTGGCCGAGTGACTCTGATCTGTCCGAACTGCGGCAACGACCGGAACTTCCTGGTCAAAACGCTGCAGATGCATGTCGTGCATCTCGAAGACTCGCGCGTCGAGGTTTCCGAGGAAAGCCGTCCAGCCGTGCTCGAGGTGCTGTGCGACGAGTGTGAGACGGCGCTGAATTTCGAGGAAATCGAAGACACGCTGCGCCGTGAAGTGCTGCTGACGATCGGCGCCCGCTGACGGCCGCCGTCGCCGTCCGGTTGCCGGACGCGAGCTCCCACCCGGCGTTACATCCGGGCCGCCTGCCCGGACCGTTTCCCAGTCCAGACCAGTCGTTGACGTCGGCGCGCCGCTTCGAGGTTCAATGCCTTGACAAGGGTGCGCGCCGTTCCTATCGTACGAAGGCGACGTCAGTCACGCTGACGAGAGTTGTGTCCAGAAATGCCGGAACAGGAACGCGGCAGGTTTGACGTGCGATGGACCGCAGGGGGGCGGCTGACGGGGTCGTGCGTCAGCACGGGACAGGATTATTTCGCCGACGAAGTGGCGATCGATTTTCCCTCCGTCGGCGCCGTGGTCGAGCGAATGCGCGAGACCTTCCTCGGCCGCGAGGAGGGCGATACGCTGCGGGCCGAGCTGCGTCTCTCGGCGCGCGAGGCGCTCGACGGCGTCGTGATTCCGTTCGACGTCCCCGTGCGGCGCACCTGCGGGCCGTGCGGCGGGCGCGGCGAAACGTGGACGGAGCCGTGCGCCGCCTGCGGCGGCACCGGGCACGCGTCGGTGCCGCATCAAGTGCGACTGGCGATGCCGGCCGGCCTCGTGGACGGGGATCTGTTCGCGTTCCGCATCTCGATGCCCCAGGCGCTCACCACACGGGTCGAGATTCGCGTCGCGGTCCGCTGAGGCTGAGGCGCGTTGACTTCCCATCTGAACTTTCTCGGCGCGCTCTACATCGTCTGGGGCGCCGTCACGGCGCTCATCGGGCTGTCGACCCTCTCGCTGGGCATCGGAGCCGCGGCGCTCGGGCAGCTGGCGCACGCGTCGATGCGGGGCGGCGTCGCCGCGGACGTCGCGGCGGCCGTGTTCCTGGTGCTGGCGCTGCTGTCGATGGCGTGGGGCGCCGCCCACATCGTGAGCGGGGTGGCGTTGCGGCGGCGCCGGCGCTGGTCGCGGCGCGTCTGCCTGACGCTGGCAATCCTCGATCTCATCCTGCTGCCTTACGGCACGGCACTCGGCGCGTATGGCTTGTGGGTGCTGCTGAACAACGACGTGCGGCACCAGTTCGAGCTGGCGCTCGCCTAGGGCAGGTCTCTCGTCCCCATCGGCGTCCACGGGCCGCAGCGCGCGATCCGGCGCGCGCTGCGCCATCCACCTATGACCATCCCATAGCGCGCGATTTCGACCTCCGCGTAGTGGCTGCACGAGGGCACGAACCGGCAGCGGAAGCCGAGGGATTCGTTCACCGGCGCGAGATGACGTTGATAGAAGTGGATCGCGCCAATCGCCAGGCGCGCCGACCACTGCGCCTCCGGCTGGCGCGCGGTGTCGAACGCCGCGAGCGAGACCAAGAGGGCGATGATCGCCAGCAGTGTCGCCGTCCGCCGCGAGGTGCGCGGCGCAGCCGTCGAGTCCAAGCCTGAGACCTCCGCGCTCCCCGCGTCCCCGCGTGAGCGTTCTCCGCGGTGTCCGTGCGAGCCGGCTCCGCGTGAGCCGATCAGAGCCGGTCGGCGTACTGGCTGAGCCCTGGAATGATCAATCGCTCGCCGTGCAGGCCTTTGATGATCGCGGCGGCGTGCACGACGAGGATCGCGATCCAGAGCGACAGGGTGAGCAGACTGACGAAGCAGCCGAGGCCGAAGAGGGCGAACGCGGCGGCGCTCGCCACGACCGTCAGCGCGATCCCGAGGAAGATTTCGGTCACCATGAGCACGATTCCGTGCTTCGCGTGCCACTGGACCTCGCGATCCTGTTTCTCGACGAGCAGCGGCACGAGCGCGAGCAGCCACAGGTAAGCGAGCACGATCATCAAACCGCGATTCTGGGACGGCAGATCCGGCGCCGCGGGCTCGGTCATGGCTGCGCTCCTGATGAATTCCGCCGAGTTTACACCAACTGCGCCCGGAAGGGCCGGCACAAGGGCCGGCTGCTGCATGAAACGGGATCTCGACGCTCTCCATCCATTCATCATCCAGGTAGGGGCGGCCCGACATGACCGTCGGCCTCCGCGGAACGCGATCGCGCATGCCGGAATAGGGCACGAGCTTGCTCGCAATCCCCGAAAGCCGATAAGCTGGTTTGGATAGGCAGTCTCAATTCATCATGGCTTCAGCACTAATCAATGAGGCGGCGGTGCTCGAGGCGCTGAAGGTCGTCAAGGATCCCGACCTCCATCGCGACATCGTCACTCTGGGCTTCGTAAAGAATCTGCGGATCGAAGGGGCGCGCGTCGCCTTCACGATCGATCTGACGACGCCGGCCTGTCCGGTGAAGGATCAGATGCGCGAACAGGCGCGCGCGGCTGTGGCGGCGCTGCCCGGTGTCGCGGAGGTCGAGGTGGAGATGACCGCGACCGTCCGCCCGGCGGCCAATCCGGCCGCGGGCCGCGCACCGATTGCCGGCGTGAAGAACGTCGTCGCCGTCGGCGCCGGCAAGGGGGGCGTCGGCAAGACGACGGTGGCCGTCAACCTGGCGCTGGCGCTGGCACGCGCGGGCGGGCGCGTCGGCATGATCGACGGCGACATCTACGGCCCGAACGTGCCGATCATGCTCGGCCTCAACGCGCAGCTGACGACGGACGGGCAGAAGATCGTGCCGGCCGAGCAGTACGGCCTGCAGGTCGTCTCGATGGGCTTTCTCACCGGAGACGATGCGCCGGTGATCTGGCGCGGGCCGATGCTGCACGGGGCGCTCCAGCAGTTCTTTCGTGAGGTCCGCTGGCTGGACCTCGACTACCTCATCGTCGACATGCCGCCGGGCACCGGCGACATCGCGCTCAGCTTGAGCCAGACCGTGCCGGTCGCGGGCGCCATCGTCGTCACCACGCCGCAGAAGGTGTCGCTCGCCGACAGCCGGCGCGCCGTGCGGATGTATCAGAAGCTCAACATTCCGACGCTCGGTCTCATCGAGAACATGAGCTACTTCGTCTGCCCGTCGTGCCAGCACGAGAGCGATATTTTCGGTCGCGGCGGCGGCGAGGGGCTGGCCGAGACGCTCGGCGTGCCGTTCCTCGGCCGCATTCCGATCTACCAGCCGATCCGTGAAGGGGGCGACAGCGGCGTGCCGCTGATGGTGAGCGAGCCGGACTCGCCGGCGGCGCGCGCGTTCGTCGACGCGGCCTCCCGCACGGCGGCGCAAGTCTCGATCGCGGGCTTCTCGCAGCCGGCCACTCCGCTCACGCGCGCGTGAGGCACCCGGTC
>DASSOM010000046.1:0-25168 GCA_035700625.1 Vicinamibacterales bacterium
GGGCCAGCTTCTTCATCTTCGGGTCGGTATCGTGCTGGACGGCCTTCTGGTAGTTCTCGATGGCCTTCTGCAGATAGGCGTCGTTCTGCGCGTCGCCGGCATTGACGGGCTTGTACATCTGATCGTAGCTGTTGCCGAGGAAGAAGTACGCCGCGTTCAGCTTCGGGTTGGCGTCGAGCGCGGTCTGGTTCCCGACAACGGCCTCATACCGCTCAGCAGCCCTCTTGTAGTCGTTCTGCTGGTAATACTGGTTGGCGTCGCTGAACGCCTTCAGTGCCTTCAGGTTGCTGTACGAGTACTTGCCGCACCCGGAGGCCACGAGGGCCGCCCCGAGCACCAGCGCCAGCGGAACGGCGGAAGCGGCGCGAAATCGCGTGGTCATGCTCTCCCCTTGTACAATGAATCCGAGGCCGACGGTCCGGGCAGTATAGTGAACGGCAAAAGTTGCCGTCAACAGACCCGGCCCCCCTCATTCCTTTCACCCTGGTCTTGGTTAGACACCACTTGGCATGATCCGGTTCGAGGACCTCATCGAGAAGGTCCGGGCGAACAACCCGGAGGCTGACGTCGAGCTGCTGAGGCGCGCGTACGTCTTCTCGGCGTACGAGCACAAGGGGCAGGTCCGCCATTCGGGCGAGCCGTACCTCGTGCACCCGCTCGAGGTCGCGGATCTGCTCGCGGACATGAAGCTCGATGTCGTGGCGATCGCCGCGGGGCTGCTGCACGACATCGTCGAAGACACGCAGACGCCCATCGGGCGCATCGAGGAGTTGTTCGGCGCCGACATCGCCCATGTCGTCGAAGGGGTGACGAAGCTGGGCGCGATCCCGTTTTCGTCGAGCGAGGAGCGGCAGGCGGAGAACTTCCGCAAGATGCTGCTCGCGATGGTCGACGACATCCGCGTCATCCTCGTGAAGCTCGCCGACCGGCTCCACAACATGCGGACGCTGCATCACCTGCCCGAGGAGCGCCGCGTGAAGATCGCGCAGGAGACGCGCGACATCTACGCGCCGATCGCCAATCGCCTCGGGATGAGCAAGGTGAAGAACGAACTCGAGGAGCTGGCGTTCCGCTATCTCGAGCCGAAAGCGTACGAGAGCCTTCGCCAGCGCGTCGAGGCGCGGCGGCGCGCGACCGAGGGGATGATCGACGAGCTGCTGAAGACGATCACCGCGACGCTCGCCGACGCGCAGGTTCCCGTCATCCAGATCGACGGCCGCATCAAGCGTCTGTTCAGCATCCACCAGAAGCTGAAGCGGCAGAAGATCGATCTCGATCAGGTGTACGACTTCGTCGCGCTGCGGATCGTCACACAATCGGTGAAGGACTGTTACGCGGCGCTGGGGATCATTCACCAGACGTGGTCGCCGGTGCCGGGGCGGATCAAGGACTTCATCGCGATGCCGCGCCCCAACGGCTATCAGTCGCTCCACACGTCCGTCGTCAGCGAGCGCGGCTTCCCGTTCGAGGTGCAGATCCGTACGGCGGAAATGCACCGCATCGCCGAGGAGGGCATTGCCGCCCACTGGAAGTACAAGGAAGGACGGGTCGGCGCGGATCGCGACGAGCAGCACTTCATCTGGCTCCGGCAGCTGCTCGAATGGCAGCAGGAGGTCCGCGATCCGCAGGAGTTCCTGCAGAACCTGAAAATCGAGTTGTACCCGGAAGAGGTCTACATTTTTACCCCGAAAGGGGAAGTGAAGGCGCTGCCACGCGAGGCGACGCCGGTCGACTTCGCCTACGCGATCCACACCGACGTCGGTCATCAGTGCGTGGGGGCGCGCGTGAACGGCAAGATGGTGCCGCTGCGGACGCGGCTGCGCAACGGCGACATCGTCGAGATCACCACGACGCCCGGGCACAAACCGAGCCGCGACTGGCTCAACTTCGTGGTCACGTCGCGGGCGCGCAGCAAGATCCGGCACTTCATCCACGCGGAAGAGAAGGAGCGGAGCCTCGAACTGGGGCGCAAGCTGCTCGAGAAGGAAGCGCGCCGCTTCGGCCTCTCGCTGAAAGCGCTCACGGAGCGGCCCGAATTCACGCAGCTGCTCTCCGATTCAGGCTATGGAAAGGGCGACGAACTGTTCACGGCGGTCGGCTACGGCAAGCTGTCGCCGCGCACGATCCTGACCAGGCTCGTGCCGCAGGAGCAGATGCGCGAGACGCCCGCCGAGGGAGGGCTCGCCTCCGTCGTCCGCCGCGTGCTGGGGACGGGCGAGGAGAAGATCAAGGTCCGCGGATTCGACGATCTGATGGTCTTTCGCGCGCGCTGCTGCAATCCGATTCGCGGCGAGCGGATCGTCGGCTACATCACGCGCGGCAAAGGGGTGTCGGTCCATTCCTCGGCCTGTCCGAACGTCATCAACCTGCTCTACGACCCGGAGCGGCGCATCGACGTCGAATGGGACAAGAGCGCCGATACGGCGCCCTATACGGTCAGGCTTTCGATCCAGGTCGAAGATCGCAAGGGCATGCTGGCCGCCGTCAGCTCGAAAATCGCCGGCATCAACACGAACATCCGGAACGTCGAGGCGCACACCGACGATCAGATGGGACGAATCGAGATGACGGTGGAGATCAGCGACGTGAAGCACCTGCAGAAGGTGATCAAATCGCTGCGCAGCGTGGACGGGGTGGTGGACGTCGAGCGCGCGGCCCGATAGGCGCGCCGCGGACGGTTGGCGAACCGTCCCTACAGGGACGCGATGACGTCGATTTCGACGCGGGCGTCCTTCGGCAGGCGCGCCGCCTGCACGGTGGCGCGGGCCGGCGCCGGCGCGCTGAAGAACGTGCCGTAGACCTCGTTCATGGCGGCGAAATCGTTCATGTCCGCCAGGTACACCGTCGAGCGGACGACGGCGTCGAGGGAGGCGCCGGCGGCTTCGAGAATCGCCTGCAGGTTCTGGAACACGCGCCGGGTCTGCGCGGCGATATCGCCGTCGACCATCTGTCCGGTCGCGGGGTCGATTGGAATCTGTCCCGAGACGAAGAGCAGCGAGCCGGCCCGGATCGCCTGCGAGTACGGACCAATCGCCTTGGGCGCGCCTGGAGTCGAGATCGCCGTCCGCACGGTCAGGCGGCCTTGACGACTTTGCCGGAGCGCAGGCAGCGCGTGCACACGCGCAACCGGCGCACGCCGCCGTTCACGAGCGCGCGTACCCGCTGCAGGTTCGGCTCGAACCGCCGCGAGGACACGTTGTGCGCGTGGCTGATGTTGCGCCCGACGACCGGGCCCTTTCCGCAGATTTCACACCGCTTCGCCATATACCTGATCTCGTGGGAGTTTCACGGCCACCCCTCACCGGGGCGGCACAAACCCTGAATTATACCATCCCCCCGCCGCGTGCGTCCTTCTTCTTGTACGCGAGTTTCCGTTTTCGTGGCCGGTGCCTCCAGGCGGGACAGCCAGCCGCGGCCAAACCTTGAAATCCGCGGAATCATTCGTATAATCCCGGTACTCCCCATCAGGAACACGAGTTGCAGCACTTCAACCGTGGAGGGAAGGATGGCCGATCCGCTCCTGCGTGAGCAGACGCCCGCCGAGTACTTCAAGGAACTGGTGGAGTCGGCGATCGCGCGCCAGCACGTCCGCGCGACCGATCACGCGTCGTTTTACCTCGTCGATCTGCTGTGTCGTTTCGTGCGGCTCGACGCGCGCACGGAGACTCACGGCGAGCCGCTGGCGCTGCGGCTGGCGCGCGCGCTCGAGAGCGGCGGCGCCGAGCAGCGGACGCGCCTGCGCAGCCTCGGCGATTTCTCGCTCTTCACGTCCGGGTTCTTTTCCGACAGTCTGCAGCGCCGCGCGGTCGACGTCGACTATTACGTCTCCATGGGCGAGTACGCGTACGCGTCGCTCGCGCGGCGCGACGAGGACGCGTTTTCCGAGGTCTTTCGCGAGCTCGCCGACCGGTTCGTCGGATTCGTGGACGTGCTTGCCGACGTGAACGAGCGGACGTCGCTCGCGACGAATGTCGATCTCCTGCGGCTCTACGAGAAATGGCTGCGCACGGGCAGCACCCGTGACGGGCAGCGCCTGATCGAACGCGGCATCCTTCCCAATTCGTCCATCGGCTCCCGGTTCCTTCAATAGGGGCGAGGCGCCGCAGTGGGGCGGCGGCGTCGCTCCCGCGTCTCCAGTGTCACCGGGGGCGTCCTCCAGAGTGGACCACGCCAGAACCGAATCCCCGGGTTCCGGCGTCTAATTCCGCAAGCCGGCAGGGTGGATGACTTGCTAAATGGCGCCTGTTGGGCTACACTGAGCGGCTTCATTGATGGCAAATTCATTGCATAGAGGCTTCCGCTTGAAGGGAGCCGACGCGGGAAGGTGAAAGGAGTCGCAATCATATGAGCGTTCATAAGACCCGTGGGGACCAGATGAACCGTGAGCGGTACGCCGAGCTCAAGCGGATTCTCGAAGAGCGCCGCCGTGAAATCATGAGCGAGGTGCACGAGAAGATGCGCGACGTCCGCGCCGAGGGTGCGGGCAGCACGGTGCAGGGCGTGCTGGACGCGGCGGAGAGCTCTGAAGCCGACATCCAGGACGACATCGAGTTCGCGCTGATCCAGATGAAGGCGGAAACGCTGAACCGGATCGACGAGGCGCTGCGCCGGCTCGAGGAGGGCACGTACGGCTACTGCTTCGAGTGCGGCGAGGAAATCTCGGAGCGGCGGCTGCGGGCGCTGCCGTTCGCGGTCCGCTGCAAGGACTGCGAGGAGGCCCGTGAAGTGGCGCAGCAGCGCGAGCGTCTGATCGCGCAGCGCCGCGGCGCCGCGTCGCTCTTCATCGACATGCAGGGGTAATCCCCGCGTGTGTCCGTTCGCAGGCCCTGTCCGCGCGACGGGGCCTGCGCTCTCGCCTTTCCGGCAACTTTTCTCCGCTGCGGAACCCGGATTCGTGATATCCCGTTCCGGCGTGCCCGTTGCGCACGGCCGCCGGCCGGGTGCTGCGGCGCGACCAGGAGGACCGTCCGATGAGCGATCAGGACGATCAGCTGCTCGACGACGTCAGCGACGCTGAACGTCTGCTGCAGATCCCGCCGGATCTGCCCGTGCTGCCGCTGCGCGACACCGTGCTGTTCCCGAACTCATTCATGCCGCTCGCCGTGGCGCGCGAAGCCTCGGTGCGGCTGATCGATGAGGCGGGGACGACGGGCCGGCTGATCGGCGTGTTCACGCAGCGCGAGGCGTCCGTCGAGGAGCCGCTCCAGGACGACCTGTATCCCGTCGGCACCGCCACGCACATTCACAAGATGTTCAAGCTGCCGGACGGCAGCCTCCGGCTGATCGTGCAGGGGCTCGCGCGCGTCCACCTCGACCAGCTGGTGCAGACGCGGCCGTACCTGCGCGCGGCGGTGACCATCGCCGACGAGGTGCTGCAGGACGACGATCGCCTCGAGATCGACGCGCTGCAGCGCAACATCAAGAGCAATTTCCAGCAGGTGGTGTCGCTGTCGCCGCTGCTCTCGGACGACCTGCAGTCGCTGGCCGCCAACATCGTCGATCCCGGCAAGCTGGCGGATTTCATCGCGTCGAGCATGACGACGATCGGAACGGCGGTGAAGCAGGAGATCCTGTCGACGCTCGACGTCCGTGCGCGCATGGACGCGCTCAACCGGATCCTGATCAAGGAGCTCGAGGTGCTCGAGCTCGGCTCGCGCATCCAGTCGCAGGTCCAGTCGGAAGTCGGAAAGAACCAGCGTGAGTACTTCCTCCGCGAACAGCTGAAGGCGATCCAGAAGGAGCTCGGCGAAGTGGACGAGCAGGCGAAGGAGACCGAGGAGCTGCGCACGCGCATCGACGCGGCGGGTATGCCCGAGCCGGTCAAGCGCGAAGCGCTGCGCGAACTCGAGCGCCTGGCGAAAATGCCCGTCGCCGCCGCGGAATACACCGTCTCGCGCACGTACCTCGACTGGCTGATCGCGCTGCCGTGGGCGAAACGGACCGAGGACTCGCTCGACATCCGCCACAGCAAGGAGGTCCTCGACGCGGACCATTCAGGCCTCGAGAAGGTCAAGGATCGCATTCTCGAATACCTTGCCGTCCGGAAGCTGAATCCGGAGGTCAAGGGACCGATCCTGTGTTTCCTCGGCCCTCCGGGCGTCGGCAAGACCTCGCTCGCGCGATCGATCGCCAGCGCGCTCGGACGGAAGTTCGTCAGGGTATCCCTCGGTGGCATGCGCGACGAGGCGGAGATTCGCGGGCACCGGCGCACCTACATCGGCGCGCTGCCGGGACAGATCATCCAGGGGCTGCGCCGCGCCGAGTCGAAGAATCCCGTGTTCATCCTCGACGAGATCGACAAGCTCGGCGCCGATTTCCGAGGGGATCCCGCGTCGGCGCTGCTCGAGGTCCTCGACCCCGAGCAGAACAACACGTTCCGCGATCACTATCTGGACGTGCCGTTCGATCTGTCGGAGGTGCTCTTCCTCACGACCGCCAACGTGCTCGATCCGATTCCGCTGGCGCTGCGCGACCGGATGGAAGTCATCGAGCTGGCCGGCTACACGGAGGAAGAGAAGCTGAAGATTGCGTTCGAACACCTCGTCGACAAGCAGGTGACGAACCACGGCCTGACCGGGGAGCAGGTGGAGTTCACGGAATCAGCGATCCGGGCGGTGATTCGCGGATACACGCGCGAGGCGGGCGTGCGCAATCTCGAGCGGGAGATCGGAGCGCTCTGCCGCAAGGTGGCGCGCCGCCGGGCCGAGGGGGATGAAGCGCGTGTCCTCGTCACGCCGGACGTCGTCGTCGAAATGCTGGGCGCGCCGACGTTCCTCGACGAGGAGATTGAAGATCGGACGAAGGACCCGGGCGTCGCCGTCGGGCTCGCGTGGACGCCCGCCGGCGGCGAAGTGCTGTTCGTCGAGGCGTCCCGGATGCAGGGATCGGGGTCGCTCACGTTGACGGGCCATCTCGGCGACGTCATGAAGGAGTCCGCGCGCACGGCGCTCTCATGGTTCCGGACGAACGCCCCGCGCTACAGCGTGGACCCGGCGTTCTATCGTGACGCGGAGGTGCATCTGCACGTGCCGTCCGGCGCCATCCCGAAGGACGGGCCGTCGGCGGGCGTCACGATGGTCGCGGCGCTCGCCTCCGAGCTGACGGGACGTCCCGTGCGCGGCGATGTCGCGATGACCGGCGAGATCACGCTGTCGGGCCGCGTGCTGCCGGTCGGCGGCATCAAGGAAAAGGTGCTCGCCGCGCGGCGGGTCGGCATCCGCGAACTGATCCTCCCGCGGCAGAACGAGCGGAACGTCCGCGAGGATCTGACCGAAGACCTGCGCCGGGAACTGACGCTCCACTACGTATCGGAGATCGAGGACGTGCTGACGATCGCGCTGAGGCCTTCCTCGGCCGCGACGCATACGGGACTGCCGGTCGATTCCGAGGTGTCGGCCTCGGCGTAAATGCGCGTCGTCTATTCGGCGCGGTATGAGATTGATCTTCCCGGTCACATCTGGCCCACATCGAAGTACCGGCTGATCGCCGAGCGACTGCTCGGCGATTCGCTTCTCCAGGAGTGTGAGATCGTCGCGCCGCGGCCCGCGTCGTGGGATGATCTCGCGCTCGTCCACACCGCCGAATATCTCGACAAGCTGCGCCGGTCGACGCTGACGCCGGACGAGATCGCCACGCTGGAACTGCCGTGGCGAGCGGAGCTGGCCGACGCGTTCCGGCTGATGGCGGGCGGCACGTGCGACGCTGCGCTGGCCGCACTGGAAGACGGCGCCGCCGTGCACCTGGGCGGCGGGCTGCACCACGCGTTTGCCGCTCACGGGGAAGGCTTCTGTCCCCTGAACGACATCGCCATCGCCATCCGCGTGCTGCAGCGCGATCGCGGCATTCGGCGGGCGGCCGTGGTCGACTGCGACGTGCACCACGGCAACGGGACCGCGATGATCTTCGAGCGCGATCCGGACATCTTCACGTTCTCCATCCATCAGCAGCACAACTATCCCGTTTTCAAGCCGCGCAGCGATCTCGACATCGGGCTCGACGACGGCGCCGGCGACGAGCTGTATCTGTCATCGCTGGCCTCCGCGCTGACCCGGGTCATCGCACACGAGCCCGAGATGCTCGTCTACGTCGCCGGAGCAGATCCCTACGTCGAGGATCGTCTGGGCGGCCTCGCCTTGACGAAGCCCGGTCTGCGTGAGCGCGATCGCCGGGTGATCGCCGCGGCCCGCGCCGCGCGTGTGCCGATCGTCGTCGTGCTTGCCGGCGGCTATGCCGCGGACGTGCACGATACGGTCGACGTGCATGTCGGGACGGTCGAGATGATGCTGGACGGGCGCTGAAGCGGATGTCGGAAGTTGGATGTCGGAAGTTGGATGTCGGAGGTGACGAATGAGTGCTTGACACTTGTACTATTGTACTAGTACAAACGGTCAATGGCCGTCGTCTCCGTCGACGCCCGGGACGCCACGCCGCTCTACGCGCAGCTCCAGCACGGGCTGCGGGCTGCCGTGGCCGCCGGCCGGCTCCGGCCGGGTGATCAGCTGCCGACCGTCCGGCAACTCGCGGTAGACCTGCGTATCAACGCGAACACCGTTGCGCGAGTCTATGCGGAGCTCGAGCGAAGCGGGGTGATCGAAACCCGCCGGGGTGTCGGCTCGTTCATCGCCGCGACGCCGGAACGAGCGCATCCGCCGCGCGAACGCGACCGGCGTCTTCGTGCATTCGTCACGCGTGTGCTCGCCGATGCCGATGCCGCCGGCTTTACCCTCGACGATGTGATTGGAGCGCTGAACGCGCACAGGAAAGGGGCATGACCATGGCTCCCACCGTAACCCGGATCAATGTCGTGGCGCTTGCCGTGCTGGCGGTGACGATCGTCGTGGGACTCGGCGGCTACGCTGCCTTGCACACACCGCTGGCGCTCGTGGCGCCGATCGTGATCGGCCTCGTCGCGATGCAGTCCCCGCAGATTGCCAGCCAATGGGAGCGCGCCGTCGTCCTGCGCTTTGGACGTTTCGCCGGGCTCCGCGGACCGGGTCTCTTCTGGATCGTGCCGTTCGCCGACACCGTCTCGTCCTGGATCGATCAGCGGACGATCACGACCAGCTTCGCCGCCGAGCAGACGCTGACGTCCGACACGGTACCGGTGAACGTCGACGCGGTGCTCTTCTGGATGGTCAACGACGCCGAGAAGGCCGCGCTCGAGGTACAGGATTACTCGCAAGCCGTGAGCTGGGCGGCGCAGACGGCGCTGCGAGACATCATCGGCCGGACGACGCTGACGGATCTGCTGCGCGGCCGCGAACGGATCGAGGCAGAGCTCCAGCAGCTCATCGACCAGCGGTCGACGCCGTGGGGCGTGACGGTGTCGTCCGTCGAGATGCGGGACGTCGTCATCCCCGGCGCCCTGCAGGATGCGATGTCGCGCGAGGCGCAGGCGGCGCGCGAGAAGCAGGCGCGCATCATCCTCGGCCAGGCCGAGATGGAGATCGCGCAATCGTTCCAGGCGGCGGCCAAGTCGTACCACGACGATCCGACCGCTCTGCACTTGCGGGCGATGAACATGCTGTACGAGGGCCTCAAGGAAAAGGGGGCGCTCATGCTGATCCCGAGCAGCGCCGTCGAGTCGATGGGGATGGGAGGGTTGCTCGGTGCTGCCGCGCTCAGGCAGGAACATCTCGCCACCACCGATCGGCGCTGAGACCCGACGATTACGCGTCGTCGCACTTCACAGGTATCCGCATTGCATTCCCACCCCTGACGTTTACGAAGAACCGAGGAGGTGATTCGAATGCTGCAGAGACTTGGCGAGGTGGATTACGAAATCGCGCCCGGACAGCCGGACGTTCGCGGATGGGATGTCGTGCTGGGGAACGACGAACAGATCGGCGTTCAGCTCGACGACGGCGGTAACCCCGACGACCAGTCTGCACCACGGCGCGACGCCGGTGACGGCGGCACTCAGTGTGGCGATGGCGGCACCATGTTGAGTTGAACCGGGGGGCGGCATGATCCGCCCTCCGGCTCCATCAAATCAGCCCCAGGCCCACAATCGTCTTCATGTCGACGATCTCGCCGCGGCGGACCATCTCGCGTGCGTCGCGCAGGTCGAGCGTGCGCATCTCGATGCTTTCGTCTTCGTCGACGGCTGCGGCGGTGTCGGGCACTTCGAGCGCCGAGGCGCGGAAGAAAATCATCTCCTCGTCGCAGTAGCCCGGTGTCGGAAGCAGCGCCGCCAGCCGCACGAGCGTGGCCGGCACCTGCCCGATCTCCTCGTGGCACTCGCGGCGCGCCGCCTCCTCCGGCGATTCTCCGGCGTCGACGCTGCCAGCCGGCAACTCCCAGAGCCACTGGTCCACTGCGTACCGGTACTGGCGGATCAGAATCACCTGTCCTGGCTCCGGAACGGGTACGAGGACGACGGATCGCGGATGTCGAACGACGTCGAGCGTGACGTCGGGGCCGTGGGGCAGCCGCACGCGATCGCGATCCACGGCGAAGACGCGTCCATCGAAGATCCGTTCGGTAGCCAGGCGGGTGGCGTCGGACATGATGCGTTCTACTCCAGCTGCCGTTCGCGGATATCGTCGATCACCTGCTGCAAATCGGCGGGCAGCGGCGATTCGAACGTCATGCGCCGGCGATCGTCGGGATGCGAGAAGGCGAGGCGCGCGGCGTGCAGGAACGGCCGCTCGAGACGCTGCACCGCGCGCAGATCCGGCGGGACGCGCCGGTGCACGCCGCCGTAGACGGGATCGCCGACGATCGGATGGCCGATGGCCGCGAGGTGCACACGGATTTGGTGCGTCCGCCCGGTCGCAATCGCGACGCGCAGCAGCGAAGCCCCCTTGAAGTGTTCGGCGGCCGTGACCCGCGTCACCGCGGTGCGGGCGCGGCGCGCGCGCGTCGACATCTTCTGCCGCTGATGCGGGTCGCGGCCGATCGGTTCGTCGATGCGCCGGCCCGCCTGCACGACACCCCAGACGAGCGCGACGTATTCCTTTTCCACTTCGCGATCGTGGAACTGGCGTGACAGCTCCTGGTGCGCGCGATCGTGTTTCGCGACCACCATCACGCCCGACGTGCCGCGATCGAGCCGGTGGACGATCCCGGGGCGCCGCTCGCCGCCGATGCCGCTCAGGTCCTCGACGTGGTGGAGCAGCGCGTTCACGACCGTACCGGACGGATGACCGGCTCCCGGATGCACGACCATTCCCGCGGGTTTGTCGAGCACCGCCACGTCCGCGTCCTCGTAGAGGATGGGCAGTGGGAGATCCTCGGGCTGCGGCACAGCCTCGACCGTCGGCGGAACGCGCACCGTGAAACGCTGCCCAGTGTGCACGGGAGTGCTCGGCCGCAGGTCGCCGGCCGGTCCAGTCACGCAGCCGTCCTTGATCAGTTTCTGCACCTGCGAGCGCGAGCGTCCCGGGAGCTGCGCGGTGAGGAACGTATCGAGTCGTTCTCCGTCCTGGGCGGCGTCGACCTCGAACGCATGCGTATCGTCGGCCGGAGCGGCCTCACGGCCGGAGACGGGGTGGACGGCCATCAGGCGGCGCGTGCGCGGACGCCCGCGTCGGGAATCGGGGCATGGCTGGCGCGCAGGCGGATGAGCATGAAGACGGCGATCGGCACGAGCAGCAATGCGACGAACTGGGACGTAGAGACGACGCCGGCGATCATCCCGCGGGCATCGCCGCGGTAGAACTCGATGATGAAGCGGGCCGCGCCGTAGAGCAGGATGTAGCTCCAGAACGTCCGCCCCGCGAATGCGCGCTCGCCGCGCGCCGCCGTCCGCCGCTCGGACCACAGCAGGAGCGCAAGAATGAGCAGCTCCGCCCCGGCGTCGTACAGCTGCGTCGGATGGAGCGGCACCCCGAGCACGGTCCCGACGTTCGCGGCAGCTTCCTGGCTGTGGAACGTGATCCCCCAGGGCATGCTGGTCGGCCGTCCGTAGCAGCAGCCGGCCATCAGGCAGCCGAAGCGCCCGACGACGTGTCCGAGCGCGATCGCCGGCGCAAAGACGTCGCCGGTGGACCAGATGGGGAGCCCGTAGCGGCGCACGTACCAGATGCCGGTCGCGACGGCCGCGATCAGGCCGCCGTAGAAGACGCCGCCAGCACGCGCGAACCCGAGCAGCGATCCCGGGCCGGACACGCGCGGCCAGTCCACGACGACGAGCAGCACCTTCGCCCCGATCAGGGCCGAGACGATGATCCAGATGCCGAGATCCATCACGCGTGCGGCGTCGAGGCCGCGCCGCTGTGCGCGCACGAGCGCGAACCTGAGTCCGATGAGGTAGGACGCGGCGAGCAGCGCGCCGTACGTGTAGAGGGTGAAGCCGCCCGCCTCAAACAGAACGGGGTGCATGGCGGCGGCCGATGCCGAGCATCTCGAGGAGGACGAGAAGCGCCCCGATCGTGATCGCGGCGTCCGCGACGTTGAACGCCCAGAAGTGCGCCTCGCCCCAGTAGACGTCGACGAAGTCCACGACGTACCCGGAAACGGCGCGATCGATCAGGTTGCCGAACGCGCCGCCGAGGATCAGGGCGAGCCCGTACCGCGACAGCGTCTCCTCGGTGCCGAGCTGGCGCGCGTACAGCGAAATCGCCACCAGCGCCAGCACCGCGATGAGAATCATGACCGCGGACTTGTACGGGAACTCGGCGGCATTGAGCAGTCCGAACGCGGCGCCCGTGTTCTGCACGTGCGTGATGTCGAGCAGTCCCGGCACGATGTTGATGCTCTCGTGCAGCGGCAGGACGTGCCGCACGATGATCTTCGAGATCTGATCGAGCAGGACGATGCCGGCGACCAGCACCAGCTCGGACACGCGGACGAAGGGCGGCCGCGCCACCTCGGGCGGCGGGACGCTCAGGGGATCCAGATTCGAAACAGCCGGCTCGTTCATGGTCTTGCAGACGTCACTAGGGGTTCGCGCGTTCGACCGCGGGCGCGAGCGCATCGATGCACCGATCGCACAGCCCGGCGGTATCCGGTTCGGTCGAGGTGGCCGCCACGACGCGCCAGCAGCGATCGCAGCGGGTGCCTTCGGCGCGTGCCACATCGACGGTCAGCTCGCCGCTGGTGTTCGGCCGGAGATCCACCTGCGACACGATGAACAGCATCGGCAGATCGCGCTGATAGCGGGCCAGCAGCTCGGCCGTTTCGCCGGCGGCTCCCAGCGTGACATGCGCGCCAAGCGACGTGCCGATCGTTTTGGCCTGACGCGCCGCTTCGAGCGCGCGGTTCACCTCGTCGCGCACCGCGATCAGCCGCGTCCAGCGGTCGACGAGCGCCGGATCGGCGAGCCGCTCCAGGTCGTCCACGGACGGAAACACGGCCAGGTGGACCGACGCGTCGCGCCGGCCGGGCAGATGCCGCCACAATTCGTCGCAGGTGACGGGCAGCACCGGCGCGAGCAGCCGGGCAAGGCCGTCCGCGATGATCAGCATCGCGCTCTGGGCCGAGCGGCGTTCCGCCGATGCGGCCCCGAACGTGTACAGCCGGTCCTTCGAGACATCAGCGTAGAACGCGCTGAGATCGACCGTCAGGAACTGGTTCAGCGTCTGGAAGATGGCCGCAAAATCGTACTCGTCGTACGCGCGCCGGACGGCGCCGGCCGCAGCCGCGTAGCGCGCGAGCGCATACCGATCGACTTCCTGCAGGTCGTCCAGACGGAGCGTGTGCTCGCCCGGGTCGAAGTCGTACAGATTCGACACGAGATACCGCAGCGTGTTGCGGATCTTGCGATATGCCTCGACGACCCGCGCGAGGATTTCGCGGCTGACGCGGATCTCCTCGCGATAATCGCTGGAGACGACCCACAGGCGCAGAATCTCCGCGCCGCTCTCCTTGATAATCGTCTGCGGACTGGTCGCGTTGCCGACCGACTTCGACATCTTCCGTCCGTCGACGTCGATCAGGAATCCGTGCGTCAACACCTCGCGGAACGGCGGCCGTCCGCGCGTGCCGAGCCCGACGAGCAGCGAGCTCTGGAACCAGCCGCGGTGCTGATCGCTGCCTTCGAGGTACATGTCTGCGGGCCAGGTCAGCTCCTCGCGGAACCCCAACACCGCCTCGTGACTCGATCCCGAGTCGAACCACACGTCGAGAATGTCGCGCTCCCGTTCGAACGCATGGCCGCCGCATGCCGGGCACGTCAGCCCTTCGGGGAGGAACTCTTCGATTGGCCGCTCGTACCACGCGTCGGCGCCGTAGCGATCGAAGACCGCGGCCGCCCGCTCGACGAGCGCGGGGGTGAGCAGCGCCTCGCCGCAGCCGGCGCAGTCGACGGCCGGAATGGGGACGCCCCACGCGCGCTGGCGCGAGATGCACCAGTCGGGACGGTTCACGAGCATGTTGTAGATGCGATCGCGTCCCCAGGCCGGGATCCACGTGACGTCGCCGTCGACGGCTTCCAGCGCCGCCTGCCGCAGCGTCCGCCCGCCGACGACCGGTTCGCCGTCGAGCCGGATGAACCACTGCGACGTCGCGAGGAAGATCACCGGATTGTGGCAGCGCCAGCAGTGCGGGTACTGGTGCGAGAACGTCGATCGGTGCCACAGATGCCCGCGCGCCTGCAGCGCCTCCTCGACCAGCGGGTTCGCGTCGAACACGCGCTTGCCGCCGAACAACTCGACCGTCTCGAGGTAGTGCCCGCCCGGTCCGACCGGCGCGTAAATCTCGAGCCCGTATTTCACGCCCGTGTTGAAGTCGTCCGCGCCGTGCCCCGGAGCGGTGTGTACGGCGCCGGTTCCCGCTTCGAGCGTGACATAGTCGCCGAGAACGGCCAGCGACGTCCGTGCGTACAGCGGATGCTGGAAGCGGAGACGTTCGAGCTCCGCACCCTTCATGCGCGCAACCGGCGCGCCGAACGTGCGGCCCGTCGCTTCCGCAACGCGCGCGGCGAGACCTTCAGCGACGATGACCGCGCGGCCGTCGACGTCGTACGCCCCGTAGTCCAGCTCCGGATGAAACGCGATTGCCAGGTTCGACGGAATCGTCCACGGCGTCGTCGTCCAGATCAGCACCGACACGCGCCGTCCTGCCAATGCGGGGAACCGCCGCGCGATGTCCGCCGTGCTCTCGTCGGCAAGTGGAAACTCGACGTAGATCGACGGAGACGCGTGCTCCTCGTACTCGACTTCCGCTTCGGCGAGCGCCGTCCGGCAGTGAATGCACCAGTGGACCGGCTTCTTCCCCTTGTAGACCAGCCCCTGTTCGACGAAGCGCCCGAGCGCCCGCGCGATTGCCGCCTGGTAGCGGAAATCCATCGTCAGGTATGGCTGCCGCCAGGTGCCGAAGATCGCGAGGCGCTCGAATTCCTCCGTCATGACCCCGATGAAGCGCGTCGCGTACGCCCGGCACGCACGCCGGAAATCCGCGATCGACATCTCGCGCTTCTTCGGCCCGAGTTCGCGGTCCACCTTCAATTCGATTGGCAACCCGTGGCAGTCGTAGCCAACCACGTACGGCGCGTCGAAGCCTGCCATCGACTTCGACTTGACGACGAGATCCTTGAGGATCTTGTTGAGCGCGGTGCCGAGATGAATCTGGCCGTTCGCGTACGGCGGCCCGTCGTGCAGCACGAATTTCGGCGCGCCCGCCCTGCGCGCCCGGATCTGACCGTACAGATCCATGGCCGCCCAGCGCGCCAGAGCCTCGGGCTCGGTCGCCGGGAGATTCGCCCGCATCGGAAAATCGGTGCGGGGAAGATTGAGGGTGTCCTTCCAGTCCGGCATCGGGTGATCCCTTTATTCTAGTGCAAGTTGCGCCCTTTCCGGACTCGCGTACATGAATGAAGCCGGCCGGGGAGACCGGCCGGCTTCCCTTCAGCCACCTGGCGGAGCTACCGACGGCGCACGGCGCCGGCGGCCTTGGTCACCTCGACCGTGTACGACCCCTGGTTGTCACCGAGCGAGTCGTCATTGACGCCGAGAAACAGCTCTCCGTCCTCACGCATCATGACGGTCGTCATGTTGCCGATCGCGAACGGCTGGCCGTTGCCGACGCGGCCGATGAGGACGCCGGCGAACGTGCGGGGTATCGGCGCGTCAGGCGCGTAGCGGCGGTTGACCGAGCCCGACACGGTCGAGCGGTCGCTCGCATCGCCGCTGAGACGGATCTCGCCCGTCGCGCGGATGCTGAGACGCTCTCCGCGAGTGACGCTGATCCCCGTGGGCGTCCACTGATCCTTCGCCGAGACGGTGATCGCGTCGCCGCTCGGCATCTCGCCGGTCGTCGGCGCTGCCGCCGCGGCATTGTCCGGCCGGTGCAGCACGATGCGCGTGATCTGGTTCGACGAGAACTCGCGCTGACCATCCTTGGTGTCGACGGTAATCTTCAGCGGGGACTTCCCGCTGATGTCGTAGAGCTGTCCCTTGACCGTCTGACCGTTCCGCAGCTGCACCTGCGCGCCGCTGATGTCCCTCCAGTCGGACGCGGTCAGCCGATTACCGGTGAATTCGATCACCGCTACATCGTTGGTCGGGATGTGCCGATTCTTGCCGGCGACCTCGACGGTGAAGCCGGTGCCGCCCATGTCCACGAGGTTGCCGGTGACGCGCTCGCCGGAACGCAACACCAGCGTCGCATGATCCTGCGCCAGCGCCACACCCGCCTGTGAGAAGACGAGCGCGACCGCGCACAACGCGCCGAGAACTGTCCGCTTCAACATTGGTATCTGACCTCCGTTGCTGGTCACGCCTGTAACTTGGTCCACCCGTTCGACTAATCCGTAAAAGTGCAAGGCGCGAGCCATGCCACGCCTGAGGAAACACGGCCGCGAAAGAGCTGGAATTGGCCGAGTTTGGCGATCGCCGCGGCAAGAACCTGGGCAAAACCGACCTGTATAATGGACACATGCCCGGCCCCGACATGCTTGCCGCGCCGAGCGCCCTCCGCGTCGCTCACATCGACAACGGTCTCCACATTATCGTTCAGGAAGTGCACTCGGCGCCGCTCGTGTCGGTCTGGTGCTGGTATCGCGTGGGCTCCGGCGACGAGCGTCCGGGCCTGACGGGCGTCTCGCACTGGGTCGAGCACATGAACTTCAAGGGGACGACGAACATCCCCCGCGATCAGATGAAGGGCATTGTCGAGCGGTTCGGCGGCAACTGGAACGGCTACACCTGGATCGACCAGACGACGTACCTCGAGACGGCCGGGCGGGACGCGCTCGACACGCTGCTGTTCATCGAAGCGGAACGGATGGCCAACGGGTTGTACGACGCCGACGAGTGCGAGGCCGAACGGACCGTGATCATCTCGGAGCTTCAAGGCGGCGACAACGATCCCGACCAGCTGCTCGACAACGAGGTCACGGCGACCGCCTTCCACGCCCATCCGTATCGACATCCGACGCTCGGGTGGCTGCCCGATCTGCAGACGATGTCACGCGACGATCTCTTCGGCCACTATCGCCGGTACTACGTTCCGTCCAACGCCACGCTCGTCGTCGTCGGCGACGTCGACGCGGACGACGTGTTGCGGAGGGCGGAGAAGCACTTCGGAGGCATCGCCGACCGGCCCGTCCCGAGCCGGCGTCGGCCGGCCGAGCCTGCGCAACTCGGTGAACGCCGCGTCACGCTCGAACGTGAAGGGACGACGGCCTATCTGAAGTGCGCGTGGCGCGCGCCTGCGGCGGCCGACGCGGCGTTCTTCCCGTCGCTCGTGCTCGACGCCGCGCTGACCGGCGCCAAAGGATTGAATCTCTGGAGCAGCTTCCGCCTGGCGCCCCCGCAGCGCAAGGCACGCCTGTATTCGGCGCTGGTGGATCGCGGTCTGGCGTCGGTCGTGTCCGGCGCGCTGCTGCCGACCGTCGATCCGTTTCTGTACACGATTTCGCTCACGGCCATGGATGGTGTGGGACTGCCGGCGCTCGAGTCGGCATTCCTCGAGACCGTCGAGACGGTCCGGCGCGAAGGTTTGCGCGACGAGGAGATCGCGCGTGCGAAACGGCAGCTCAAAGCGCGGCTCGTCTTCGATACGGACAGCGTCACCAATCTGGCGCATCAGCTCGGCTACTTCGAAACGGTCGTCGGATCCGGGTTTTTCGAAACCCTGCAGTCCGCGGTGCAGCAGGTGACGCTCGATCAGGTGAACGACGCCGCACGGCAGTGGCTGGGGCGCGAGACCCGCACGGTGGGCTGGTTCCAGCCGCAGGAGAAGCGCGCGTGACCACCGCGCTCGGCAGCGGATTGTCGCCGGCGCGCCGGGAACTCGCGAACGGGGCGGTGGTGACGACCCAGCAGACGCCGATGATTCCAGCGGTGACGATCAGCGCCGCCGTCCGCGCCGGATGTGTCTACGAACCGGACGAGCTGCCCGGGCTCGCGTACTTTACGGGCCGGGTGATCGATCGCGGGACGGCGTCGCGCAGCGCGAGCGATCTGGCCGAAGCGCTGGACGATCGCGGCGTCACGTTGAAGGTGTCGGTGAATCGGCACGTGCTCACGCTGTCCTGCACCTGCCTCGCCGACGACTTTGCGGATCTCCTCACGATCGTCGCCGACGTGCTGCGTGCCCCGTCGTTTCCGCCGCACGAAGTCGACACGCGGCGGGCGGAGATCGTGACGCGGCTGAAGCAGGACGAGGAGAACCCGGCGGTGCGCGCATCGGAGGCGCTCCAGGTTTTGCTCTACGGGCCGGATCATCCGTACGGACGTCCCGCGAAGGGGACGCTCAGCTCGATCGAACGCAGCGATCGGGATGCTCTTCGTGCGTTCCATGCGTCGCGGTTCGCGCCGGCCACGCTTTCGCTCGTTGTCGTCGGCGACGTGGACGGCGGCCGTGCGCTCGACGCGGTCGAGCGTGCGTTCGAGGGTTGGACGAGCGCGGTCCCCCCGGAGCGCGATGTCCCGGACGTGCCGCCGGCCCGCGAGCGCCGGCGCGTCGATATCGAGATCCCCGACAAGTCGCAGACCGATATCGCCTACGGGTTCACGACGATCAGCCGTCTCGATCCGGCCTACTACGCGTACTGGGTGATGAATACGATCTTCGGGCAGTTCGGCCTGGGCGGCCGGCTCGCGGAGAACATTCGAGAACGGCAGGGGATGGCCTATTACGCGTTCAGCGCGTTCGACCCCAGCCTCGGTCCGGGGCCGCTGGTGATCCGCGCCGGCGTCGATCCCAGGAACGTGGAACGCGCGATCGGCGCGATTGACGCCGAGGTGCGCGCGCTCGGCGTCGACGGACCGCTTCCTCAGGAGCTGGCCGAGACGAAGCAGTTTCTCATCGGTTCCATCCCGCGGCTGCTCGAGACGAACCAGGCAATTGCGTCGTTCCTGCAGACGGCCGAGTTCTTCGGACTGGGACTCGATCACGACCGGCGGCTGCCGTCGCTCATCGACGCCGTGGAGATGAACGACGTGCGCCGGGCCGCGGCAGCGGTGCTGGATCCGGATCGCGCCGCACTCGCCGTTGCCGGTCCGCCGGTGCCATGACCCGCGCCGTCTTCTTCGATGTCGACTTCACGCTGATCCATCCCGGGCCCGCGTTTCAGGGATCCGGCTACCGGCAGTTCTGCGCGGGGTTCGGCATTGCGATCGATCCGGATCGATTCGACGCTGCGGTCGCCGCGGCCGCGACGATGCTCGACGCGGGCGGCGGCTCGTACGATCCGGCGGTGTTCATCGACTACACGCGGCGGATTATCGAAGGCATGGGCGGTACGGGCCCGGCCGTCCTCGATGCCGCGCGCCGCATCTACGACGAATGGGCCGCGTGCCATCACTTCCTCCTGTATGAGGACGTGCCGGACGTGCTTCGCCGGCTGCACGCGCGCGGCTACCGCCTGGGGCTGATCTCCAACACGCAGCGCTGTCTGACGTCGTTCGAAACGCACTTCGGGCTGGACGGCCTGTTCGACGTCGCCCTGACGTCGTTCGACCACGGCTACATGAAGCCGCACCCGAGCATCTTCGAGGAGGCCCTTCGCCGCGCGAACGTCGACGCGTACGAGGCGGTGATGGTCGGCGACAGTCTGCCGCACGACATCGAGGGGGCGAGACGTCTCGGCATGCGCGGCGTGCTCGTCGCGCGGCGAGGCGTGCCGCCGGCCTGTCCACCGGACATTCCCGTCATTCAGAGCCTCCACGAACTGCCGGCGATCCTGTGATGACGATCCGTCCCCTGACGACGCTCGACGAATGCCGGCAGGTGGTTGCGCTCGAACGCCAGGTCTGGGGCTACACCGACGCCGAGGACGTCGTCCCGCCGCCCATCCTGATCGTGTCGATCAAGCGCGGCGGCATCCTGCTCGGGGCGTTCGATGCGGACGGCCAGATGAAGGGATTCGTGTACTCGATGCCCGCGCTCAAGGATGGACGTCCGTCGCAGTGGTCGCACATGCTCGGCGTCGCCGCCGATGCGCGCGACTCGGGGCTCGGCCGGCGCCTGAAGCTCGCGCAGCGCGAGCGGGCGCTGGAAATGGGCGTCGACCTCATCGAGTGGACGTTCGATCCCCTCCAGGCGCTCAACGCCCACCTGAACTTCGCGAGACTCGGCGTCGTGAGCAGCACGTACGAGGAGAACATCTACGGCGACTCGAGCAGTCCGCTGCACCAGGGATCGCCGACCGACCGTCTCATCGCGGAGTGGCGGCTGCGCGATGCCGCGGTCGAGCGCAAGCTGTCGGCGCCCGCGCCCGTCGACGCCGCGCCGCTGCCCATCGTCAATCCGTCCCGCGCAGACGGCGCGTGGCTCCTGCCTGGAGACGCCGATCTGCACGTGGACGCGCCGAGCATTCGGGTGGAGATTCCGATCGGATTCAGCGAGATGCAGACCGCTGCGCCGGACGCGGCAATGGCCTGGCGGCTCGCCACGCGGCGGATCTTCCTCGCGTACTTCCCTCGGTACCGCGCGGTCGATTTCGTGCTGGCGCGCGAGGCTCGGCGCGGCTGGTACATCCTTCAGCGGGTCTGACCTATCCCGGCGGCCATCCAAACGCGCGTCCGCCCAGGACGTGCAGGTGGATGTGAAACACCGTCTGCCCGGCGTCCGCATTCGTGTTGAAAACGGTGCGGAAGCCCCGGTCGGCGAATCCCTGCTCGCGCGCCAGCGCCGCGCCTCGGCGCACGAGCTCTCCGACGATCCCATCGTCCTCGGGCCGCAGGTCGTTCAAGCTCGCGATGTGCCGGCGCGGCACCACGAGCACGTGCATCGGCGCCTGCGCGTTGATGTCCTTGAAGGCGACGACGCGCTCGTCCTGATAGACGACCGTACCGGGGATCTCACCCTTGATGATGCGGCAGAAGAGGCAGTCGGCCATATCAGCTCCGTCGGAAAATGAGCGTGCGGAGGATCCCCTGCAGGTCCGCGCGCGCGCGCTCGAACGTCCAGCCGCTCGCGGCGGCGAGCGACTGCACTGGCCCCGCCTGATCGTAGCCGACCTCGACGATCAGCCGGCCGCCCGCCGCGAGCACGGCCGGCGCGTCCGAGAAGAGGCGTCTGTAGACGTCGAGTCCGTCGACGCCGCCGAACAGGGCCACGTGCGGCTCGTTGGCCGCGACCTCGAGCGGCAGCACACCGGCATCCGCCTCGGCGACGTAGGGTGGATTCGAGACGATCAGATCAGCGGTGACCGACACGCCCTCGAGCACGTCGGCGTGCACGAACGTGACGCGGTCGTCGACGCCGTGGCGCGCGGCGTTGCGCCGCGCGACGTTGAGCGCCGGTCCTGAAATGTCCGTGGCGACGATCCGCGCGTTCGGCAGGTCGCGCGCGAGCGCGACGGCCAGGCAGCCGCTGCCGGTGCCCACGTCCACGATCACCGCCGCCGCGTCGCGGCGGAGAAGCGCGAGCGCCTCTTCGACAATGAGCTCGGTTTCGGGACGCGGGGTCAGGACGTCGGGGCTGACTTCGAAATCCAGGCCCCAGAACTCGCGGACGCACGTGATGAGCGACACGGGGACGCGCTGCACCCGGCGCGCCACCGCTTCCGAGTAGGCCGGCTCGAGCGCGCCTGGAGCGGGGTCGCGCAGCGCGACCAGCAGCCGCGCGCGGTCCCAGCCAAGGACGTGGCGGGCGAGCAGCTCCGCGTCGAGCGCCGCCTCGTCGGCGGGAATCCCGGCCGCAATGAGCGCCGCGCGCGCGTCGGCGATCCGCTCGTGGAGCGCGGGCATCGCGCCGTCACCGCGACGCGTCGGCGGTCGTCGCGTCCTTGAGCCGTTCGGACTGGTAGTGCGTGACCACGGTGTCGATGAGGCCGGCGATGTCGCCGTCGAGCGCTTCCGACAACTGGTGCATCGTGTAGCCGATGCGGTGATCCGTGATGCGGTTCTCGCGGAAGTTGTACGTGCGGATCTTCTCGGAGCGCTCGCCGGTGCCCACCTGGGACCGGCGATCCTTCGCGATCGCGTCCTGCTGCTTCTGCATCTCCATGTCGTAGAGACGCGATCGGAGGACCTTCATCGCCTTCGCGCGATTCTTGATCTGGGACTTCTCGTCCTGCTGCGAGACGACGAGGCCGGTCGGGATGTGCGTGATGCGAACCGCCGAGTACGTCGTGTTCACGCTCTGCCCGCCGGGGCCGCTCGAACAGAACGTGTCGATCCGCAGGTCTTTGGGATCGATCTGGATGTCGACCTCTTCGGCCTCCGGCAGCACCGCGACCGTCGCCGTGGACGTGTGAATGCGTCCGCTCGCCTCGGTCGCCGGCACGCGCTGCACGCGATGCACGCCGCTCTCGTACTTGAGGCGGCTGTAGACGTTCCGCCCCTCGATCATCGCGATCACTTCCTTGAGGCCGCCAACGCCGGTGTCGTTCTGCGAGAGCACGTCGATCTTCCAGCCCTGGCGCTCCGCATAGCGCGAATACATGCGGAACAGATCGCCGGCGAACAGCGCCGCCTCGTCGCCGCCCGTCCCCGCGCGGATCTCGAGGATGACGTTCTTCTCGTCGTTGGGGTCCTTCGGGACGAGCAGTACCCGGATGTCGGCGAGCAAGGCGTCGCGCCGCGCTTCGAGCGTGCGCAGCTCCTCCTGCGCCAGCTCGCGCATGTCCGGATCGTTCAGGAGTTCGCTCGTCGCCTGGATCTGCGCGCTGACGTCTTTGTACTCCCGGTACGCGTCCACCAGCGGCTGCATCTCGGCCACCGCTTTCGAGTGGCCGCGGAACTTCGCCGTATCCGCCTGCACGGCCGGGTCGGCCATCTCGGCGGAGAGCGCGTCGTAGCGTGATTCAACGGCAGCGAGTTTGTCGAACATATGACGATCGAATCCCGAATCCCTAATCCCTGATCGCGAATCCCTGATCCCGAATCCCGAATCAATCCCTCATCCCGGATCCCTCATCCCGGATCCCGCATCCCGCATCCCTGATCCCGCATCCCCCCGAGACGGGCGGCAGGAAAGCGACGACGTCGCCGTCCTTCAGCGGGGTGGTCAGGCGGGCGTACGTTTCGTTCACGGCGCACGAGATCGTCCGGGCGTAAGGCGCCAGCGCGGGGCGCTCGCGCGCGAGCGCGTCCCAGGCGTCCTGTGCGGTCGCCGGCGCGGGCAGCGTCTGTTCGATCTCGTCCGCGCCCGCGAGTTCGCGCAGCCGCGCGAAGAGCCGGATGCTTACGTGCATGCGCGCTGCAGGGCCGTGTCGACCGCGCCGCGATCGTCAGGATCCGCCGTGGCCCCCTCGACCCACACGGCGCCGTCCTCGAGATGCTCGTGCTTCCAGATCGGCGCGATCTGTTTCACGCGCTCGATCGCATACCGGCAGACGGCGAACGCGTCCGCGCGGTGCGCCGACGCCGCCGCGATGACCACGCTCGCATCGCCAATTTCGACCCGTCCCGTTCGATGGTGAATCGCGAGCCGGACGTCGGGCCAGCGTTCCCGGACCTCGTCCCCGATCCGCTCGAAGGTTTTCACCGCGAGCGGCGCGTACGCTTCGTAGTCGATCCAAAGGACGCGATGGCCGGCGTTGTGGTTGCGCACCGTCCCCGTGAAGACCGTCACGGCGCCAGCCGCCGCGCCGGCCACGGCCGCGCGCGCCAACCGCTCATCGAGCGGCTCCGATGTCACGCGGTACGGCGTGTCCTGCATTATCAACAGTTTAGCGTAAAGAGACGGGCCCCTCTTTGGGGAAGTGCTGCAGCGGGCCGTGTCCGCGGCCGAGCCCCGGCGCTTCGCGGATGGCCGCGGCGACGTAGTCGCGCGCCCGGCGGGCCGCGTCGGCCACGTCTCGTCCCAGCGCGAGATTCGCGCTGACGGCCGACGCAAACGTACAGCCCGTGCCGTGCGTCTGGCGCGTGTCGATTCTGGGTCCCCGAAGCTCGTCGCATCCGTGCGCCGTCACGATCAGATCGACGCATTCCGGGCCCGCCAGGTGCCCACCCTTGATGATGACGACGCGCGGGCCGGACGCGATGATGCGGCGCGCCGCTTCCCGCATGTCCGCGACGGAGTGAATCGACATCTCCGCCAGGACTTCCGCTTCGGGGATGTTCGGCGTCAGCACGAACGCGCGCGGCAGCAGTTCCGTCCGCATCGTCGCGACCGCCTCGGCGTCCAGCAGGCGGTCGCCCCCCTTGGCCACCATCACGGGATCGACGACGACAGTCGACAGGTCGAGACTTTCGATGGCGGCGCCGACCGTTTCGACAATCGCGGCGGTGGCCAGCATGCCCGTCTTGACCGCGTCAGCGCCGAAGTCGCCGACCACGGCCTCGATTTGCGCCGTGACGAGATCGGCCGACAGAGCCTCCCACGTCGTGACGCCCAGCGTGTTCTGTGCGGTGATCGCGGTGATCGCGCAGGTGCCGTACACGCCGTGAGCGGCGAACGTTTTCAGGTCCGCTTGAATGCCGGCGCCCGCGCCGGAGTCGCTGCCTGCAATTGTCAGTGCTGTACGCATACAGTACAATCCCGGGCCATGACCGTCCGCGTCGATCGCCTGCCCGGCCCGCTGCTCGAGACGATTGCCAGCCGTGCGGAGCTGAACACCGCGCACCGCGCCGCCGCCGTCCTGCTGATGACGGCGCTCACCGCCGCCGCCGCGCAGGTGTCGATCCCGCTGCCGTTCACGCCCGTGGTGTTCACGCTGACGCCGATGGTCGTGCTTCTCGGCGGGGCCGCGCTCGGCAGCCGCCTGGGCATGATGAGCCAGGTGCTGTATCTGGCCGCGGGCATCGCCGGACTGCCGGTCTTTGCCACGTCAGCGGTCCTGCCGCCCGGGATTGTACTGTATGCGTACAGCACTGACAATTGCAGGCAG
>DASSOM010000047.1:0-2428 GCA_035700625.1 Vicinamibacterales bacterium
GTCCGGTCCAGAACCGACTGCCAGGAGGCGATTCGCGCGGCCAAGCGCGGGTTCAAAGCGAGCTGCGCAAAACTCGAACCCGGAAGTGACTTGATGAGAATAACTTAGAGGAAGGGACTTTGCGGGGGCGGGATTTGAACCCGCGACCTTTGGGTTATGAGCCCAACGAGCTACCGGACTGCTCCACCCCGCGTCAGAAGAATACTCATCGTAACAGTTGCTGTCCAGACGGTCAACCTCAGCACGCGACATAATCACCGCATGGTCATCGTCGTCATGGGCGTCGCCGGCTCCGGCAAGACGACCGTCGGGGAAAAGCTCGCCGACGCGCTCGGCGCCGCGTTCCTCGACGCCGACGCGCTGCATCCCGCCGAGAACATCGACAAGATGGCCCGCGGAATCCCACTGGACGACGAAGACCGCGCGCCGTGGCTCGAGCGGGTCCACGCGCGCGTGCGCGCCGCGTTCGCGGAAAAGACGACGATCGTCGTCGCCTGCTCCGCGCTCAAGCAGCGCTACCGTGACCAGATCGCCGGCGGCATCCCCATCACCTGGGTGTATCTGCGCGGCAGCCGCGCGCTCGTGCAGGATCGCCTGGCGCACCGGCAGGGACACTTCATGCCGGCGACGCTCCTCGACAGCCAGTTTCGCGACCTCGAAGAGCCGCACGACGCCATCGACGTCGACATCTCGCTTTCGCCCGATGCGATCGTCCAGCGCATCCTCGCCGAACTCCCGGCGCGATCGCCCAGTCCTTTGACATAATTCTCACGTGCCCGATCCGTTGCTCCGCTACGAGCATCTCGACGAACCTCTGTTCGGCCATCTCCGCCGCGACTTCACCGCGCTGCTCCTGAATCAGACGGTCGGATCCGCGCTCGAGCATCTCCGCGCGGAGCCGCTCGGCGAACGCATCGTCTACTTCTACGTCGTGGACGAGGACGGGAAGCTCGCCGGCGTCGTGCCGACGCGGCGGCTGCTGATGGCGCCGCTCGACACGCCGCTGCGCGACATCATGGTCGGGCAGGTCGTCACGCTGCCCACGTGGGCGACCGTGCGCGACGCGTCAGACCTGTTCATGAAGCGCCGCCTGCTCGCGCTGCCGGTCGTCGATTCGCTCGGACACCTGCACGGCATCGCCGACGTCTCGATGTTCACCGGCGAACTCTCCGGGCTCGGCGAAGCGGCGTCGCACCAGGACATCTTTCAGCTGATCGGCGTGCACGTCTCGCCGGACGCGACGTCGTGGCGCGCGTTCCTGCAGCGGTTTCCGTGGCTGCTCAGCAACATCGCCGGCGGCCTGATCGCAGCGACGGTGTGCTCGTTCTACGAGCCGCTGCTCGACGCGGTGATCGTGCTTGCGCTCTTCATTCCCGTCGTGCTGGCGCTCGCCGAAAGCGTGAGCGTGCAGTCGGTGTCGCTGACGCTCCAGAGTTTTCACGGCGCGAAGGTCGACTGGCCCTTTCTCCGCGCGGCGCTCGGCCGCGAACTCCTGACCGCAAGCCTGCTGGGACTCGCGAGCGGCGGGATCGTCGGCTTCATTGCGGGCGTCTGGCAGCCCCGGCCGCTGGTCGGCGCCGCCGTTGGCGGCACGATCGCGCTGTCGATGGTGACGGCGGCATTGCTCGGCGTCGCGCTGCCCGGCGCGCTGCGCGCCCTGCGGCGGGATCCGCGGATCGCATCGGGGCCGATCGTCCTCGCGCTCGCGGATCTCGCGACGCTGTTGTTTTATTTCAATTTGGCGGGCAAGCTGCTGACGTAGAGAGGCGCAGGTCTGGCAGGCCTGTAAAGGCCTGCGCTACCGAATGCGCTGCTGCGCGTCCGCGACGCGGGCCTCGACCGCGGAAGACGGGCCGCCGACCGGCAGCGTGCGGACGCTCTCCAGCGCCTCGCGGTACCACTTCGTCCAGGCGGCGATGACCTGCTTCTCGGTGGCCTCCGCCGCGGCGCGGTCCGAAGCGGCCGCGACAATCGCGGCACCCTGACGCCGTTCGAGCGCCAGGCGCGCGCCGGCGGATCTCGAAATGAGATCGACGACCGCGAGCGCGTCCTGCCCGTTGGCCGACGCCAGCGTCCACGCGCTGACGGCGACGGACACGCCGACGTTCACCATCTCCGCCGGGCTCGTCTTCTCGGGACGGTCCTGATTCGTGTGGTAGTAGCGATCGGTGAAGTGCCAGTCGAGCAGCGACGGAATGCCAGCCTCACCGAACACGGTATGATCGCTGCCTCCTTCATACGGGTTCGTCCGGGCCATCCAGCCCGTGTCCTTCGCGCGCCGCAGGCAGACGGCGAAATGAAAGTCGTTGAGCAGGCTGCCCTTCAGCGACTCGGCCTTCACCTCGCTCGCGCCCCACGCCGTGTGCGGATCCGACGGCCGCGTCCACACCGCGGATGGATCGGGCTGCTTCTCGATCAGGAACGTCCC
>DASSOM010000048.1:0-5727 GCA_035700625.1 Vicinamibacterales bacterium
ATCGGCTGCGGCTCCGGAATTCTCGCCATCGCCGCGGCCCGCCTGGGCGCCGCGCGAGCGGTCGGCGTCGACATCGATCCCGATGCCGTCGATGCCGCGCGACGGAACCTCGCGCTCAATCCTGACGCCAGGCACGTGACCTTCGCCGTCGCCGACATCACGAACGTGCCAGTCCACCCGTCCGCGATCTCCGCCTCTCCGCGTGAGCTCGCGCCCTCCGGCATCCTGTTCGGGAATCTGACCGGCACCTTCCTCACGCGCCACGCGGAAGCCCTCCTGCCCTGGCTGCGGCCGGGCGGCTGGTGCATCCTGAGCGGGATCCTCGCGGAAGAGGAAGCGCCGGTGCGGCAGGCATTTGCCGCGCTGTCGGTCATCGACGCCGCCTACGAAGACGAATGGGTCGGGCTGCTGCTGCGCAGTGAATAGAGGAGCGTTCCTCCGCGGATGCTCGCCCGCGTCAGAATTCCTTCCAGACCGTCCAGAGCCCTGCCAGCGCCACGAGCGGCGCGGCCTCCGCGCGAAGCGTGCGGCCGCCGAGGGTGAGCAGGGTCCAGCCCGCCGCGCGTGCGGCCGCCACCTCCTCGGTCGTCCATCCCCCTTCGGGTCCAACCAGAAGCGTCGCCGCGCCGGGGACCGGTCGCGCGTCGAGCGCCGCCAGCGGGACGCGATCCGCGCCGCCGGCCTGCGGCTCGACGAGCATCAGCCGCGCACCCTGGCGAGCCGCGGCGAGCAGCGTCGGCAGATCTGTCGGCGTCGCGACCTCGGGCAGCACCGCGCGGCCACACTGCTTCATCGACGCGATCGCGATCCGCGTCCATCGATCCGCGCGCCGGCCGCGGACGGCCCCGGTGTGCGAAAGGTCATCTGTCGTTGGCGCTGGGGCCCCTGCCGCTCCGTGCGTCCGCACGGTTCGAGTCGAAATCACCGGTTGAATCGCCGACACTCCCAGCATCACGGCGTCGCGCACGACCTGGTCGAAGCCCTCGCCCTTCAGAACGGCCGATGCCAGCGTCACGCGCACGCGCGGCTCCGGCGCCGGCGCGATCGATTCGTGGATGCGCGCGCGGACGTCCGGATGCACCGCGTCGATCGTCGCCGTCCACGAACCGCCGCGGCCGTCGACGAGCACGACGCGATCGCCGGGCCGCAGGCGCAGCACGCGCGTGAGGTGCGCGCCTTCATCGGGCGACAGCGTGACGAGTCCGCCGGACGCGCCACAGTCGGGCGCGAAGAATCGATGCACGCAAGGATTATAGATGTCCCCAGCGGGTGGATCGTGAGGCGCGCTTCAGGGCCGGAGCCCGTGGCCTGGAGCCCGAAGCCGTCGTTCTTTACTGTTATACTCACCCCGTTCATGTTCTTTCGCGGGCAGACGGTCGGCAAATACAAGATCATCGCGCCGCTCGGCAGCGGCGGCTTCGGCGCGGTTTATCTCGCCAGCGACACCTGGATCGACAAGAAGGTCGCCCTCAAAGTCCCGCATCGTCAGGCGACCGACTTCAGCGAGCTGCTGCGCGAGCCGCGCCTGCTCGCGAGCCTCAATCATCCGAACATCGTCGCGATCCTGACGGCCGAGAAGCAGCAGAACGTCTTTTTCATCGTGATGGAGTACGTCGCGGGCGAGACGCTCGAGACAATCATCGCGCGCGAAGGGGCGCTGGAGCTCGCGCGCGCGCTCGACTTCACCTGCCAGATCTGCAACGCCGTCGACCACGCGCACCGTCAGGGTGTGCTGCACCGCGACCTGCGCCCCTCGAACGTGCTCGTCTCCGAAACCGGCCTCGCCAAGGTCGCCGACTTCGGGACCTCGCGCTTCCTCGAGATCGCGGCGCATGGGACGACGGTGATCGGGAGCCCGCCGTATATGGCGCCCGAACAGTTCCAGGGGAAGGCGGTGTTCGCGTCGGACATCTATTCGATCGGCATCAGCATGTATCAGATGCTGACGGGCGATCTCCCCTACCAGACGCCGGCACCTTCGGATCTCGATCGGCTGATGCGCGGCGATCTGGTCTCCCCGCCGCGATTGCGCAATTCGAAGATCCCTCGGGCGCTCAACGACATCGTGATGAAGGCGCTCGCACCGGAGATCGGCCAGCGCTATCAGCGGGCGAGCGAGCTGCTCGAAGATCTGCTCGCGGTGCGCCTGGCGCCCTCCCCAAGGCGAGGGACCGGACCTTCCGCCGTCGCCGCCGAGACGCCGGCCCCCTCGTCGATTGCCGCCGCCGAGGAAATACCGATGCGCCTGCGGGCGCGCGAGACGCCGCAGCCCCGTTTCTGCTGGCATTGCCGCAAGCCGCTGCACGCGCGGGCCGACCGCTGCCCTTTTTGCGGCGAAACGCAGTAGTGCTAACATCCGGGACTACGGTCTCCGGTCTACGGTCTCCGGCGCCCCGGACGGCCCGCCTCACCCGCAGATTCTCGACAGGACCGAAGACTGTAGACCGGAGACTGTAGACCGACAGGAGCACCCCCATGGCGTTTTCCGGCACTGGCAAGATCTGGATGAACGGCAAGCTCGTCGACTGGTCCGACGCGAAGATACACATTGCGTCGCACGTCATCCACTACGGCAGCGGCGTCTTCGAGGGGGCGCGCTGCTACGACACGCCGAAAGGCGCCGCGTGCTTCCGGCTCGACGTGCACATCCGGCGCCTCTTCGACTCGGCGCGAACGTACCGGATGACCTATCCGATCACGCCCGACGAGATGCAGGCCGCCATCCTCGAGACGATTCGGGCCAACGAACTGAAGGGCTGCTACATCCGCCCGTTGATGTATCGCGGCTACGAGTCGCTGGGTGTCAGCCCGGCCACCTGCCCGGTCGACCTCGCGATCATCGTGTGGGAGATGGGCCGCTATCTGGGCGCCGACGCGCTCGAGAACGGCGTCGACGCGCGCGTCAGCTCGTGGACGCGTATGGCGCCGAACACCTTCCCGGCGACCTCGAAGGCGTGCGCCAACTACGCGAACTCGGCGCTCATCAAGATGGAGGCGATGGCCGACGGGTACGCCGAAGGGATCGCGCTCGACGTCAACGGTCTGGTGAGCGAGGCGAGCGGCGCGAACATCTTCCGCGTACGCGACAACATCGTCTTTACGCCGCCGCTCGAATCGTCCGTGCTGCAGGGGATCACGCGGGACTCGGTCATCACGCTCGCGCGCCATCTCGGATACGAAGTGCGCGAGGAAGCGATCCCGCGCGAACTGCTCTACACGGCCGACGAGCTGTTCTTCGTCGGGACGGCCGCGGAGATCACGCCCATCCGGAGCGTCGACCGCCTGACCGTCGGCAGCGGCAAGCGCGGGCCGGTGACGGCGGCGATCCAGCGCGCCTTCTTCGAGGTCATCAACGGCGAGATCCCCGACACGTGGAACTGGCTGACCTACGTGTACGCGAACGCGCCCGCGGCTGCCAAGCGTTGAACGCAGCCCCTATGTGGCAAGAATCCGAGCCGCTCATCAGCCGTCGGCGGCGAGGACAGGCGGCGGGGGTGGGGCCCCGCCGCAAACGTGATTAATGACGATCAACGACCTCCTGGCGATCGCCGTCGAGCGGGGAGCCTCCGACCTGCACGTGAAGGTCGGCAACTTCCCGATGCTCCGCGTCGGCGGCGCGCTGACGCCGGCCATCACTGATGGCACCCTGGACAGCGAAGACGTCCTGGCCATGGCGGCGACGATCATGTCGGCCTCCGACCGCCAGCGCTTCAAGGACGACCAGGAGCTCGATCTCGCCTACAGCGTCGCCGGCCTCGGCCGCTTCCGCTGCAGCCTGTTCCAGCAGCGCGGCACGGTCGGCATGGTGTTCCGCGTCATCCCGACCCGGATCGGCAGCATCGCGGAGCTCGGGCTGCCGCCGGTGCTCGAACGGGTCGCGCTCGAGGAGCGCGGGCTCGTGCTCGTCACCGGGACGACGGGGAGCGGCAAGAGCACGACGCTCGCCGCGATGATCGATTACATCAATCACACGCGCACCGCGCACGTGATGACGATCGAGGATCCGATCGAGTACATCCACCGCGACGACAAGTCGATCATCAATCAGCGCGAGGTGGCGGTCGATACGCGGTCGTTCGCGCACGCGCTGCGCAGCGCGGTCCGCCAGGATCCGGACGTCATCCTGGTCGGCGAGATGCGCGACTTCGAAACCGTGGAGACGGCGCTGCTCGCCGCCGAGACCGGGCACCTGGTCTTCTCCACGCTGCACACGCTCGACGCGACCGAGTCGATCAACCGGATCATCTCGGTCTTTCCGCCGCACCAGCAGAAACAGATCCGGCTCCAGCTGGCAAGCGTCCTGCGCGCGGTGATCTCGCAGCGCCTGATTCCGCGCGCCGACGGCGTCGGCCGCGCGCCGGCCGTCGAGGTCCTCATCGGCACCCCGTTCATCCGCGACTGCATCATCGACAAGGATCGGACGCACCTGATTCAGGGCGCCATCGCCGCCGGCACCTCGCAGTACGGCATGCAGTCGTTCGATCAGTCGATCTTCAGCCTCTTCGAGCGGCAGCTCATCACCTACGACGAGGCATTGCACTGGGCGTCGAACGTCGACGAGTTCAAGCTGAAAGTGCAGGGGATCGGCACCACCGCCGACATGACGCGCGACGAGCTGGCGCGCGCGTCTCAGCAGGCCGCGAGTCCGGAAATCACCAGGTTCGGAGGGTAGCGACTTGGCCCGGTCGCGGCCGGTGGGGCGCAGCCCTGTTCGGGGCACGGCGGACGCGCCACCCGAGAAGCGCGACGCGGAGAGCGCCCGGCTCTACCTGCTGCGGCAGCTCGCCCGGCGCGAGCTCTCCGAGGCGCAGGCCCGCGAGCGGCTTCAACAGCGGCAGTTTCCCGAAGAATCCATCGAGGACGCGATCACCGCGCTCACCGCAGAGCGGCTGCTGGACGATGCCCGCGTGGCGCGGGCGCGCGCACGACTCGAGCTGGAGTTGCGGGGGCGCGGACCCGCACGCGCGATTCTGCAGATCGAGCAGCTCGGGATCGCGCGGGAGACCGCGCGCCGAGCCGTCGCGGAAGTCAGCGAGTCGATCGACACCTCCGCCACCCTCGAACGGGCCCTCGCCCGCCGCCTCCGTCCTGGCCAGACGATTCCCGACCGCGCCACCTTCGCGCGCCTGTACCGGTTCCTGGTCGGACAGGGGTTTGCGAGCGACAACGTGATGGGCGTGCTCCGCGGTCGCATGCAGGGGCACAGGGACGAGTAATCACCCTACCGCCTGATCACCTGATCGCCTAGTACAATGATCCTTCAATGACTGCCAACGAAATCCGCGCATCGTTTCTGGAGTTCTTCGCCGGTCGTGGCCACCGCGTCGTCTCGAGCTCGTCGCTCGTCCCGCAGGACGATCCGACGCTGCTCTTCACCAACGCGGGGATGAACCAGTTCAAGGACGTCTTCCTCGGGCGCGAGAAGCGCGACTACACGCGCGCGACGACCTGCCAGAAAGTGATGCGGGTGAGCGGCAAGCATAACGATCTCGACAACGTCGGACCGTCACTCCGCCACCACACGTTCTTCGAAATGCTCGGGAACTTCTCGTTCGGCGACTACTTCAAGAAAGACGCGATCGCCTTCGCCTGGGAAATGCTCACCGGCGTCTGGAAGATGTCGCCCGACCGGCTCGTCGTCTCGATCTTCAAAGGCGAGCAGGGCATCCCTCGAGACGATGAAGCCTACGAGATCTGGCGGCAGTTCGTCCCGCCGGAGCGGATCCT
>DASSOM010000049.1:0-3873 GCA_035700625.1 Vicinamibacterales bacterium
TTGCACCGCCCAAGGCATGCGCGTCGGAGCCCTCCTGTTCGTCGCGACGGCGCTCCTCCCGGCCCAGGCGGCCGCCCAGGGCAGCGTCCGGCTCGCGTCCCGCAGCGTCACGCCGGATGCGCGTGAGATCGCGGACGTTCGCGCCGCGTACATCGCCGCGGTCAATGAACACGATGCGACCCGGCTCGCGCGGCTCTACGCCCCCGATGCGATTGCGATTCTCGCCGACGGCGTCGTGCGCCGGGGCCGCGCGGACGTGACGGAATATTTCCGGAATGCCGTCTCCATGGACGGCGGCGACGTCATCGTCACGCCGGGCCGGTTCGTGGCGGGGGCGAACGTCGCGTCCGAAACAGGATCGTTCGTCGAGGTGGCCGGCAGCGGTGGACGGCGCGCGACCGGCGCGTACGTGACCATCTACACGCGCGGCGCGGACGGACGATGGCGCATCGCCATGGACGTGCGCACGCGCGGCCGCGACGCGATGATCGTCCGCTGGTAGCCGCGGCCTACGCGGCGCTGTGGCCGCGCCGCAGCGACGGCGGCAGGATGCGATCGATCTCCTCGTCCGAGTAGAGGCCGTCCTTCGCGGAGAGCGCGCGGCGAGCCTGCGCGATCGTGTTGCGATCGCCGGCCGGCGCCAGCTCGAACACCGCCTGCACTTCCCGCATCAAGGCGTCGCGGCGCTCCGCCGCGGCCGCCGGTTCGATCGCGCCGTCCTGCACGTCGCCGAGAAGCGCGCAGTAGCGATCCGCGAGCAGCCAGAGCGACGAGGCGGCCGCGCGATGCGCGGCGACGCGCGGCTCGAAGTCGAGCACCACGACGACCGCATACACGCCGTACCCGAGACCGACGAGCGCCGCAGCCGCGATCTGAACGGGCCGTCCTTGGAACAGCGCGGCCACTGCGGCGCACGACGCCAGCCCGAGCACCGCCAGCACGGCGATCCGCGCGTGCCGCGCGCGGCGCGCCAGCCGCTCGGCCGCCTCCGCGTGCGCGTGCGAGGCGTGAAAGACGTGACTGAAGCTGAGGCGGATGTGATCGACCAGGCTGAGTTGAAACATCCGGACTCCTGCGCAGGGTGCGGGATGAGCCAGATGCAAAGCGGAGACCTTGCGGAAGAGCCGGCCACGCGACCACAGCTCATCCAATCGACGACGATTGCCGGCCATGCGCGGAAATTTTCGTGGCCGGGACCGTCGGCCCAGTTACTCCGCCGACACGGTGCGCAGTTTTTTCACATTGGCGACGATGACTTCGACCAGCTGCGCCGGGGTCATGGCCTGAAGTTCGGTATCGCTTCGATCGCTGAGACCGTGCGCGCGGATGATGTTCACCAGGTGCCAGCCGGACAGCGCGGCGAGCTGGCGGCGCAGGAGCGCCTCTCCCTTCCGGTACACGGAAAACGGATTCAGCACGCTGTCGACCGGCGGCGGCCCCTCGATGACGTTGGGCGCCGGACCGTCGTACGCGGGGGCGGCCGGCGGAACAGGCGCCGGACGCACCAGCGGATTCAGCGCCCGCCCCAGCGATCCCTCGAGATACACCGGCGTGAGACCGGTCGCCCAGTAGACCGCATCGTGGCGGTTCGGCTGCGTCGTTTCCCGCGATGATCGGATCGTCGGCCCTCCGTCGACCGGCGTGAACTCGATCCATCCCTGCCACAACCCGTCGCGGGTCGGCGAGCCGCATGCTTTCGCGAAGTAGCTCACCCCGTGTTCGGACGTGACCGGTTCCGGAAATTCGACCAACACCTCAGGCATGCCGCTGGCCTCCACGCCTCGTGCCGCTGCAAAAATTCCGCCTCCGCCCCCGTCCCCCGCCCCTCGAACCCTCCCACCTTCGCGCTACGCGCTACGGTGGGCAAGCCGCTCCTCGCTCCTCGCTCCTCGATTACAATCCGCCCATGTCACAGCTCCACCGTATCGCCGCTCTTCGCCTCGCCCTTGTGATGACCGCGATTGCCGGCGTCGGCGCCGCCGGCGCGCCGCGCGCCCAGGAGCGCCCCGCAAGCGTCACCGCACTCGTCGGCGGCACGCTGATCGACGGCTACGGCGGTCCTCCGATCCGCAACAGCGTGATCCTCGTGAGTGGCGAGCGCATCACCGCCGTCGGAGACGTCGCGACGCTGCCGGTGCCGGCGGGCGCCACGATCATCTCGACGGAAGGCATGAGCGTGCTCCCGGGACTCTGGGACATGCACGTGCACACGATGATCGACGGGCACGCCGACTACGCGCACTGGGACAAGACCTACGCGTCGCAGCTCGGGTCCGTGATCATGCCCGCGTCGGCGAAGCAGCTGCTGCTGGCGGGCGTCACGAGCGCGCGCGATCTCGGCGCGCCGCTGGAGGACAGCCTGTCGGTGCGCGATCGGATCAACAAGGGGGAGATTCCTGGTCCGACGTTGTACGTCTCCGGCCCCTTCATTCAGCACGAGCCGTATCCCGGGACCGAAGCGTTCCGGTGGGGCGTCAACGGGCCGGAAGACGGACGCGCGAAAGTGCGGCGGCTCGCCGAGGCGGGCGTCGACGTCATCAAACTGATCGACCAGGATCAGATGACGCCGGACGAAGTGCGCGCCGTCGTCGACGAAGCGCACAAGCACGGCAAGCCGGTCGTCGCGCACGCGCACCGGCCCGAAGAAATCCGCCGCGGGCTTGCGGCGGGCGTCGACTGTTTCGAGCACACGGGGTTATCGACCGCGCCGGCGTATCCGGACGACATCATCGCCGCGATCCAGGAGCGGACGGCGCAGATGAACATCGGCCCGCTGTTCTGGACGCCGACGATCGAAGGGCTGCTCAATTACGAGTACCTGCGCGATCATCCGGAGGCGCTCGACGATCCCGCCTGGCACGAAGGACTGCCGCCCGCGATCGTCGAGGACATCCGCCAATCGTTCGTGCACGCCGATCGCCTGCCCTACTATCAGCTGACGGCGGCGCGGCGCCCGACGCTGGCGCGGAAGTTCGCGCAGCTGCAGCAGGCCGGCGTCGTGATGTTGATCGGCACCGACAGCGGCATACCGATGAACTTCCACAGCCAGTCGACGTGGCGCGAACTGGATGCCTGGGTCACCACGCTCGGGGTGGATCCGATGACCGCCATTCGCGCGGCCACGTACTGGCCATCGGTCGCGATGAAGGTGGATCGCGACTCAGGCACGGTCAGCCCAGGCAAATATGCCGACATCATCGCGCTACGCGGCGATGTGCTGCGCTATATCTCGCTGCTGCAGGATGTTGATCTCGTGATGAAGCACGGGAAACGGTACAGGTGACGGCGGGCTGGCGGGGTGACGTAGATCCGACAGCATGCGTGAATAATTACGCAACGTCGCTCTTCCGTATTGCCGTATCCCCCGTAATATCTGAAGATCGCGCAAGGCGTACACCTTGCACTACGGCCGAGTATGCCGAGATGCCTCATCGTGGACGACGACCTCGACAGTCGCGAGGGGTACTCGGAATACCTCCGCGCAAACGGCTACGTCGTCGACACGCTCGAGGACGCGCGCGAAGCGCTCGGAACGATCCGCCAGCAGCGGCCGGACGTGGTCCTGCTGGATCTGCAGATGCCTCATATCGACGGATGGGAACTGCTCAGGCAGCTTCGGGCGGATCCGCCGATTGCCGACGTCCCCGTCGTGGTCGTCTCCGCCTGCGTCTTTCCGGATGACCGTGCACGCGCGGCAGAGGCGGGTTGCAACATGTTCCTGACGAAGCCCTGCCTCCCGGATGAGGTGCTGTCGTCCGTGCAGAGCGTGTTGGCCATGTCCAACCTCCGCAAGTAGCCGCTGGCCCCCGGCCTGCATTGTCCTCAGCCGGGGGGTGCCATGAAGCTGGGCTATTCGATCGTCATCGCCATCCT
>DASSOM010000050.1:0-10666 GCA_035700625.1 Vicinamibacterales bacterium
CCGCGAAGTATGCCGCGCCGTCGCTCCTGACCGACAAGATCGCGAAGAAGAACTACCGGGATGTGTACATCGATCTGAGTTCCGCGTCGATCCCCGAGACGAAGGTGTTCGTCATGGATTCGAGCGCGGATGGCCTCGTGGCGCGCCCGGACGACAACTCCGGATACGACACCGTCGACCGCGGTCCCGCCGAAGTGGCCTTCGACGGCGACTGGAAGAAGGCCAAGCTCTCGGAAGACGAGTACATGAAGTCGTTCAGTGAGGCCGACGAAACGTACGCGCGCATCCTGCAGTTACTGCTCGCGCAGGTGCAGCCGGGTACGTAAGGGAAGGATTGGTGGGCGCTAGTGGATTCGAACCACTGACCCCCGCCGTGTGAAGGCGATGCTCTACCGCTGAGCCAAGCGCCCAATCCAGGGAAACCGGAATTTTATCGCAAACTCACCACTGCGCGCCAGCGGGACGGCTTACTTCCGCCGCTCCGGCAGGCGCCGCTGCGTCGGCCCGTCGTAGACGTGCTCCTTCGGATCGATCTGCCGCATCGGCCGCTCGCGGTGCAGTTCCTCGTGCGCGTGCGCGGTGATGCCCGGGACGCGCGAGATGATGAAGAGCGCGTTGGCAATTTCGGACGGCAGGCCCAGGTCGCCGCACACCGCCGCAATCGCGCCGTCGATGTTCACCGGCGGCGCCGGACCATCCGGCAGATCGTGCAGCACCATCTCGACGGCACGAATCAGCTGCACGTGCCCCGCTTCGATCTCGAGCTCGAGCGCCATCTGGAACAGCCGCGCCGCGCGCGGGTCGCGCGTGTGGAACCGGTGGCCGAAGCCGGGGATCGTCTCGCCGGCGTCGTGGCAGCGCGCGACGATCGTCTGGGCCGCGTCGCGGTACGATGACCCGCGGCGGACCAGATCGAGCCCCGCATCGAGAAACTGCATGCACTGCTCGATGTCCCCGCCGTAGTACCGGCCGAAGCCCAGGACGCCCGCCGCGACGCATGCGCGCAGCGGCGCGCCGGTCGTCGCCGTGTTGCGCGCGGCCAGAGTCGACGGCGGCGTGGCGCCGTGATCGATGTACGAGACGAGGATCGCCTCCATCAGCCGTCCGATGCCCGGCGACGGCACTTCCCCCATCAGCAGCAGATAGATCGTTTCGCCGAACGTGAGGCGCCCCATGATCTCGTCCAGCGGATAGCCGCGGACGAGGATCTTGTTCTGCTCGATACACGTGAGCGAAGTGCGCCAGTTGCCTTCAGCATGCGCGGGGGATGGCGCCGTAGTGCGTGCACGCGACTGCCGCGTCTTCGTCATCATCGCCTCCCGGGGCTCCCGGCCGGCGCGCCGGCCGTCTCGAAGGTTCCGTACAGGCGATCGCCGAAGTCCCCGAGTCCGGGGACGATGAACTTGTGCATGTTCAGTTCGCGATCGATGACCGGCGTGAAGATCCGCACGGAGGGATGCCGGCGCTCCACGAGCGCGATCCCTTCCGGGGCGGTCACGATGCAGATCAAGCGGATGTCGCGGGCTCCCGCCTCGCAGAGCAAGTCGAGTCCCGCGACGGCGCTGCCGCCCGTCGCGAGCATGGGGTCGATCATCAGCACGCGGCTTTGCTCGAGCCGATCCGGCAGCTTCGAGTAGTACCGGGACGCCACCGCGGTCAGCTCGTCGCGCTGAAGGCCGATGTGGCCGACGCGCGCCGACGGGATCAGCTCGAGCACGGCGTCGAGCATGCCGAGGCCGGCGCGCAGCACCGGCACGGCGACCACATCCGCGTCGAGCCGGCGTCCTTCGGCCGCGCCCAGCGGCGTGTGGACCGTCACGGCCGCGGCCGGCAGATCGTGTGTCGCCTCGGCGGCGAGGAGCAGGCTGATCCGCATAGCGGCCCGCCGGAACGCGGCCGGCGGCGTGTCCGCGTCGCGCAGCGTCGCCAGCGCATCGTGTACGAGCGGGTGGTCCACGAGGTGGACGGGCACGGGGAAACTATACAGCACGTGCTGGGTGCTGGGTGCTGGGTGCGGTGCTCGGTGCTGCCGGTATAATCCCCGGCGGATGGTCCGGCGGGTTCCCCTCCTCGTACTGCTGCTCGGCTTCGTGCAGGCCGCGGCGGCCCCTCAACCGGGCTCGATTTCACTGCTGATCACGAATGGGACGGTGGTCGCGATGGACGCCGCCGATCGGGTGCTGCCCGACGGCGCGGTCGCGATCGACGGGCGCGACATCGTCGCGGTGGGGGAGGCGTCCGCGCTGGCACGACAGTACCGCGCGGCGGAGACGATCGACGCGCACGGCGGCGTGATCATGCCCGGCCTGATCAACACGCACACGCACGCGCCGATGGTCCTCTTCCGCGGCCTTGCGGACGACCTCGCGTTGATGGAGTGGCTGCAGAAATACATCTTTCCGGCGGAAGCAAAGACGGTCTCGCCCGCATTCGTGCGCGCGGGCACGCGCCTGGCCGCGCTCGAGATGATCGAGTCGGGGACGACGACGTATGCCGACATGTATTACTTCGAGGAGGAGATCGCGCGTGCGACGCGCGAGGCAGGCCTCCGCGGCGTGCTCGGGCAGACCATCATCCGTTTCCCGGTGCCGGACGCGAAGACGCCCGCCGAGGGGCTGGCGCGCGCCGAACGGTTCGCGCGCAGCTTTGCCGGCGACGAGCTGATCACGCCGGCGGTCGCTCCGCACGCGGTCTACACGCTCGACGAGGCGACGCTGAAAGCCGCGCGGGCACTGGCCGACCGGCTGCACATCCCGCTCATCATCCACATCGCCGAAACGCAGGACGAGGTGAAGACGATCGACGCCGCCCGCCACCAGACACCCGTCGCCTACCTCGACACGCTCGGCTTCTGGGGGCCGCGTACGCTTGCGGCGCATGCGGTGTGGGTCACGGACGAGGACATCCGGATCCTCGCCGCGCGGCACGTGGGCGTGTCGCACAATCCCGAAAGCAACATGAAGCTGGCGAGCGGCACCGCGCCGGTGCCGGCGATGCGCCGCGCCGGTATCGCGGTGGGGCTCGGCACCGACGGCGCCGCGAGCAACAACGACCTCGACATGTTCGAGGCGATGCGGCAGGCGGCGTTCCTGCACAAACTGACGACCGGGGACCCGCGCGCGATTCCCGCGCCCGCTGCGATCGCGATGGCCACCATCGATGGTGCGCGCGCGCTCGGCATGGAGCGCGAGATCGGATCGCTCGAGCCCGGGAAACGGGCCGACGTGATTGTCGTGTCGATGGACGCCGCGCGCCAGACGCCGGTCTACGACGTGCGTTCCCATCTCGTCTACGTCACGCGCGGCGACGACGTGCGGACGACCGTCGTGAACGGGCGCGTGTTGATGAAGGACCGCCGCGTCCTGACGCTCGACCGCTCGGCCGTGCTGGAGGAGGCCCGGGCGTGGGCCGCGCGCGTGCGCGCCGCGGTGGCGCCCGAAGGAGCGGTTCGCCAGTGACGACACGGGTACTCATCACCGAAGCGGCGATTCAGGCGCGCATCCGCGCGATGGCGTCCGAGATCGAGGAGGATTTCCCTCACGACGCCAGCATCCACGTCGTCGGCGTGCTGAAGGGGGGCTTCATGTTCATGGCCGATCTCGTCCGGGCCATGGGCACGAGGGTCACGATGGACTTCATGGCCGTGTCGAGCTACGGCAAGAGCACGCGGTCGTCCGGCGAAGTCCGCGTCCTCAAGGATCTCGACAGCGGCCTCGAAGGGCGCCACGTCGTCATCGTGGAAGACATCGTCGACACCGGCCTGACGCTGCACTATCTGCGTGACATCCTGAAGGCGCGTTCACCGAACAGTCTGCGGACGGCGTGCCTCCTGAGCAAGCCATCCCGCCGGCTCGTGGACGTGCCCGTGGACTACGTCGGCTTCACGATCGAGGATCACTTCGTCGTCGGCTACGGCCTCGACTACGCGGAGAAGTTTCGAAACCTGCCGTACATCGCGGTGCTGGAGGAGGGGGAGTAGGCTTGCCCACCGTAGCCGCGTAGCGGCGGAGGTGGGATGTTGGAACTGGCAACTGGCAACTGGAAACTGACAGCTGGCAGCTGGTAGCTTTGTCTTTCATGCGGTTCGAGATTATTACGGAGGCTGATGCGCGGCGGATTCCGCGCGGGGCGGTGGTGGAGCTCGCCGCGGGTGGGCACGTGACGCCGCTTGCGCGGGATACGCTCGCGGAACGGCGTGTAACCGTCGTTCCGGCGGGCAGCGTGGATCCGGCGCTGCCGCCCGATCTGCCTCCGGTGGCGGACATCCGGCGCGTGGCGTTGGGCAGCGATCACACGACCGTCGCGCTGCGGCGCGCGATTGTTGCGCATCTGCGGGGGCGCGGCCTGCGCGTCGACGAGCACGGGCCGGACGCGGCGGCGCCGGCGGTGGACTATCCTGACGTGGCGGCCGCGGTCGCCCGGGCGGTCGCGCGCGGCGAAGCGGACGCGGGCATCGTGCTCGACGGCGCGGGACTCGGCTCGGCGATCGCCGCCAACAAGGTGCGCGGCGTCCGCGCGGCCATGTGCACCGACGAAACGCTGGCGCGCTACGCGCGCGAGCACAACGGCGCGAACGTCCTCACGCTGGGCGGCACGCTCGTCTCGCCGGACGCCGCGATCCGGATCGTCGACGTGTGGATGTCGACGCCCATGCGTGAGCCGCGCTACATCCGGCGTCTGCTCAAAATCCGGCGCCTGGAAGATCAGTTCTGATTGGCCGATGGAACACGTGGATCTGCAGCGGCTCGTCGAGATCATCACGGAGGAGGTCGTCGCGGCCGCACGAAGCGGCGCTTCCGCATCGCCGACCTGCGGCTGCCACGCCGTCTTGTACGAGTGCTGTCCGGATCGCCTTCGCGGCGTGCTCGATGCCGGCGCCACGCGCCTGGGCGTTCACGCAACCGGAGGGCCGCCGGGAGTCGTGGCGTCGATGATCGATCACACGCTGCTGAAGCCGGAGGCGACGCGCGCGGAGATCGAACGGCTGTGCAGGGAAGCCGCCGAGTTCTCCTTTGCGACGGTCTGCGTGAATCCCACCTGGGTGGCGCTCTGCGCCGCGCGGCTGCGCGGCACCGTGGTCGGCGTGTGCTCGGTCGTCGGATTCCCGCTTGGCGCGACGACCCCCGATACGAAGCACTACGAGACGCGGCGCGCGATCTTCGACGGCGCGCGCGAGATCGACATGGTCATCAACATCGGCGCGCTGAAGTCGGGCGATCTCCGGCTCGCGGCGCGCGACATCGAGGCGGTGACGGCGCCGTGCCGCGAATCGGGCGTCATCAGCAAGGTGATCATCGAGGCGGCGCTCCTCACGGACGAGGAGAAGGTGACCGCGTGCACGCTCGCGAAAGCCGCCGGCGCCGACTTCGTGAAGACGAGCACCGGGTTTGGTCCGGGGGGCGCGACCGCCGCGGACGTCGCGCTCATGCGGCGCGTCGTCGGGGACGAGATGGGCGTAAAGGCGGCCGGGGGAGTGCGCAACCTGGAGGGACTGAAGGCGATGGTCGCCGCAGGTGCGACGCGCGTCGGGGCGAGCGCCGGCGTGAAAATCGTCCAGGAATCGCGCGGCCTTCGAACGCCGACGTCCGGGTCCGGCTACTGAGACCGGCCGCCGGCGTTGGCCAGGTGCACGACCATCTGCGGGAGCGGGATGTCGATCCCGTTCCGGTCGAATTCTTCCTTGATCCGGCGCCGCAGCTCGCGCGCGATTTCCCATTGCTTCAGCGGCACCGTCTTCATCCGCATCTTGATCTTGACGTCCGAGTCCGCGAACGCCTCGACGCCGGCGATTTCGAGCGGCGCGAGAATGCTGGGGGCGAACCGTTCGTCTCGCTCCAGGCCGGCGCCAATCTCCCGGAGCAGATCCATCACGCGATCCGTGTTCTCGGGATACGGCGTCGGCAGCTCGACGACGGCAAAGGCGAACTCGCGGCTCTTGTTCGCGAGCATGGAAATCGCGCCGTTGGGGATCGTGTAGACGGTGCCGTCGTAGTCGCGGAGCACGATCGTCCGCAGGTTGATCTCCTCGACGAGGCCGCCCACGCCGTTGATCGACGCCACGTCGCCGACCCGCACCTGGTTTTCGAGAATCAGGAAAAAACCGCCGATGAGATCCCGCACGAGCGTCTGGGCGCCGAAGCCGAGCGCGACGCCGGCGATGCCGGCCGTCGTCAGGGCCGGGCCGATGTCGAGCCGGAACTCGCGGAGGATCATCAGGAACGCGACGATCCCGACGATGATCGCGGTGGTGCTCGTGAGGACGGCGCCGAGCGTCCGCGCGCGCTTGGCGCGCTCGAGCGCATCGACGCCGGTGCCGAAGTCCAGCTCGTGCTCGAACCGCTGCACGACCAGGTTGACGACGCGGATCATCACGTACGCGATCGCCACGATCAGCACGACACGAAGCCCGGAGCCGAACGCCCACGCGGTCAACGTCCGCAGGTGCACGCCGACCCGCGGGCGCACGCCGACCAGCTCGAACGCGGGCACGATGAGGAGCCCGAACAGCAGGATGAAGACGGCCAGGCCGACGAGGCGCAGCGGAGCGCGCACGACAGGGCTCGACACGAGCACGGTGTCGCGTACGACGGATCGGATGACGCGCGTCAGGGCGACGCGCGCCGTGCGCGCGAGCAGCCACGCGACCGCCGCGGTCGGAAGAATCGCCAGGAGCAGTTCGCGCCACGTCACCGCGTTCTGGAAGAGCCGGCTCAACATGCGTTGGTAGTCTAGCAGCGTGCGGCGGCACGGACGAGTCCGGTCGCCGGCTCAGGGCGGACTTCTTGCTTGATGGTGAGGAGCAGCCCGTTCCAGCCGGAGGAGCACGCATGCGCATCCTGACCGCACTCATTCTGGCCGGGGTGTTCCTGCTCACCGGCGCAGGCGCCTCTGCCCAGCGCATCCAGGTGCGACACGCCGAAGGGCTCGTCCATGGGTTTCTCTCCCTGCGGACACTCGACGGCAAACGCGTCGCGGACGGGGATCTCATCCAGAACGTGCACGACGCCCGCGTCACGAGCCGTCTGATGTACCACTTCAAGGACGGGTCGCTCTACGACGAGCGGGTGGTGTTCTCCGAGAGCGGGCACTTCGCCGTGCGCGAATACCACCTCACGGAAAAGGGGCCGACGTTTTCCACGCCGCTCGACATGTCGATCGACCCGGGCAGCGGCCGGGTCGACGTCCGCTACACGGATGACGACGGCGAGTCGCACGTCGAGCAGGACCACATGGATCTGCCGTCGAACCTCGCGAACGGTCTGGTGCTCGTCATCCTGAAGAACCTTCGCCGCGGAGAGCCGCTGCCCGAGCTGTCGATGGTCGTGCCGACGCCGAAGCCGCGCCTCGTGAAGCTCCAGCTCTCGAACGGCGGGACGGTACGCTTTTCGACGGGCGGCATGCAACGGGAAGCCACGCGGTACGCCGTCCACATCGACATCGGCGGGTTCACCGGGCTCCTGGCGAAGCTGTTCGGAAAGCAGCCGCCCGACACGCACGTGTGGATTCTGACCGGCGAGGCGCCGGCGTTCGTGAAGTCAGAAGGAGCGATGTTCCAGGGCGGTCCGATTTGGCGTACGGAACTCGTCAGCCCCGAGTGGCCCAAGTAGTCGAGGATCGTCAGCCGACCGAGTGCGTGTCGAATTCGGCCGCCAGCCGCGCCAGCGCGAACGCGCCCAGCGCGAGACCGAAATCCCTGAGAGCGACGTCGAAGTAGGCGGGAATCGTCAGCAGGTTGATGATGATCCCGCACAGCCACAGTCCGACGATCCATCCGCCAATCATCGGAGCGAACGCGACGATCAGTCCTGCGATGATTTCGATCACCCCGACGGCGAGCATAAACGTGTGCGGCGCGACGGGCAGGACCTGCGTGACCAGCGGCGACAGGTATTGATCCCAGTTCACGAGGACGTGAAAGAACTTGTCGAGGCCCGCGATGATCGGTGCCGCGGTAAACGCGATCCGCAGGATTTCGTACGCCTGATGCGCGGGGCTGAGCGTCCGGACGGCTGAGTCGGTCGCCATGTATCGCCTCCCTTTCCTCCAATCCGCCCCGATGCAAGAGCACAGCCGGTCCGTTTTCTGGTTGACGGCAGAGCCCGCGGCCGCCGATACTGCCGCGCGGTCGTCGCTCTCAACCAGAGGGAGGTCCCATGTCACTCAGGCGGTCGGTTCGTGCGTTCGCGGTTGTCACGTCCGTTCTGCTGCTTTCCGGATCCGGGTATGCTCAGCACGGCAATGCCAAGCCGAACAAGGGCAAGGTCGATCATCGGGCGCGCCAGGCGCGGCCGGTGCAGCTCGGCACGTCCGGCGGCAACGCCGGGGATCTGGCGAACGGGTACTGCTGCTCAGGCACGTTGGGCGCGCTCGTGACGAACGGGCAGAAGAGGTTCATTCTCAGCAACACCCATGTGTTCGCCGGTGACAGTACCCTGGGCGGCAACGGCTCCGTCTCGAAGGTCGGCGATGACGTGAATCAGCCGGGCCTGATCGAAGTGGGCTGTCAGTACATCGCCGGAGACATCATCGCCGACGTAAGCGACTGGGCCCCGCTCGGCCAGTTCAACATCGACGCGGCCATCGCCGAGGTCCGCACTGGACAAGTCGATTCGTCGGGTGCGATTCTGGAGATCGGGACGATTGCGAACACGACCGCGCAGCCCTTCGTCGGCCAGGCCGTCAAGAAGAGCGGCCGGACGACCGGCCTCACACGGAGTTCGATCAGCGGCCTCAACGCGACGGTCACGGTCGGCTACACCGATGAGTGCGCCGGCAACAATCTGACGGTCCGCTACACGGGGCAGATCCTCGTGACGAACAAGGGCAGCCGGTTCCTGAACAGCGGCGACTCCGGCTCGCTGATGGTCGAGGATGTCGCGAACAACCCGCGTGCGGTGGGCCTCTTGTACGCGGGCAGCAGCAGCATCGCGATCGCGAACCCGATCAACGCCGTCCTGAATCACTTTGGAGTGACGATGGTGGGAGGCACGGCCGGCGCGGGAGCGTCGACGGCGGCCGAAACCGGTCCGAACAGCGCGCGCGGGCTCGCGCGGGCGATCGCCGTCCAGGAGCGCCATGGCCGTGAACTGCTCGCCGTACCCGGTGCGATCGGCCACGCGGTCGGCGTGGGCAACAGCCCGGTGATCAAGATCCTCGTGCCCGAGATCACGCCGGGTGCCAGGGCGGCCGCGCCGCGCCAGCTCGAAGGCGTGCCGGTCATCCTCGAGGAAGTCGGCCAGATCCGCGCGATGCCCATCTGCAGCCTGAGGGCGAAGGCCGCGCGCGGCAGCAAGTAGCGTCAGCCTCCGTGGCCGTCCGTGCCGAGCGGCGATCGCCGGGTAATCTCGTCGCGGACGGCCCACAGTTCCGGGAAGAACCGCACGTCGATCCGCCTGCCCAGCACCTCGACGGGCGTGCCGCGCGTCCCGACGACATTCCCTCCGATAATCCGTTCGACGACCTTGAGGTGGTGGAACCGCCACAGAATCGTCCGCTCGTCCCACGAGAACAACTGCTCGGCGAGCTGATACACGTCCTCGACGGCGGACGCGCGTTCGTAGACGTCGAGCAGCGAGAGGCCGCGGCGTGCCAGCAGGCGCTGAAACGCGTGGCCCGCCAGGGGAGACACGTCGTGCACGCGGCGGAAGCCGGGTGAGTCGAATCCGGCGCCGTGTCCGAGCGCCGTCCGGACGACCGTGTAATCGTGCGGCGACAGATGATCGAGCATGTGAATCTGATTGGTGATCAGAATCATGCAGTCGATCGCGCGGCGCATCAGCCGCACGGCGCCGCCAGTTTCGTCGGCGTCGACCAGGCGCGCGGCCTCTTCGATCTCGAGGCACGCCAGCTTCAGCCACAGCTCGGACGACTGGTGCACCGTCTGGAACAGGTGCTCGTCGCGATGGACGACTTCGTCCGGCCGCTTCTGCAGCGAGAGCAGTTCATCCGTCCTGAGGTAGCGTTCGTAGTCCGTCGCTGCCGTGCCCGGCAGGATCGGCGCGGTCCGCTTGTCGGTCTTGTCCATGACGGTCACACCTGCTGCGCGACGAGATCGGCCCGGGGCTGCGCCGCGGGCTGCAGGGGCAGACGCAGGCTCGCGCGGCAGCCGGTGCGATCCTCGCGGTTGCTCAGCGTGAGGCTGCCGCCGTGCGCTTCGGCAATCTGCCGGCTGAGAACGAGTCCGATGCCCGATCCCCCGGGCTTCGTCGTGAAGAATGGCACGAACAGGTTGCCGGTGTTCGACAGGCCCGGTCCCTCGTCCTCGACCCACAGCTCCATCGTCGGCGGCGACGATCCCGCAAGCCGCTGCCAGCCGACGCGCACGCGGCCGCCGGTTTCGCGCACGGCATCGGCCGCATTGCGGATCAGATTGATCAGCAGCTGCTCGAGCTGGTCGGTGTCTCCCTGCACGGCCAGCCGCGGACCGCCGACGAGCAGGATGTCGTGCGCCTTCTCGAACGTCACGACGCGGTCGACGAACTCGCCGATGTCGATCGGCGCCAGCTTCGGCGGCGGCAGCTTCGCCAGCCGCGCGTAGGCGGCGAGGAACCGGGAGAGCGCCTCGCTCCGGCGTGCGACGACCCCGAGCCCGGACCGGACGTCCTCCACCCACGCCTCCGGGTCTCCGCGGCCCAGCACCGCCTGGAGGCTCGCGGCGATGCTCTGG
>DASSOM010000051.1:0-2570 GCA_035700625.1 Vicinamibacterales bacterium
GCCCGCGTCGCGGCCGGCGAAGTCGCGTCGCGACGCCGACCCGCGGCCGTCCCGCGACGCCACGGAACTGTTTCCGACGGAAGCGGCACGCGAGCCGTCGTCCGACACGGCCGGGTTGTCGGGCCGGCCGCAGGCTGCGCCGGGCGGGGCCAGGGCGCTCGCGGGCGCGATTGACGGGCTGCTGACCGTCGGGATCGATGCGGCCGTCCTGTACTTCACGCTGCGCCTCTGCGGCCTGCCGTTCGCCGCGGCACTCACGCTGCCGCTCGTGCCGCTCGTCGCGTTTCTGGCGCTGCTGAACGGCGGCTACTTCACCAGCTTCGTCGCGGCCGGCGGGCAGACGATCGGCAAGATGGCCGCCGGCATCCGTGTCATTCCCGCCGACCCCGATGCGGACGCGCGTACGCGCGTGCCTTTCGGACAGGCCGTCGTTCGCGCCGCCGCGTCCGTCGTTTCGGTGGCTCCGGCGGGGCTCGGCCTGCTGCCTGCGTTCTTCACGCCCGAACGGCGCGCGCTGCACGATCGGCTCGCCGATACACGGGTCGTCAAGGCGTGACGCGCCTCGCCGTCTTCATCGCGACGGCCGCCTATTGCGGCTACGCACCCATCGCGCCGGGCACCGCCGGCTCCGCCGCGGGACTCGTCGTGTACCTGCTCGTGTGGTGGACGCAGTCCTGGATGGTCGAGGTCGCGCTCATCGTGTTCCTCTTTGCGATCGGCGTGTGGTCGGGCACGATCGCGGAGCGCTACTTCGGCGGCATCGATCCCGGTCCGGTCGTGATGGACGAAGTCGTCGGGATGCTGATCACGCTGGCCTTCATTCCCGTGGGCTGGACGGGTGCGCTCGCGGGCTTCGTGCTGTTCCGCATTTTCGACGTCATCAAGCCGTACCCGGCGGGGCGCTTCGAGCGGCTGCACGGCGGGCTCGGTGTGATGGCCGACGACGCGATGGCGGCCGTCTACGCGAACGTCGCGCTGCGGATCCTGGTGTTCTTGTTGCCGGCGTGGCTGCCGTGAGCGACCAACCCCCGCTGCGGACGGCGGAAGTGGTCGCGGTCGGCTCGGAGCTGCTCGGCTCGACGCGGCTGGACACGAACTCGTTGTTCCTGTCGGCGCGTCTGGCGGCGCTCGGCATCGACCTGCGCGCGAAGGCGGTCGTCGGCGACGACGTCTCGGAGCTGTCCGCCGTGTTTCGCGGCGCGCTCTCCCGCGCCGATCTCGTCGTGCTCACCGGCGGCCTCGGTCCGACCGACGACGATCTGACGCGCCAGGCGGTGTCGGAGGTGCTCGGTCTTCCGCTCGCGGAAGATCCGGCGATCGTGGCGGCGCTGCAGCGGCGGTTCGCCGCGCGCGGCTACCCGATGCCGGAGGTGAATCGGCGGCAGGCGATGGTGCCGCGCAGCGCGACCGTCCTGGACAACCCGAACGGATCGGCGCCCGGCCTGCTGATCGAACATGGATCGCAGATCGTGCTCCTGCTGCCGGGGCCGCCGCCGGAGCTGCAGCCGATGGTGGAGCGGCTGTGCGCCGGGCCGCTGCTGGCGCGCGCGGGACGCGAGCGGCTGTTTCATGCGCAGCTGTTCATCGCCGGACGCGGCGAGTCGGCCGTCGAGCAGATTGTTCAACCGATCTATTCGCGCTGGCGCGACGAACGTCCGCCGATCGCGACGACGATCCTGGCCTCCCCGTGGCACGTCGAGCTGCATCTGACCATCCGCGAAGCGGATGCGGAGCGCGCGACACGGCGGCTCGCGGACGCGACGTCGGCGCTGAGTACCGCGCTCGGGGACAGCGTCTACAGTACGGACGGCCGATCGCTCGAGGAAGTCGTCGGGCGTCTGCTGCTCGATCGCGGGCTGACGATCGCCGCGGCGGAATCGTGCACTGGCGGTCTGCTGATGTCGCGCTTGACCGACGTTCCCGGCAGCTCCGCATACGTGCACAGCGGCGTCGTCGCGTACGCCAACACCGCGAAGACGAAGCTCGCCGGCGTGCCCGACGCGCTGATTGCCGCGCACGGTGCCGTGAGCGAACCGGTCGCCGTCGCGCTGGCAGAAGGGATCCGCGAGCGGACCGGCGCGGACGTCGGCGTCGGCATCACCGGCATCGCCGGACCAGGCGGCGGCACGCCGTCGAAGCCGGTCGGAACGGTCGCCATCGCGGCGGTGGTTCCACATCAGCCCGCGCACGTCCGCACGTACCGGTTCACGGGCGGACGCGCGCAGGTGAAGACGCAGGCGGTCGAGGCCGCGCTCGATCAGGTTCGCCGCCTGCTGCTCGCGTAGATGCGTCTTTTCCTTGCCGTCGATCCGGACGAGGCGGCACGGCTCTCCCTGGTCCGAACGATCGATGCGCTGCGCGATCGACTCAACCGTGCGCGCGCCCGGGTATCGATTCGATGGGTCCCTGCCGAGCACCTGCATGTGACCCTCGTCTTCATCGGGCACGTGCCGGACGACGCGGCGCCCGCGTGGATTGACGCGATGTGCGTCCCGCTGCCCGTCGCGCCGTTCGACGTCAGCCTCGCCGCTTGTGGTGCCTTTCCGCCGGCGGGGGCGCCGCGCGTGCTC
>DASSOM010000052.1:0-16285 GCA_035700625.1 Vicinamibacterales bacterium
CGCGCGGCGCCGCAGCTCCGCGTACACGATGGGCATCAACCGGTCCCGCGCTTCGGCGTCACCCGCACTCCACGCTTCGAGCAGTTGGGTGATCTCCTCGCGTGTGGCCTGGCGGCCGGATGCCGGCCGGCGCCCGGAACCCGATCGGGTAGCCGGCGCCCTGCTCCTGGTCACGGCCGTGCGGCACCAACCGCTGCCGTGGCAACGGTGATGGGTTGCGTCTCGGCGCGGACACGCGGCATGAGCATCAGAAAGCGACCGTCCCGCGCCACCTGCAGGAGGATGGCGGGTTGCTTCATCTGAAACAGGGGCCGGGCGATGCCGACCGCCAGCGACGGCACCGTCCGCACCGTGACGCTCATCATCCGGTTGTCGGAACTCAGATAATAGACTTGCCGTCCGTCAGCGCTCCACCGCGGATAACTCACGATGCTGTCGACCAGCACGGGCGCACTGTTCATCGCCAGCGATGCGACATAAATCCCGACACGCGGTTCGTCGAACTGCACATAGGCCATCGCTCGGCCGTCCGGGGACAGCCGGAAATCCGGTGCGTACAGCCGCGGCTGCAGCAGTGACACCGGCACGGCATCGGGCTGCGTCAGTGATAGTTCGAAGGGATGGAAATCGCCGAGGCCGGCGCGTTCGACGAATGCGACGCGTTGGCCGCCCGGGAAAACGTCTCTGACGAGCTGATGGCCGGTCGGTGGCAGGACCTGCCGTTCGGCCCAGGTGACCAGATCCTTTCTGAACAGATGGGGGACCGAGCCGCCGCTGTCGGCCGCGTAAACCATCGCTCGATCGTCATCGATCCAGACGGGCGTGAGCTCGCTGCCGCGGTCCGCCGTTATTCGATCTTCGTTCCGGCGGACCAGATCGATGCGCCAGATGTCATACGTGCCCACCCCCGGTTGCGTCCGTGCGGTGAGCAACATCGTTTCATCGCGCGACAATCGAGCGGACTCGGGCTGGTACTCTGCAGGACTGCCAATCGTCCCCACCTCCCGTCCGTGCTGATCGACCCACACCAGCTCGTCGATCTCGCCGCCGGCGTGGTACGCCACCGATCCCGTGCGGGACACGCTGAACATGCCGCGCGACGTCGTGAAGAAGTAATCGACCGTGTCGACGATCGAAAACGGTTCGCCGATGGGCGCGGCGGCGGCGAGATCCACCCGCTGCCCCATGAGCACGCCTTCCCGGACGAAGACGACGATGTCGGGATCGACCCACTGGACGTTCGACGTCACCCTCATGACGGTCCGCGAGCCCCCGCCCAGCTCCGCCAGCCGCAGCTCCCCTCCGTCGTCGTCGCGGCGGACGGTGTAGAAGAAGCGCCTGCCGTCTGGCAGGAACCACGGCCAGTGGACGCGGACCTCGTGATTGCCCGCGTCACGGGTGAGCACTTCATCCGGCACGCCGCCGGAAGCGGGCACGCCGAGTATCGCGGTCCCGTTGCCGATGCCCATGAGGATGGTGCCGCCGGCGCCCCAGGTACCATGCATGAGGCCAAAGCCAGGGACATCGCAGATCGTCACCGCGGCGCCCGCGGGAAGATCGAGACGCTTCAACTTGCCGTCGGCGAAAAACGCCAGTGACCGGCCGTTTGGCGACCAGAAGAACGCGGTCGCTCCCTCGGTTCCGGGCACCGGATGCGCGTCCAGGTCGGCCAGCGCGCGAATCCAGATCTGACTTCGCCCTTCGTACGCGATGGATGTGGAATCGGTCGTCGCGAGGAAAGCGAGCTGCGTGCCGTCAGGCGACAGGGCCAGGAAGTTTCGTGCGGGGTGGCGATTGAACAAGCCGCCGTCCGGCGGCGGCACGAGGAAGCGCACCGGAGACGACGCGATGCCACGCGTCGAGCGGCCCCTGGTATAGATCGGAACCGTCAGCGCCGTCAGCACGAGCACGCCGGCGCCGACGGCCGCGGCCGCGCGCATGCGCGAACGACGACTCGGAGCCGCGGGCGCTGCGGCATCCTGATCGTGATCGAGCGCAATGCGCGCCTCGCCGATGTCGCGCAGCCGCTGCTTCGGGTCCTTCGTCAGACAGCGCCGCAGCAGCTGTACCAGCGCCGGCGGCGTGTCGGCGGGAAGCAGCTCCCACGCGGGCTCGCGCTCGACCACGGCGGCCAGCGTGTCGGTGACCGTGGCCCCCGAAAACGGCGCCTGCCGCGCGCACATCTCGAAGACGACGCAGCCAAACGCCCAGATGTCGGTGCGCTTGTCGACCGGTTCCCCGCGAGCCTGCTCCGGGCTCATGTACCCCGCCGTGCCGACGATCACACCGACGCGCGTCGCATCGCGCGAAGCGCTGGACGATTCAGCCGGCACGTATGCCGGAGCGCCCGCCGTCTTCGCCAGGCCGAAGTCGATGATCTTGACGTTGCCGTCCGCATCGATCTTGATGTTGCCCGGCTTGAGGTCGCGATGCACGATGCCGCGATCGTGCGCTGCTTCCAATCCCTGCGCGAGCTGCCGGGCGATCCGGACGATGTCCGTTGGCCGCAGGCCGCCGGCGGCGAGCCGCTCACCGAGCGTCGGACCGTCGACCAGCTCGAGGACGAGCGCGGCGACGCCGTCCGCGTCCTCCACGCCGTAGATCGCACCCACGTGCGGGTGATTCAGTGCGGCGAGCGCGCGCGCCTCGGCCTCGAAGCGCGTGCGGCGATCGGGGTCGTGTGCGAACGAATCGGGGAGGACCTTGAGGGCGACCGCCCGCTCGAGGCGCGTGTCGTACGCCCGATAGACCTCGCCCATCCCGCCGGCGCCGAGAAGCGTCTCGATGCGAAAGGCGCCGAGCTGACTTCCGGGAACAAGGCGTCGGGCCGTGTCCGGCAGCGCGAACATCGGCACGTCGCCGAATGAGCCCGCTTCCTCGTGCGCCGCGAGCATGGATTCGACGGCCGCCCGCAGGGACCGGTCGTCGCGGCAGCTGGTGTCGAGGAAGGCGTCCCGCGCCGCGCCGGCGAGCTGGGCGGCGGCCGAGAAGACGCGGCTGATATCGGCCCACCGATCGGGATTGATCTCGAACGCTCTCTGCATCGCCGAGTGCTCGTTTCCGCCCCGGGGACGTCCGGCCCGATCGCAAGGGACCGCAGGTGCCGATTATAGGCGCTTCCGCCTGCGGCGGATACAATTCCCGTTCGTGAAGCGCGTCAACGGCTTCGACACACCGGCGGTGCAATGGGCGTTCGTCGCGTCCGGCCTCGTCCTCATGGCCGTGGCGGTCTGGGCCGGGTTCGCGCTCCGTGCCGAGCGGCGCGCGCTCGCCGCGGCGTCCGCGACAGTGACACAGCTCGAGGACGAACGCGACCAGCTACAGGCCTCCGTCGAACGGGAGCGCGCCGCGCGGGAGGCGCTCGCCTTGCAGCTCGGACGCGAGCGCGAGGCCAGCGCACCGGCGTCGCCGCCCACGCTGACGCTGCAGCCGATCCGAACGCGTTCCCCGCGCGGGCCGCAGACCGCCGTCCCGCAGACGCCTGCGCCGCTCGTGGAACTGCGACTCGTGCTGCCCGCGAACGCTCCCGCGCACGCGGCGTTCACCGTCAAACTGCGATCGTGGACCGGCGGCGACTGGCTCTGGTCGCGCGGCGCCCTCACGCCAGCAACCGCCGACGGCAAACCCGCCATTCTCGCCCGCGTCTCGTCGGACGTGTTAACACCCGGCCCCTACGAGTTCATTGTCACGACGGCCGGTCCATCACCACAGGACGTCGCGGTATATGAAGTGTCAATAGTCCGCTCGAACGCGCAGTCCTGACGGCATCGAGCACCCCACCGCGCATTTCACCCCGACGCTGCCCGTACCCCCGGCCCCGTCACATCCGACCTCCAACATCCGACCCCCCACCTTCGCCGCTGCGCGGCTACGGTGGACAAGCCGACCTGCACTACACTCTCTCCCATGCTGCTGACCCGTCGCCATCCGTTCCTGTCCGTCCTGTGCGCGATCGCCTGCCTCTCCGTCATCTCGCTCGCTGCCCAGGAAACGGGCAAGCCGGCGTGGATGCAAACGCCGAAAGAACTGACGGCGCTCAAGTGGCGGGAGATCGGCCCGGCCGCCGGCGGGCGCGTCGCGCGCGCCGCGGGCATCCCCGGCGATCCCACGACGTATTACGCCGCGACCGCGTCGGGCGGCGTGTGGAAGTCCACGGACGCGGGACGCACGTGGAAAGCAATCTTCGCGGATCAGCCGATCTCCTCCATAGGATCGATCGCCATCGCGCCGAGCGACCCGAACATCGTGTACGTCGGATCGGGCGAAGCGAACATCCGCGGCAACGTCGCGGCCGGCAACGGCATCTACAAGTCCACCGACGCCGGCAAGACGTGGACGCACGTCTGGAAGCAGGAAGGCCAGATCGGCACGATGGCGGTGCATCCGACGAATCCGAACATCGCGTTCGCCGCGGTGCTCGGCCACGCGTTCGGCCCGAATCCCGAGCGCGGCGTCTACCGCACCACCGATGGCGGCAAGACCTGGCAGCAGGTCCTGAAGAAGGACGACCAGACCGGCGCGTCGGACGTCGCGATCGATCCCACGACGCCCGCCAACGTGTTCGCGGGATTCTGGCAGGCGAAGCGCTCGCCGTGGGATCTCACCAGCGGCGGACCCGGCAGCGGACTGTATGTCTCGCACGATGGCGGCGACACCTGGAAGCAGCTCACCGGCAGCGGGCTGCCCGACGGCATCTGGGGCAAGGTCGGCGTCGCCGTCGCGCCGTCGAACGGCCGGCGCGTGTACGCGCTCATCGAAGCGGAAAAGGGCGGACTCTTTCGATCGGAAGATGGCGGCGACACCTGGACGCTCATCAATGCGTCGCGCGAGCTGCGGCAGCGTCCCTGGTACTACTCGACGATTACGGTGAATCCGCGGAACGAGAACGACGTCTGGTTTCCGCAGGTGCCGATGCTCCACTCGATCGACGGCGGCAAGACGCTCGTCAACGTCGACGTGCCGCACGGCGACAACCACGACCTCTGGATCGATCCCAGAGATCCCAGGCGGATGATCTCGGCCGACGATGGCGGGGTGCACATCTCGACCAACGGCGGCGAGACGTGGTTCACGCCGCCGCTGCCGATTTCGCAGTTCTACCACGTGTCGGTCGACAACCGCCGCCCGTACTGGGTCGCGGGCGCGATGCAGGATCTCGGCACGGCGCAGGGACCGAGCAACTCGCTGAACAGCAACATCGCCCTCAGCGACTGGCACGACGTCGGCGGCGGCGAGGCGGGTCACGTCGTGTCGGATGCCAGCGATCCGAACATCGTGTACGCGGGCGAATACCTCGGGATCATCACGCGCTACGACTACCGCACGCGCGAGTCGCGCAACGTCAGTGCCTGGCCCGAGAATCCGTCGGGCCACGGCGCCGAGGACATGCGCTACCGCTTCCAGTGGACCGCGCCGATCGCGCCGTCGCCGCACGACCCGAAGGTCGTGTACCACGGCGCACAGGTCATCTTCAAGACGACCGACGGCGGCCAGCATTGGACGGTCATCAGCCCGGACCTCACGCGGAACGACAAATCGAAGCAGAAGTGGGCGGGCGGTCCGATCACCGGCGACAACACCGGCATCGAGACGTACGACACGGTGTTCGCCATCGCGGAATCGCCGAAACAGAAGGACCTGATCTGGGCGGGCACCGACGACGGCCTCGTGCAGGTGACGACCGACGGGGGAAAGAACTGGAAGAACGTCACGTCCGCCATGCCCGGCTTTCCTGAATGGGGCACCGTCAGCCTCATCGAGCCGTCGCCGTTCGACGCGAATACCGCGTACGTCGTAGTCGATGCGCATCGACTCGACGACATGCATCCGTATCTCTACAAGACGACGAACCTGGGACGGAGCTGGACGCGGCTCGATTCCGGATTGGATCAGGACGTCTACCTGCACGCGGTGCGCGAGGATCCGGCCAAGCGCGGCCAGCTCTATCTCGGCACCGAGCGCGGCGTCATGTTCTCGACGGACGAGGGAAAGACGTGGAAGTCGCTGCGCCTGAATCTGCCGACCGTCGCCGTGCACGACCTGGTGGTGAAAGGAGACGACCTCGTCATCGCGACGCACGGACGCTCGCTGTGGATCCTCGACGACCTGCAGCCGGTCCGCGAGCTGGGCGCCGTGAACACCTCGACGCCGGTGCACCTCTTCCCCGTCGCCGACGCCGTCCGCTGGCGCTACGGCAGCGGCAACTACGGCGGCCGGTTGGGCAGCTTCTCGAATCCGCCGCGCGGCGCATCGATCTATTACCTGTTGAAGGACAAGGCCCAGGGCGAGGTGAAAATCGAGATCCTGGATGCGCGCAATCAGGTGATCCGCACGCTGAGCAGCGTCCCGAAGGTGCCCGATTACAGCAGCGAATACGACGACCCGGAGGACTTCAAGAAGGCGGCGCTCCCGACCGCGGCGGGCGTGCAGCGCGCGGTCTGGGACCTGCGGTACGAAGGGGCGGACAAGATCAAGAACGGCAAGATCGACACGGGGGATCCGGCAGCGGGTCCGCGCGTGCCGCCGGGCACGTATACGGTCCGTTTGATCGCGGCCGGCCGGACGCTGACCAGCCCCGTGAAGGTCGTCCCCGATCCGCGCGGCGATCTGTCACAGGCTGACCTGGAAGCGCAGGCGGCGTTCGGCCTGCGGGTGCGCGACGACATCTCGAAACTGACCGGCCTCGTCAGGCAGCTCCGCTCCGTCCGCGATCAGTTGAAGGCGCGGAACACGGTGCTGAACGCGCTCGCGACCGCAAAGACGGCAGGCGCGGGCGCCGCGGCGAACCGCGCGCCGGTCGCGGAGCTCATCAAGAGCGCCGAGGCGGCCATCGCGAAGGCCGACGCGATCGAGAACAAGCTGCACAATCCCACCGCGGAGGTGGTCTACGACATTCTCGCGATGCGCGGCGGCACGCGTCTCTACTCGCGCCTCGCGCCGCTCCAGATGTGGGCCATCGAAGCCGAAGGGGTCCCGACGGCCGGGATGACCGCCGTCCTCGAGGAACAGGAACAGGAGCTCGGCGCGCTGAGCGCCGAAGTGCAGCAGTTCCTCACGTCGGACATCGCGGCCATCAACGACCGCGCAGCGAAACTCGGTTTGACGTTCGTGATGACGGACGAAGGCCGGCGTCCGTAATGGCCTGACGATCGCGTCAGGCGTGCGGCGGGAGTACGGCGCCGGCCGCGGCGCGGCGCAGGCGATCGCACAGGTCCATGATGTCCTCGATCACCGCATTGTCGTCCGCGGACGCCGCGCGGAGGCGCAGCCGCGCGATCCCCTCCCGTATCGCGATGGCCGCCTGAAGCGCTTCGTTCCGCAGCGTGGGGGGCGCCGCGCGCGCGTCGAGCGCGTGCTCGCGCGCCTTCTGCAGCACGTCGCGCAGGCGGTCGGCCGCCGGGTCGCGCTGGAACAGCAGGAACTGCGGGCCGCGCGCCGACACGGCAATGACCTTGTAGTGGTATTCCACGCCGGCCTCGTCGACCTCGGCGCACGGCCCGAACTCGCGGAAGCCTTCGGCGCCGGTCGCCCAGAACTGGGTCGCCTCCTCGAGGATGTGTCCGAGGAAAGGAAAGGTGGTATCGGCGACGAGGCGGCCGAACCACGGCGGGACGGGCGCAATCGAGGTAAACGACCCGTCGGCGGCGCGGGCGAACGCAGCGATCTCGAGCGCCGGCAGCAGCGTGCCGGCCAGGTCGTCGGCCATGATTCCGGTCATCCCTGGAGCACGGCGCGCGTCAGCGTCCCGAACGCTTCCTCGACGCCCGCCCCCGTCTTGGCGCTGGTCTTGACGATCGGCCACCCGCGCAGCGAGAGGTCGAGCAGCATCCGATCGTCCACTTCCCACCGCGCGGTCAGGTCCGCCTTGTTGGCGACCAGCACGAACGGCACGCGTCCGATCGTCCGCTCGGCGCTGTCGCGCAGGTCGAGCGCCGCATCCAGCGTCTCGCGGCGCGTTCCATCCACCACGAGCAGGTACCCGGCAGCGCCGCGAAGGTACGACTGGCGCATCTTCTGGTACTCGTCCTCCCCGTACAAGTCCCAGAGAATGAGGTCGACCTGCCCGTCGGGCGTCTCGATCGACTTCTTCTCGATCTTCACGCCGATCGTCGTCAGGTACGTGTCTGAAAAGATGCTGTGAACGAAGCGCGAGACGAGGCTCGTCTTGCCGACCGCGGTGCCGCCGAGCAGACACACCTTCTTCTGGATCACGGACGGCGCTCCGGAAGCTGGACGCGGAACGACACGCGTCGATTTCGCCGCTTGGCGTCCTCGTCTCCGCCGGCGGCGAGGGGATCGGCGCTGCCGACGCCGCTGGCGCGAACGTCGAGCGCGGCAAACGGTCCGCCGAGCAGCGCGGCGACCACGTCGGCGCGCGCGCGGCTCAGCGACGCGTTCAACCGATCGGGCCCATCGCGATCGGTGTGCCCCACGACGGCGAGTCCCCCGCGCCCGCCGCGCGCGCGCAGCGCCTCGTCGAGATCGCGCACGCGCGCGTTGAGTTCACGGATCGCCGCATCCTGCCCCGGCACGAGCACGCTGCGGCCCAGTTGGAACTGCAGCGACACCGCTTCGATGCGCGCCTTCAGTTCCTCGTCCGCGCGCGCGCCCGTGTAGACGAATTGCCGCACACCCGCGATGGCCGGGGCCAGCCGTTCGCTCTCGACGATCCACGGATCGGGGGCACGTCCCGCCGCCGTGAGCACGCCATCGCTGAACGTCAACGAGACGGTGTCGGGCGGGCGCAGCAGATCGCGGGCACGCGCCAGGATGAAGACGGGCTGCAGCGCCTGGTACGGCTCCCACCGCGCCTCGATCGCATCTGCCGGCAGGCCGGCGGCCGTGACGAATGACGCCGGGTCCGCGGCGAGCGGATCGCGCAGACCCGTGACGAAGAACCTGCCGCCGCGCCGTCCGCTCTCCAGCACCGCGAGACCGGGCTCGGAGGCGATCCGATCGAGATAGCGATTCCAGCGCTGGCGTTCGCGCAGACCGGCGACGATCCAGATCGCGAGCAGTGCGAGCAGCGCGGCGCCGGCAAGCCGCCAGCCCCAGCGCGCCGGCCGCTTCTCCGGCTCGCGGAAGCGGCTGACGAGGCACGATTCGAGGACGGGGCGGGCGCGCTCGAACGGACCGGAATCGCCGCGAAACGCCCCGAGCTCCGCGGCCAGCTGACGGTGGATGCGCTCGAGCGCCTCCTGGAACACGGCACGCAGCTCCGGCGGCGTGGTACCGCGCACCACGCCGGCCAGCACGGCCTGCGGCCCCTGCTCGACGAGCACCTCCAGATCGCCCACGCGCAGCGTCTCCACGGTCTCGTGGGCACTCACGCGGAACGACTCGCGCACGAAGTCCGTGATGGCGGTCAGCATGGCCGAGATCTGGTCGGCATCCTGGCGCGCGCGCGGATCGTGCGAGAGGTGCTGCAGCACGAGCCCCGTCTCGCGATGGATCAGGAAGACCTGCTCGACGCGATAGTGCAGGGTGTGGAGCAGGACGATCTCGGCGAACGGCTTGCCGGTGCGGACCGCGGTCCACCGCCACTGCACGGCGCGCCACGACAGGCTCTGCTCGACCGTCCGGTTGAGCGAGTCCATCATCGACGACAGCGTGTGCGCGATGGCCTTGCGGATCGCGGGCCCGATGGCGGGAAACAGCGCGTCGGCGAGCGGCTGCGGATCGCGTCGGACCGACGCCGTGATGGCCTCTTCCACGGGCGGCGCCAGCGCGCGCGCCAACTGCGGATCGCCGGCGCGCTGGGCGATCGCATCGGCGAGCACCGCGCCGACGTCGCGCGTCCGCGCCGCCGGATCCGTCACGCGCGCCTTCAGCGCGCGCACGTCCGCCAGATCCGGCCCGACGATCAGCGAGCGCAGTTCGACCAGCGTGGCATCGTCGGCCTCATGCGCGTCCGGACCGGCGTCCGGACGGTCGCGACCGTTCCGGATGCCGACCGTATCAGGCATCCCGCAGATCCTCGGCGCCCGGCATCGCGAGGCCGGTCGTCAGGCGCATGGCCATTTCGTTCAGCAGCGCCGCCAGGACCGTCCGGTCGGCCTTGTCGGACCGCAGCTCGTTCGCCTCGCGCGCGAGTCTCGCCAGGACGTCGTCGACCTTCGTCCGGATCTCGTCGCTCACACGCTGGTACTGCTCGAGCAGCTGCTGCCGCGCCTCGCGACGGCTTTTGGCGAGCTGTTCGTCGAGCGCCGTCGTGCGTTCTTCGAAGGCCTTCGCGGCGCCGGCGATCTCGGCCGACAGATTTCGGCCGGCGTCCACGCGCGCCGCCTGTTCGTTCCTGATCTGTTCGGCGAGCGCTTCGTTCTCGTGCCGGGCGTAGGTTTCGAGCGCCTCGAGGCGGCGCTTGACATCCTCTTTGAGTTCGTGGGTCTCGCGCGTCAGCCGCTCTTCGAGGCGCGCGAAGCGGCGCTCGAATTCGCGCGCCTGCACGCCGAAGAGGATGTCGCGCACCTTGTCGAGGCTGGCGCCGGCGCCCTGATCGGGCCCTGCCGGTGTGGACGTGTCGCCGGGCTCCAGCACGCCCGGGATCGCGGGCATTTCATGTTCGATTGAGGCCACGGTTACCCTCCCCTTCCAACGAAAGTTCGGACTCCGAGCCGTGCGGATCCGCCACGTTAGCCCTCCGGACGGGAAAATTCAACCCAACAAAATCTCCCTGATCGCCGTCTAATCCCGGCATGGTCGAAGCTGTCCTCCGGGATCTCAGGCAGGCCGTGCGCATGTTCCGGCAGAGCCCCGCGTTCACCCTTGCGGCGCTCGCCGCGCTGACGCTCGGGATCGGCGCCAATATCGCCATCTTTTCCGTCGTCAACGCGGTGCTGCTCAAGCCGGTGTCGTTTCCGGACCCCGATCGCCTCGTCGTGTTCATGAACACGTCGCCGCAGGGATCCGGTCCGGCTGCCTCGCCGGCCAAGTTCCAGCACTACCGCGAGCAGACGGCGGTCGTGCAGGACGTGTCGGCCTACAACACGGGGCGCGTCAACTACACCGGCGGCGGCTTCCCCGAGCAGCTGCGATCCGGACGCGTGTCGCGCGACTTCTTCCGGCTGTTCGGCGCGCCGGTCCTGCAGGGGCGCACGTTCACGAAAGAGGAAGATCTGCCCAACGGGCCGCGCGTCGCCGTCATCAGCCAGCGCTTCTGGGAATCGCGCTTCAACCGCGATCCCAACGTCGTCGGACGCGCGATCTCGCTCGACGGCGAACCGCACACGATCGTCGGCGTCCTCGGAGAGTTCGACTTCAGCGACTTCGGCCCGACGCCGCAGGTCTGGCTTCCCTTCCAGCTCGATCCGAACACGACGGATCAGGGCCATTACTTCCAGGCCGCCGGACGTCTGAAGCCAGGCGTGGCGCTGTCGCAGGCGCAGGCGCAGCTCCAGGTGTCGGCGAATGCGTTCCGGGCGAAGTTTCCCAACGCCATCGGGCCGCAGAACGCGTTCTCGGTGCAGCCCGTGCGCGAGGTGCTCGTGCGGAACGTCCGCTCGTCGCTGCTCGTGCTCGTTGGCGCGGTGAGCTTCGTGCTGCTGATCGCGTGCGCGAACGTCGCGAACCTGCTGCTCGCGCGCGCGACCGGACGCCGGCGCGAGATCGCGATCCGCGCGGCCATCGGCGGATCGCGCGGCCGCATCATCCGTCAGCTGCTCACGGAAAGCGTCGCGCTCTCAGCCGTCGGTGGTGCACTCGGCCTTGTCTTCGGCGTCATCGGGATCCGCGCGCTGCTCGCCGTGAACACCGCGGGGCTTCCCCGCATCGGCGTCGACGGCGAGCTCGTCGGCCTCGACTGGCGCGTGGCGCTGTTCGCACTCACGGTCTCCGTGGGCACCGGGATCATCTTCGGCCTCATCCCCGCGATCCAGAGCGCTCGCACCGATCTGACGACGACACTCAAGGAGAGCAGCGGACGCGCCGGCAGCGGCTTCCGCCAGAACAAGGCACGGTCGGTCCTCGTCGTGACCGAAGTCGCGCTGGCGCTCGTGCTCTTGATTGGATCGGCGCTGCTCATCAGGACGGCGGTTGCGCTCGCGGGCGTCGATCCCGGGTTCGACGCGCACAACGTCCTGACGATGAGAATGGCGCTGACGGGGCCGTCGTACGAAAAATCGGAGGCGGTCGAGCATCTCGTGCGCAACGGCGTCGAGCGCCTGCGCGCGCTGCCAGGAGTCGTCTCCGCGAGCGCCACGTGCTGTGTGCCGCTCGAGGGCGGCTATGGTCTGCCGTTCACCGTCGTCGGGCGTCCGCTCACCGACGGGCCATTTCACGGCGGCGGCGGCTGGATGACGATTTCCCCCGGCTACTTCGAAGTGTTCAAGATTCCGCTGAAGCGCGGCCGGTTCTTCAACGAGCGCGACGACAGCCACGGCACGCCGGTCGTCCTCATCAACGAAGCAATGGCGACAGAGTTCTGGCCCAAGGCGGATCCGCTTCGCGATCGATTGGTCATCGGACGCGGCGTCATGCGCGAATTCGCCGACGAGCCCGAGCGGCAGATCGTCGGCATCGTCGGCAACACACGCGACGGCGGCCTGAACAGCGATCCGCAGCCGATGATGTTCATCCCGCAGGCGCAGGTCCCCGACGCGGCCAACGCGCTGAACGTCCGGCTCACGCCGATGGCCTGGGTCGTGCGGACGCAGGTCCCACCGAACACGATGAGCGCCGCGATCCAGGAACAGCTGCGTCAGGCGACCGGCCTGCCGGTGTCGGACGTGCGCTCCATGGAAGACGTCGTCTCGCGATCGACGTCGCGCGAGCAGTTCAACATGTGGCTGATGACCGTGTTCGGCTGCGCCGCCCTGCTGCTCGCCGCGATCGGCATCTACGGCCTGATGGCGTACTCGGTTGAACAGCGCACGCAGGAGATCGGCATCCGCATGGCACTGGGCGCGCAGGGATCCGCGGTCAAGAACATGGTCGTGTTCCAGGGCATGCGGCTCGCCATCGTCGGGGTGATCATCGGCGTGGCGGCGGCCTTCGGCCTCGCCCGGCTGATCTCGTCGTTCCTGTTCGGCGTGACCGCACGCGATCCCGCGGTGTTCGTCGGCGTCCCGCTGCTCCTGACGATCGTGGCGCTGGTGGCCGTGTGGCTGCCCGCACGCCGCGCGAGCCGGATCGATCCGATTGTCGCGCTGAGATACGAATAGGGATCTCACGCCAAGGAGCCAAGGAGCCAAGGGATCTCACGCCAAGAGATCTCACGCCAAGGAGCCAAGAGAGCTCACGCAAAGGCATCTCACGCCAAGGTGCCAAGGAGCCAAGGGATCTCACGCCAAGAGATCTCACGCCAAGGAGCCAAGGAGCGAACGGATCGCACGCCAAGGGGATCTCACACCAAGGAGCCAAGCAGCCAACGGATCTCACGCCGGGATCAGCCGGCTGTCACACCAGCTCTCCCCCGTCCGTCAGTACAATGACGTGACGAATGTCCACACCTGAGCGGCTGGCCGGGCAATTCGAAGAGCACCGGGCGCATCTGCGTGCGGTCGCGTATCGCATGCTCGGGTCCGCAGCGGAAGCGGACGACGCCGTTCAGGAGGCCTGGATCCGATTGAGCCGCACGGATGTCAGCGCGGTCGAGAACGTACGCGGCTGGCTGACGACGGTGGTCGCGCGGATCTGCCTGGACATGCTGCGCACGCGGGCGTCGCGCCGGGAGGATGCCTTGGACACGCATGTGCCCGATCCGGTGATCGCGCGCGCGGACGACAATCCGGAGACCGTGGCGGCGCAGGCCGACTCCGTCGGACTCGCGCTGCTGGTCGTGCTCGACAAGCTGGAGCCGGCCGAGCGGCTGGCGTTCGTGCTGCACGACGTGTTCGGCATGAGCTTCGACGACATCGCGCCCATCGTTGACCGGTCGGTCGTCGCGGCGCGCCAGCTCGCGAGCCGGGCACGGCGGCGGATTCAGGGACAGGCGCCGACGCCGGAGCCGGATCGGCGGCAACAACGCCGCGTTGTGGACGCGTTCCTCGCGGCCGCGGAACACGGCGACTTCGAGGCGCTGCTCGGCGTGCTGGATCCCGACATCGTGCTCAGGGCAGACGGCGGTGCGTTGAAGGGCATGTCACGGCTGGTGCGCGGCGCGCAGGCGGTTGTCGCGCAGGCGGCGACCTTCTCGAAGATTGCGCTCTCCAATCAGATCGTCCTCGTCAACGGCAACGTCGGCGTGATCACGCGCCTTCCGGATGGACGCGTGTTTTCCGTCGTCGCCTTCACCGTCGCGAACGGCAAGGTCGTCGAGATGGATATCCTGGCGGATCCGGATCGTATCAGCCGGTTGGATTTGTCAGGAGTTGGTGGATCAGGAAGTCAGGGCTGAAGCCCTGACCCACGAGGCGGATAACGATGAAAAAAGCGAACGCAGATCACGCTCCCGCAGCTTCCGCGCTCATCTCGAAGCGAATCGGCGAACTCGGGGACTGGCGCGGCAGGACGCTCGAACGGATGCGCGCCCTCATCAAGGAAGCCGACCCCGACATCGTCGAAGAATGGAAGTGGGTCAAAGCGACGAACCCCGGCACGCCGGTGTGGTCGCACGACGGCATCGTCTGTACGGGAGAGACCTACAAGAGCGCCGTGAAGCTGACGTTCGCGAAGGGGGCCTCGCTGAAGGATCCGGCACACCTGTTCAACGCGAGCCTCGACGGCAACGTGCGTCGGGCGATCGACATCCACGAGGGAGAAGAGGTCGACGCGGCCGCCTTCAAGACGCTGATCAAGCAGGCCGTCGCCTTGAACACGGCCGGCAAATCGAAGCGATAGCGGGCCTGTTGCGGCGTCAGTGCCGCACGCGGAACGCCGCGTGCTCCAGCCCCGCGCGGAAGCGCGACGGTGTCATCCGCAGCCGGCGCCCGAAGTGGCGATCCAATTCCCCCGTCCGCGGATACCCGACCGCCGCCGCCACCTCCTTCACGGACAGCCGGGTGGTCGCGAGGAGGTGCGCCGCTTCGAGCACGCGCAATCCGTGCAGATGCTCGGCGAAACCGTGACCGGTCTCGCGTGAGATGACGCGCGACAAGTGCCAGCGCGACACGCCGAGCGCGGTGGCGAGCGCGCGCAGATCCGCTGAGGGTTCGGCGAGGTGCCGCGCCATCCAGACGATTGCCGCGGCGGGATGGGGACGAATCGGGCCTCTGCCTTCACCGAGCGCGTCAATCTCACGTGCCACGCGCGCCGCAAGGCGCGAGACGATGCACGCCAGCGCGGACTCTTCGTCGGATGCCTGCACGGACGGCATCGATTGCAGCACCTTCCACGCGGTGCAGACGCGCGCGACCGGATCGGGCGGGCTGAGCCACACGTCGGCGGCGGTCTGACAGCGCTGGGCGAACCGGAAGATCTCGGGACCGATCGCCGGAAGGGATCCGGTACTCACCTCTGGTGGGACCACTATCCATTTATTGTACAGCCGTTCACCGCAACGGTTGCGCACTTCGCGCAACGATTGCGTACGAATTGCCGTGGCCTGTCCCGCATCCACGGTGTACATTTTTTGGCTATCCCACACATGGCCCGAGCATCGCTCCGATCGCGGCTCACGATCGTCATCTCCGGACTCATTCTGGCGGCCGGCCTGGTGTTTTCGGCGGTCGCGTATATGGAAGTGCGGCGGGCGCTCGAGCGCGCCGGCGGCGATCGCCTGCACGCGGTGGCGACCGAGTTGTCGAATCTGCTGACGCAGTCGGTCACGGCGGGGATCCGCGACACGCAGGAACTCGCGACAAAGCCGGATCTCCGTGCCGCCCTGAAGGCAACGGGCAACGGGCCGGTGGCGGTACCGGAGTCGATGGCCGCTTACGTAAAGCGCACCAAGGGCAGCGCGGCATGGCTGCTCCGACCCGATGGCTCCGTCGTCGTCGCCGAGCCGGCCGACGCAAAACTGACGCACGCCCCGCACGCGTCGGACGAAGCGGTCGGCCCGCTCGTGCCGGTCGGCGACGCGATTGGATTCACGCTCAGCGCGCCGTTGGGCGGCGTTGGCGGCGAAGCGCCGCCCGAGGGGTACGTCGTCGTGCGCCGGATCAGTTCCGGATCGGGCGGCGGCGCGATCGAGCGTCTCATCGGCGCGGGCACCAACTTCAAGATCGGCAACGCCGACGGAAGTGTCTGGACGGATCTCTCGAAGCCCGTCGACGCACCGCGCGCGCAGATCGGCCGGGGCACGATCCGCTTCGTCGATGCCGCCGGCGAGGCGCGGCTGGGCACGGCCGTGGCCATCGCTCAAACGCCGTGGGTCGTCTGGCTCGCCATGCCGCGGGCGACGGTGCTTCAG
>DASSOM010000053.1:0-9714 GCA_035700625.1 Vicinamibacterales bacterium
CGCGCATCATCCCGCCCTCGGGAAACATCTCGACCGCACGATCCGGACAGGCACGTACTGCGCGTACCTGCCCGATCCGCGCGCGGCGACGAGATGGGTAATACGAGACGACCGCTAATCCGGTAGCGGCAGCCGTCCGGACTCGTGCGGCACGCGATGCGGCTTTTCGGTCTCGGACGCGTCTCCCCTCACCCGCTCGTCCTTTCTTTCATCGCTCGTTCGCTCGTTCGGCCGCTCCGGCGACTTCTCGCGTTGCTGCTGTCGGATGCGATCTTCCTTGCGCATACAAAACTCCTTCGGCGTTGCGAATTGCGCTACCCGCCGCAGGTTTCCGAAATCATCTTCACCGCCTCGATCGTGATCTCCGGTGTGTTCGCGGCGGTCGGCTCGCCTGCCGTCGCGGGCGGCGTACCGCTCGTGCCGATGGCGCCGAGCTCGCGGCGCGCCTCCGCTTCGTCCTTGAACCTGCCGGTGATCTCCACCTTCTTCCCGAGATGCTGCTGCAGAGACGACTCCTGGTCCCCCGTCACGCGATAGATCTTGCCGAGGCTGCCGGACGTGCCGGCCGGTGCTGACGGCGCGGGCGCCGCCTCTTCCGGCGGCTTCGTCGTCGAACTGCCCGCCTGGATGGTCGAATGGGTCAGCACGAACTCGTCCCCCATCCCCATCGCCTTCGGCATCTGGTTCCCCTTCAGCACGTCCCGCTCGTTCTGGACGCATCCGGTGATGGTCACGCTCTGGTTCGGATTCGGCTGCTGAGCCGTCTGCGCATGCACGACGACGACGGTAAGCAGAACCATCGCGCCGAGTGACCACGCTTCGTTACGCATGGGCTCCTCCCTTCTGGTAAAGAGAGTGATCGGTGCAAAACGGGAGCCCATTATCGTCGCGGATTCCACACGACCGCGTGGACGGTCGTTTCAAAGTCGGCCGCATTGCTGAGGCCGGCGATCTCCCCTTTCTTGTTGATATCCATGGCGAAGCTCGACGTGCCGCCCGGCAGCGTCCCGAGATCGATGAACTGCCCGTCCTCCCAGAGGAACGCATGCGGCTCGAACTCGGCCGTGTAGCCCCAGCCCACGATCTGTCCGCGGTTGTTGAGTCCCGTCCCGATAGTCAGCCGTCCAGTCGTGAAGGTGCCGAGATCGATGGGCGCGCCGCCGCGCCAGAGCGTGAGGTGAGCCTCGTTGTTGTTCGTCGAGGAATACCCCACAATCCATCCGCGATCGTTGATGTCGTACGCGGCACTGAAGGTTCCGCCCAGCGGCGGCAACAAGGTGATCACGCCGTCGCGCACGAGGAACCCGCGTGACGCTTGCGCTACCTGCGTGAACCCGACGATGTCTCCGCGTTTGTTGATCGCGGTCACGAACCCGCTGCCTCCCGGGATCGGCCCCAGATCGCTGATCACGCCATCGTCCCAACGCACGATGTGGATCTCGCCGCTGGCGGTCGTCGCTGTCCCCGCGATCTGCTCCTTGTCATTGATGTCCGCGGCGTCGCTGTAGGTGCCGCCCGGCAGCGTGCCGAGATTGACCGGCATCCCGTCGTCCCAGAGCACCGCTCGCGTGTCCTCGATCGTCGACCGGCTGATGCCGACGACCTGGCCCCGATTGTTCATCCCCGTCGCGTGGCTGTATTGATGCCCCGGCAGCGGCACGAGATCGATCGCTCCGTCATCCGTCCAGAGCACCGCGTGCTGCGATATGCCTTCGTCAAGGCCGCTCGAGCCCGCGACCTCCCCGCGATCGTTGATGGCGATCGCCGAGCTGAACAGGGCATCGGGAAGCACCCCGAGATCGCGTATCGGAGTCTGGGACAGGACCGGCGCCGCAAGAACCAGCAGCCCCACCATCAGAGCGGGGACGTGTCGACGATAGGTGTCGTGCCTCATCGGATGCCTCCCGGGATCGAGTGATTTCGCCGCCCGCGTGCAACGAACATGCCCCGGCCTACAGCCGGGCGGCTGTCGGACCGATACGCGGGATCGGAGCCATGAACAGTCACCAGACCGAAGGCGTCATCCTCGAGGATCGCGGGCCTGCACAACTGCCCTCCTCTTCCTACGTGCTCGTCGTCGACGACGAGGCGGTCGTGCGCGAATTTCTGACGCGCTGCCTCGAAGGATGGGGCTACACCGTGCGGCAGGCGGGCAGCGCCGCGGAGGCGATCGAGCTGATGATGGAGCGGCCGGCGTCGCTCGCGCTGCTCGACATCCGGATGCCCGGCCAGGACGGCATCTGGCTCGCCAACCGGCTGCGCGCGCACTGGCCGCGTCTGCCGATCGTGATGGCCACTGCGATCGACGACATGCAGACCGTCCGCAAGAGCCGCGAGCTCGGCGTCGTCGACTACATCACGAAGCCGATCAAGCGCGAGCAGCTGCAGGACGTCGTGCAGCGCGCGATGGCGGCGGCGCCGGCGGTGGAAGACGCCGCGGCCGATACCGCACAGTCGATGCGCGATGCGGAGTCGGCGAACACGGACGACCGCAAGTTCGACGCGGACTACGCGCTGGAGCTGCCGGTCCGCTGCCCGGCGTGCGGCGAACGCGTGACGACGCTCAAGGCGGTGCGGCTCGTCCGCGCGCACGTCAATTTCACATCGACGCTCCCGCGCCGCGGCCGCGTGCTCGCATGTCCGCACTGTCTGGCGATTGTGCCGGGCGAGCTTACCAACTTTTGACCTCGGGTTTCGGGGTTCGCGTGCGTAGATCGTCGATCGACCACGCGTATCGTGGCAGCGTCGCGAGCAGGAACGCGCCGGCTGACGCGGAGAAGACCGAGTAATCGAGCGGCCCCTTGATTCCCGTCGCGCCGGTCATCGCCAGCGCGAACAGCAGGAGCAGCACGCCGCTCGCGAGTGCGACCCAGCGCGTCGCCACACCAACGATCAGTCCGAGCGCCAGCGAGATTTCCAGACCGGTCGCGATCCAGGCCAGTGCCGGAATGATCGACGCTGGCAGAAACCAGTTGAGCCGGCCGGTGTACGCCTCGAAGACCGTGAACGTTCCCCAAGCGACGCCGGGCGCGCCCGGCGGACCCCACAAGCCGAACCGATCGCTCACGGCCGACAGGAACGACGCCGCGAGTGCGAGCCGCAAAAATACCGACGCGTAATCAGACGCGCGCGCGATCACATGACCTCCCGCCGCCCCAACTGCGGCAATTCTCACCCCATCTTTCCCGATGCGCGCCACCGCCGCGATCCCTGACCTCGAAAACACTTGCGATCTCGATGGCGTGTCACTTGCTCAGGCAACCGGAAGCCGAAGCTCGGCCGGAGGGCACTCATGCGAGTTGCGACCATCGCCGGAACACTCATCATCTTCTTCTCCGCGCTGATCGGCAGCGCGCGAGCCGACGTCATCCACCTCGGCACTGCGGCATTCTCGACGTCGGGCACGTTCAGCTGCCGATCGCGGGTCCCCTGCACGGGCAAAGGGACGAACAGCATCACCATCACGTCGGGCGAGGAGGTCGCGACGTTGACGTTCAACGGCACGAGCGGGCTGGTCGACATCACGAACACCGCACTGCCCGTCACGCTGGGCTCGTTCACGCTCGACGCGAGCGACGGCTTCCTCTTCCCGACGAAGTGGAACAACCCCGCGCTGCCGATCCTCTTCTTCTCCGTCACGCTCAACACCAGCGCTCCCATCCGGGCGAACGCCACCTGGCTCTGGGAGATGGGCCCCGGCGGCAAACCCACGATCGACGTGCAGGTCGGCCTCAGCGCCGTCATCCTGAACGGACCGGGCAACGGATACGACAGGACGGTGTTCACCTTCAACCCCTTCCCGAGGAACATCGGGCCGGGGACGACGCCCCTGACCGCGGACGTGGGTGCGGTGCCGGAGCCGGCGTCGATGATTCTGCTGGGGACGGGGCTCGTCGGCGCGGTGCTCTCGCGGCGGCGGCGACGGCGGATGTCGGCTGGCCCACCGTAGCGCGTAGCGCGGAGGTGGGGATGTTGGAGGTCCCCAGCTCGGCCGCGGCCCTGTGGCAAAGCGCCGTCACCTCCAACATCCAACATCCCACCTTCGCCGCTGCGCGGCTACGGCGGGCAAGCCAACATCCGACAGAGGCGTAGAATCGGCCCGGATGTCCAACCTCGCCCGCGGCCGCGAATCGTTCGCCCAACACGCCTGGTCCGACGCGTACCGGCTCCTGCAGCACGCCGAGCGCGAGGCGCCGCTCGCGCCGGACGATCTCGAACGGCTCGCGGACGCGGCCTTCCTTCTCGGACGCGATGACGAGAGCGAGGAATGGCGGACGCGCGCGCATCAGATGTACGTCGAGCGCGGCGACCACGAAGCGGCCGCGCGAACGGCGTGCTGGCTGGCCTTCGCGTTGATGCAGCGCGGCGCACGAGCGCCGGCCTCCGGCTGGTTCTCGCGAACCGAACGCATCCTCACCGACGCTCACCTCGATTCCGTCGTCCGCGGCTATCTGCTGATTGCGTCGGCGATACAACGGATCATGGAAGGGGATCCCGCCGCGGGGCACGACACGTTCGCGCGCGCGGACGAGATCGCGCGGCGGTTCGGCGATCCCGCGCTCGCGTCGCTCGCGTGCGAAGGGCGCGGACGCGCCCTCCTCCGCCTCGGGAAGATCGCCGAAGGAGTCGCGCGGCTCGACGAGGCGATGGTCGCGGTGATCGCCGGCGAGGTCGCGCCCATCCTCGCGGGCGACATCTACTGCAGCGTGCTCGAGGGCTGCCAGGAAATCTTCGACGTCCGCCGATCGTACGAGTGGACGATGTCGCTGGCGCGATGGTGCGGGACGCAGCAGGATCTGGTGCGCTACCGCGGCGAGTGCCTGCTCTATCGCGCGGAAGTGATGCAGCACCGCGGCCGGTGGATCGATGCGGCGCGCGACGCGGAGGAGGCGTGCGCGCTGCTGCTGTCGCGCCCCGCGGCCGGCGCCGCGTTCTATCGCATCGCCGAGATTCATCGCCTGCGCGGCGAGCACGACGCGGCGGAAGCGGCCTACACGCGCGCGAACGAACGCGGACGCAAGCCGCAGCCGGGGCTGCCGCTGCTGCGAGTCGCGCAGGGGCGGATCGACGCCGCGGCCGCGTCGATTCGGGCGGCACTAACCGACGCCTCGCATCGACCGGCGCGCATCCGGATGCTTCCCGCGGCGATCGAGATCCTGCTCGCTGCCGGCGATGTCGAGGCGGCGCGTGCGGCCGCGGCGGAGCTGTCGGTGATCGCGCGGGAGGTCGGCACGCCGTTCCTCTCCGCGGCATCCGCGCACGCGAGCGGCCTCGTTTTCGCGGCAGACGACGACCTCGTCGCCGCGTCGGCGTCGCTGCGGAAGGCGTGTGAACTGTGGCGCGATCTGGAAATGCCGTTCGAAGCGGCGCAGAGCTGCCGGGTGCTCGCGGCGATCTGCGAGCGGCGCGGCGACGTCGAAGGACATCGGCTCGAGACGGACGCCGCGCGCACGCTGCTCGAGCAGATCCACACGCAGCCGCGTCCCGCGGCCGACGAAAGTGTCGAGGCCGCGCGGCCCGAGTCGACCGGTCCGCTGAGCGAGCGTGAGATGCAGGTGCTGCGCCTGCTCGCCGCCGGCAAGACGAATCGCGCGATCGCCGAGGAGCTGTTCATCAGCGAGAAAACCGTTGCCCGGCACGTGAGCAACATCTTCGACAAGGTCGGCGTCTCCAGCCGCACGGGTGCGGCCGCCTGGGCGTTCCAGCGCAACCTCATCTGATCGCGATCCGCAGGATTACCCATTTTCGCGGCGGCGCGATTTTGGGTCGTTCTGTCGATGCCACTCCACGCGGTTCGGCGCTACCCTTCGTTCTGAACGGAGGGTGCCATGTACGACGCCATCGTGGTCGGCGCCCGGTGTGCCGGTTCGCCGACGGCCATGCTCCTGGCGCGCAGCGGATTCCGCGTGCTGCTCGTGGATCGGGCCACGTTCCCCAGCGACACCATCTCCACCCACATCCTCTGGCCGCACGGCGCCGAGATTCTCGCGCGCTGGCGGCTGCTGCCGCGGCTCGCCGCCACCGGCGTGCCGCCGATCTGCCGTCCCATGACGTTCGACGTCGGCCCGTTCGCGCTGCGCGGCACGATCCCGGACGCGAACGATGGCAAGGGCGGCTACTGTCCGCGCCGCACGGTGCTCGATCATCTGCTCGTCACGGCCGCGGCGGACGCGGGAGCCGACGTGCGCGAGAGCTTCACCGTCGACGAGGTGCTGACGGACGATCACACCGTCGTCGGCATCCGCGGACACGCGCGAAGCGGCCGGCCGCTCGAGGAGCGGGCGCACCTCGTCATCGGCGCCGACGGCGTCAACTCGCTCGTCGCGCGCGCCGTTCAGGCGCCCGAGTACGACACGCGTCCGGTGGAAGCGTGCGCGTACTACTCGTACTTCAGCGGCGTCGAGCAGGACGACATCGAGCTGTACGTGCGCGACTACCACGCGTTCGGCGGTGTGCCGACGCACGACCACCAGCATCTCGTCATGGTGAACTGGCCCGCGAAGGATTTTCCGGAGGTGCGCACGGACGTCGAGGGGCACGTATGGCGCGCGCTCGAGTCCGCGCCGGATTTCTCGAGGCGCGTGCGCGCCGGCCGGCGCGAGGAGAAGTGGCACGGCACGGCCGGCGTGCCGGGCTACTTCCGCAAGCCGTATGGCAAGGGATGGGCGCTCATCGGCGACGCGAGCTACAACCGCGATCCGATCACCGCGCAGGGGATCAGCGACGCCTTCATCGATGCGGAAAGTCTCGTCTCGTCACTGACCGCCGCGTTCTCCGGCGAGCGCAGCTTCGACGCTGCGCTCTCCGCGCATGAGTCCACACGCAACGAGCGCGTCCGGCCGATGTACGAGTTCACGGAACACCTGGCGACACTCGAGCCGCCGCCGCCGGAGATGCAGACGCTCTTCGGCGCGCTGCGCGGCAAACAGGAGGCGACGAACGCGTTTCTCTCCGCGATCACCGGCGCGATTCCGATCGCGGACTTCATGTCGAGCGAGAACATCGCGCGGATAGTCGGGTAGATGTCGGAGGTTGGAGGTCGGATGTGACGGGGCTTTGCCACGGTTGCGGCGCAGGGCGAGGAAGTCCGCGACGGGGCGCTGACCGACACGAAATGTAGCGCAGACCTTCAGGTCTGCCAGTCCGCCTCGCAGAAGCTCTCGGATATCGGGGAGGAGGACGTCATGTACGTCATTCGTGAAGTGCTGCACTGCAAGCCGGGGAAGGTCCGGCCGCTGATCGAGAAGATGCGAAGCATCTCCACGGCGCTGCAGGACATGGGGCATCAACCGCTGCGTCTGCTCACGGACGTCACGGGGGAGCCGTTCTGGACGCTCGTCGCGGAAGCCCAGGTCGATCGCATCGAAGACTTCTTCGCGGTCGAGGAACAGCTCACGACGCACGAGAGCGTCCGCCGCGCGATGGCGGACTACCACGATCTCGTCGAGGACGGCCGCCGGGAGATCTATCGCGTCGAAGCGTGAGACGGAGGTGGGATGTTGGATGTTGGATGTGACGGGGTCTTGGCACAGGCGCTGCGCTCGGGATCGGTAGTAGCGCCTCACACTCCGCCCTTCCGTGGCAAACGTGGCCAATCGTCACATCCGACCTCCAGCCTCCGACATCTACACCGTCACATCTCTGCTCCACTACAATTCACACCGTGGCGCGGGGACGACCTCTCGATGCAACGCAGGAACTGCTCGAAGAATTCGAGCGCGGTGGACGGGTCACCGAATATCTGATCGGCCGCATTCCGGCGCGCCTGTGGCAGCAGCCGCCGGTCTCCGAAGGACGCACGATTGCCGCCATCGTCGCGCACATTCACAGCGTCCGGAAGACGTTCGGAAAGATGGGCGGCGCGAGCACCGCGCCGTCGCTGGATCGCAAGACGGTCAGTCCTGCAGAAGCTAAACGGGCGCTGCGGACGACGAACGACGCGCTGACGTCGCTCTTTCGCGACTCGCTCGCGCGCGGCGAAGCGCGCGTCAGGGGTCTGCCGCGGCGCACGGTCAACATGATGCTGTATCTGACTCAGCACGACGCCCATCATCGCGGACAGCTCATGCTTCGCCTGCGCGAGTTCGGGCACGATCTGTCGGGGGAGGACGTCATGAAAGTATGGGGGTGGAAAAAGGTGTGAGCCCGTAGACGTCGGAGGTTGGATGTCGGAGGTGACGATTGGCCACGTCACCGCGCAGGGGTGGTGCGGAACGCGTTGCTAACCATCTAACTCCTCGCCTATGGAAGAGCGTCACCTCCAACATCCGACATCCCACCTTCGCGGCTGCGCCGCTACGGTGGGCAAGCCTTTACCCCTATGCGGCACACGTGGCCACCGTCACCTCCGACATCCAACATCCAACATCCGACATGCTTCGCCTCTCCGTTCTCGACCTCGTCCCCATTACCGAAGGCAGCGACGCAGCCGCCGCGCTGCGCAAGTCCGTCGACCTCGCGCGGCACGCCGAGCAGTGGGGCTACACGCGCTACTGGGTCGCCGAGCACCACAACATGCCCGGCATCGGCAGCGCCGCGACGGTCGTCGTCATCGCGCACCTCGCGCAGGCGACAAGGACGCTGCGCGTCGGCGCGGGCGGGATCATGCTCCCGAACCACGCGCCGCTGGTCGTCGCGGAGCAGTTCGGCACACTCGACGCGCTGTTTCCGGGACGCATCGATCTCGGACTCGGCCGCGCGCCCGGAACGGATCACACGACCGCGAGGGCGCTGCGGCGGACGCTCGCGACGAACCCGGACGAGTTCCCGATCGACGTCGTCGAGCTGATGGCGTACTTCCAGCCCCGCGAGGGACAGGCCGTGCGCGCGATCCCCGGGACGGGCGCGAACGTGCCGCTCTACATCCTCGGCTCGAGCCTCTTCGGCGCGCAGGTCGCGGCGGCGCTCGGCCTGCCGTTCGCGTTCGCCTCGCACTTCGCCGCGATGCAGCTCCTCCCCGCGGTCGACATCTACCGCCGGCACTTCCGCCCCTCGCCGCACCTCGCGGCGCCCTACGTGATTCTCGGCGTCAACATCGTCGCGGCTGATACGGATGACGACGCGCGGCTGCTCGCGACGTCAGGGCGCAAGGCGATGTCCAGCCTGCGCGCGGGGATGCCGATCCAGCTCCCGCCGCCGGATCCCGCATGGGAGAAAGAGGTGACCGCGTTCGACCCGGCGCGGATCGAAGGGGCGACGTCGATCTCGTTCGTCGGCTCCCCCGACACTGTCCGCGCCGGCATGGCCGCATTCGTGGAGCGCCTCTCACCGGACGAACTGATCGTCGTGTCGCACATCTACGACCACGCAGCGAGGCTGCGATCGTACGAAATAGTCAGCCGGATGTCGGAGGTTGGGGGTAACGAGTAGATGTCGGAGGTTGGAGGTTGGATGTGACGGGGTCGGATGTCGGATGCTAGAGGCCGGATGTGACGATTGGCCACGTTTGCCGCGAAAGGGGCGGCGGCGAAGGTGCTGCTACGGATCCCACGGCCGGCCTGTGGAAGGACCCGTCACATCCGACATCCGACATCCGACATCCGATCGTCACATCCGACCTCCAACATCCAACCTCTACTCGCTACCCCCGACGTCCCGCATCTGCATTGCGATGAATTCCAGCAACTGCTTCCGCAGTACCTCCTGCGCCGCACGCGGGCGAAACGTGTGGCCGGCGCCGGGGACGACGATGTGGGAGAGGAGCGCGTGGACGTC
>DASSOM010000054.1:0-2725 GCA_035700625.1 Vicinamibacterales bacterium
TGAACCCGGGGTTCACGTGCAGCATGGCCACGAAGCTGCGGATCAAGAGCCCCGCTCCCGTGAGCAGCACGACGGCCAGCGCCATTTCGGCAACGACGAGCGCCGCACGAACGCGATGCCCTTTCGGGCTCGATGCGCCGCTCCGTCCCCCTTCGCGCAGACCGTCGGCGGGCCGCGCGCCGGTGGCCTGCAGCGCGGGCAAGAGCCCGAACGCCACACTCGTCACGAGCGCAACGGCGATCGTGTAGAAGACCACGACCGGGTTGAGGCCGACCTGGGAGAGCAGCGGAATGTCCGCGGGCTCTGCCGCGACGAGCGCGCGCGTCGCGCCGTACGCGATTGCAAGCCCCCCAGCGGCGCCGGCCACGCCGAGCACCATGGCTTCGGTGAGCAGTTGTCGCAGGAGCCGTCCGCGCGACGCGCCGAGCGCCGTCCGCAGCGAGAATTCCTGCTGGCGCGCGGACGCGCGCGCGAGGAGCAGGTTCGCCACGTTTGCGCACGCCACCAGCAGCACGAAGCCGACGGCCCCGAGCAGCACATACAGCGGCCTGCGCACGTCGCCGACGACGAGATCCGTCAACGACGTCGTCGTCATCGTCAGGCCGGCGTTCGTATTTGGAAATGCGGTCTGCAGCTGCCGTCCAAGACGATCCAGATCGGCAACCACCTGCGCGCGATCGGCGCCGGCGCGGGCGTGGCCGATGACGGCCAGATACTCGGAACGCCTGGACGTCGCCGTCGATGGGCTGAACGTCGGTCCGTACTGGAGCGGCGCGTAGACGTCGGCTTCCGCGGTCAGCGCCGCGCCCGGCGCGAGCACGCCGACGATGGTGTATGGATCGCCGCCGATGCGGACCGTGCGGCCGATCGCGCCTGGACTGCCGCCGAACGCGCGCTGCCAGAACCCGTAGTCCAGCACGGCGACGGCGCCGTGCCCCGGCTGATGTTCTTCGCGCAGGAATCCGCGGCCTGCCGCGAACTTGAAGCCGAGCATCGAGAAGAGGCCGTCGCTCACGTTCGAGCCGCGCACCTCGCGCGGCTCGCCGGCATCCAGCAGCGTGAACAGTCCTGAAGAGTACGCCTCGACCTGATCGAACGCGCGCGTGTCCTGCCGCACGCTGGCGAAGTCCGGCGCCGACAGCGCCGAATAGGCCGTGCCGTCCGGGTACAGCATCTGCACTCGATAGAGGTGCGCGGCGTCGCGATAAGCAAGGCCGCGCAGCACCACGCCGTACACCACGCTGAAGATCGCGCTGTTCGCGCCGATGCCGAGCGCCAGCGTGAGGAGCGCCACCGTCGTGAACGCCGGCGCGCGCCAGAGGGTGCGAACCGCGTACAAGACGTCCTGTTTCAGCTCGGTCAAGTACTCGGAGCGTGCCATCCGTCGTCCCCTTCGTTCGTCGATCTCCACGCAGGCCTGCCGCGACGATTCGTAGTCGCCGAATCGGCGCAGCGTCAACTCTCTCGCGCGCTCCGGCGTTTCGCCGCGGGCGATCAGCTCGCGGATGCGCATCTCGAGGTGGAACGCGAGCTCCTGTTCGACGTCTCCCTCGGGTTCCGGGCCGAACAGCCGACGGAATCGGCGCTTCACCGGTGTGACCTCTTACGGCCGCGGCGCCTCGAGCGCGGCAAACACCGCGGCCGCATAGCGGCGCCAGTTGTCGGTTTCGTCGCGGAGCTGTTTGCGGCCGCGCCGCGTCAGCGCGTAGAACTTCGCGTGGCGGTTGTTCTCGGACGCGCCCCATGTTGCCGAGATCCACTCGCGCTCCTCGAGGCGATGGAGCGCGGGGTACAGCGTGCCCTCACCCACGGCAAGGGCATCGCCTGTCGCCGCTTCGATCCAGCGCGCGACGGCGTAGCCGTGGAGCGGTCCCCAGCTGAGGGCCTTGAGAATCAGCAGGTCGAGCGTGCCGCGGAGGATGTCGGGGCCGGGCGAGGTCATGATCGTCCCATCGAAACCAAAGGGGAGCGTATCGCCTTTCCCATCGGGTTTCAAGGGGAGACCGCGACCCCGTCCGGACGGGGCGGGATCAGGGGACCTTGACCGAGTCGTTGAACGTGATCGCGACGCTCGCGGTCTTGCCGGGCGCGACGTCGATCGGATCGGGGGCCGGCGGCGTCTTGCTGTACATCCCGAGCGAAGAGCCCGACGGCGGCGGCGACTTCGCGTCCCAGGCGCCCGTCGGATCGTACGCGACGCTCGCGTAAGCCGGGACCTTTGCGACGTCCGAGAACGTCACCGTTCCCTTCTTCGAATCGAGCGGCTGCACGGCCACAGGCGTCGCCCCCTGCAGGTCGGCTGAGTCCCACAGCGCGACGTAAATCTTGTGGCTCGCGTCAACCGTTCCCGAGCCGGTGTAAGTGACAGTCACCCGAATGGTCCGCCCCGCGTTCGTCTGCGCCGCGATCCCTGCCACGAAGAGCGCGACCCCCGCCACCGTGAAACACAGCCGCTTCGTCATATCGCCTCCGTTTCGAGACCGCGAGGATACCACCGCGCCAATCGTCTGCCGGCCCATCTTTGGTAGGGCGGCCCTTCATGGGCAGCGTGCTATGGTGCGGAGATGGATCAACGGCAACTCGGACGCATGGGGCCGCGCGTCTCAGCCATTGGGCTGGGCTGCATGAGCCTCGGCATCGCCGACACGTATACGAGCAGCGTTCGCGACGATGACGCTGCCATCGCGCTCGTGAGGCGCGCGCTCGATCTGGGCATGACCTTTCT
>DASSOM010000055.1:0-3850 GCA_035700625.1 Vicinamibacterales bacterium
GCGTTCGATCCGCTCGACGCGATTGCCGCCGCGGCACATGAACGCCGTGCGTGGCTCCACGTGGACGGCGCGTTCGGCCTCTGGGCGGCGGCCGATCCAGGCATTCGACACTACGTGCGCGGCGCGGCGCGCGCGGATTCCTGGACGACGGACGCGCACAAATGGCTGAACGTGCCGTACGACTGCGGGATCGCGATCGTCGCGCATCCGGCGGCGCATCGGGCCGCGATGAGTATGACGGCTGCGTACCTACCCCGGGGCACGGACGAGCAGCGCGACGGATCCGACTGGGTGATCGAATCCTCCCGTCGTGCCCGCGCGCTGCCTGTGTACGCAGCGCTGCGCACGCTCGGACGCCGGGGCCTCGCCGATCTGGTGCGCCGCTGCTGCGCCCTCGCGCGGCGCATGGCCGAACGCCTGTCGGAAGCGCCCGGCGTAACGATTCTCAATGAGGTCGTGCTCAATCAGGTGCTCGTGCGCATTGACGCGTCCGCCGGGAGATCCGTCAGCGAGGTGACCGCCGACGTCATCGCCCGCGTGCAGCGCGACGGCATCTGCTGGGTCGGCGGCACGAGCTGGCAGGGCCGCCCGGCGATCCGCATTTCGGTGTCGAGCTGGCGTACGAGCGAAGCGGACATCGATCGCTCTGCCGCATCGCTGCTCGACGCAATCGCCCGGGCGCGCGGTTGAGCGCGCCGTCGCGTCATCGCAGGCGATTGTATTTGCGAAGAATCTCGCGGACGCGATCGTGCGGCAGACCCGGGACCGTCCGGCCGTCGCGACCGGTCATCGTTCTGGCGGCGACCATCGCGTTCACGATCGCTTCCTCGACTCCCTGAATCGTCGCTTCGAATAAAGGATCGATCGAGTCGTTCGGCAGCATCGACACCGAGGTGACGTCCGCCGACGACCCGGCTCGGGCATTCGCGGTCGAGAACGCGATGAAGATGTCGCCAGACCCGTTTCCGGCGATGCCGCCGTTGCGTGCGACGCCGAACGAGGCGCGGCGTGCGAGACGCTTCAGCTGGTGCGGCAGCAGCGGGGCATCGGTCGCGACGACGATGATGATGGAGCCCTGATCCGCATCCGGGTATTCGCCCGGCCGCGTCTCCGCTTCGAGCTCGCGTCCGACCGGCACGCCCGCGATCCGTAACTGCGTCCGGCGCCCGTAGTTGCATTGCACGAGGACGCCGATGGTGTAGCCGCCTGCCTGCGCATCCAGACGGCGCGAGGCCGTACCGATGCCGCCCTTGAAGCCGTGGCAGATCATGCCGGTCCCACCGCCGACCGACCCTTCCGGCACGGGCCCCGTCCGAGCCGTGTTGAGGGCTTCGAACACGTGCTCGTCCTTGACGTGGAAGCCGTTGATGTCGTTCAACGCACCGTCCCAGGTTTCCGCGACGACCGGCAGCGACCACCAGTAGCCGCTCGCATCCGCGTGGCCGAATCGCACGCGCCATTTGATGACCGCATCGCGCACGACGCCGACGCTGTGCGTGTTCGTGATCATCACCGGCCCTTCGAGGAATCCGGATTCTTCGACCCACGTCGTGCCAGTCATTTCGCCGTTGCCGTTCTGCGAGAACCACCCAGCAAACACGGGGTCGTTCGCCGACGCCTTGCCGCGCGGCAGGATTGCCGTGACGCCGGTGCGGACGGGGCCGACGCCGACGTTCAGTGGACCGTCGCCCGCGATGAGCGTGACGTTGCCCACCTCCACGCCGGCGACGTCGGTGATCGCGTTCAGCGGACCGGGAGTGCCGTCGAACGGAATCCCGAGATCACGCGCGCGCGCCGCGCTCTGAGCAGACGCGGGCCACGGCGCCGCGAGGGCGATCGAAACGACTGCACAGCAGAATCGAGCACGCAGGATCATGGCTGCTCCTTCGGTGCTCCGGTTGACGAGGGTGCCGCGGCGAGCGCGCCGTCCATCAACGTTGTCGTGTTGGGATCGAGCGTCAGGTCGAGCGGTGCGGCGTCCGCGGCGATCGTGAATGTCTGGTCGCGCTGCGTCAGTGTGAGCCGCTCGACGCGCGTCCGCTCGAGCGCGCTGGGCGCCGCGACACCCGGCCGCGGATCTGGAGCGGACCGCGGGGATACCGCCTCGGTCACGCCGATGTCGATCAGCAATCGATACGGATCACCGGATTGCGTCTGCCGCAGCGAGACGACGATCTGTTTCGCCGCGGGATCGTACCGCCAGGTGCCGCGGATGACGGGCGAGGCGGCGCGGTGCAGCCATTGGCGGAAGAACCAGGTGAGGTCCTGTGCCGACGCCGTTTCCATGACGCGCTCGAAATCGGCGCTGCTCGCGTTGCGGTCGCGGAACGTCCGGTAGTAGTCGCGAATGCCCGACCAGAACGCCTCGATGCCGATCTGCTGCCGCAGCATGTGGAGCACCCAGCCGGCCTTCTGATACACGAGTCGGTTGAGCACCTTGCTCATGTCCGAGAGGTTGTCGTGGACGATCGCCAGGCCCGGGTTGTCGCGTTCGAACGCGAAGACCGTGTTGCGATCGCGCTGAAGTCCGGCGGCCATCGCGTCGCGCCCCTGGGTGTGCTCGATGAAGAGGTGCGTGAAGTAGGTCGCGAAGCCCTCGCTCAGCCACACATCGTCCCAGTCGCGCTCCGTGACCGCATTGCCGAACCACTGGTGAGCGATCTCGTGAGCGACGAGCGACGTCGCGGGCTCGTTGCGGACGCCGTCCTCGCCGTAGAAGATCGCGCTGGCGTGCTCGGTGCCGCCGCGGATGCCTGCCGCCGCAACGTTGGCGAGTTTCTCGTACGCATAGGGTCCCACGTGCTCGCCGTAGAACGCGAGCGCCTTCCGCGCGGGACCTTCGAAGTAGACCGTCGCCAGGTCGCGATCCTGGTGCGGCACCCAGCTCGAAAGCTCGATGCCGTCGACGCGGCCTGCGTAGTGCACGGCGAACTGTTCGACGCCGATCGCGTTGAGCCACGATGCGATCGGGACACTCTGTTTCCAATGCGTGACCCGGCGGCCGTCGCCGAGGTCGGTCGTGCTCTGCAGCAGGCCGTTGGCGACGACCTGGTATCTGGCGGGCGCCGTCACGATGAACTCGCTCGTCGCCTTGTCGTACGGGTGGTCGATCATCGGGAGCCACTCGCGCGCGCGGTTCGGCCAGTTCTCGCTGAACGCGCTCCATTCGCCGTACTTGTTCTGGATCAGTCGAAGACCGTTCGCCGGCACGCCGTGGTAGGCGATGGTGAAGCGCACGTGATCGTCGACGGCGACGGGACCGGGGGCTGTCAGCGTCAACCGGTTGTGCTCGTGGCGGTAGACGATCGGTCGGCCCTCGACCGTCGCGCCCGTGACCGTCATCCCTTTGCCGTCCGCCGGGCTCGCGAGATCGAGCACGACGCCTCCGGTCCCTGCGCGCGTGAATCGCACGTCGACCGTCGCAGTGGCGGTGATCTCCGGCGACGTATCGGACAGTTCCAGGCGGAACACGTAGTGCCACGCATCGACGGCCGGCTGGCGCGGGTACGTGTCGGCGCTCGCTGTCGTCGCGACGAGGCAGCAGAGGAGCGTGGAGAACGCGGCGCGTGTCATGGCCGGCAATGGTGGGCCCGCCATCCCGTCGCTGTCAACGGCGCCCCCGCGGGGTCAGGTCTGCTGGTGTGACACTCGGGGGTCAGGTCTCGCGCCGTGGCCGACGGGGTCAGCCCCCCGGGGCGACCGAAAGCAGACCTGACCCCCGCGCGCCCAGACCCCGGAGCGACCGAAAGCAGACCTGACCCCCCGCGCGGGGGCGGTGCTCTTGACCGATATTATATCGATAAATATAATGCCGCCCCGATGGCGCCTGTCACGCTCAAGCCGCACTGGT
>DASSOM010000056.1:0-4729 GCA_035700625.1 Vicinamibacterales bacterium
TGTTCGCGCGCGAACGGATCGTCGAATCCGGCCGGCCCCAGCTTTCGGCGAAGGAGATCTGATGCCTCTCACCGCAGGCCTCGACGTCGGCTCGACGTACACGAAGGCGCTCCTCCTGGACGGCGACGGCCGGATCGTCGGCCGGAGCATGAGCCGCACGGGATTCCGCCTCACGGAGGTCGCGCGCCGCGCGCTCGACGAGGCGATCGCGGCCGCGGGCGTTGCCGAACGCGACGTGGACTACGTGGTCTCGACCGGGTACGGCCGCTTCCAGGTCCCCTTCCGCGATCTCCACGTGACGGATCTGACGGCCGCCGCGCGCGGCGCCGCCGCGTTCTTCCCCGGCACGCGCACCGTCCTCGACGTCGGCGGCCAGACGATGAAGGCGAGCCGCCTCGACGAGGCGTGCCGGGTCCAATCGTTCCGGCTGAACGACAAGTGCGCGGCGGGGACGGGCGCGTTCCTGGAGAAGACGGCGCGCTACATGGGCTACACCACGGAGCAGATTGGGCCGCTCGCCGCGATGTCGCGCGAAGCGGTCCCGATCTCCGGCGTGTGCGCCGTGTTCGCCGAATCCGAGGTGATCAATCACCTGTCGCAGGGCACGTCGCCGTCGGACATCATGCAGGGGGCGATCGTGTCGCTCGGCGACCGCGCCGTTCAGCTCATGAAACGGGTGCAGATGCATCCGCAGTTCACGCTGATTGGCGGCATCCTGCGCTTCGCGTCGATGGGGCAGCTGATGCGCGAGCGCCTCGGCGCGGACGTCAACATCCCGCCGCCGGAAGACGTGCAGTACGTCGCCGCGCTCGGGGCGGCCGTCCTCGGCCAGCGGCGCGTGCGGGCACGGACGCAGTCGTCCAGCGCGGATGCCGCGGACGTCCTTCGCGTCAATGCCGGCCCATAATTGGCGCATGGCGATCAGCATCGACCTCTCCGGGCGTACGGCATGGGTCACCGGCGGGGCATCCGGTATCGGACGGGCCGCGGCCCGGCAGCTCGCGCGCGCGGGCGCCCGCGTCATCTCGCTCGATCTGTCCGCCGGCGAGCCGGAAGCCGGCATCCAGGGCTGCGTGCTCGACGTGCGCGACGGCGGCGCGATCGAGCGGCTCACCGACAGCCTCGAAGCTGAAAACCTCGGCGCCGACATCCTGATCAATGCGGCGGGGATCACGCGCGATGGGGTGGTCTGGCGGCTGCGGGACGCGGACTGGGACGAGGTCATCGACGTCAACCTGACCGGCGCGTTCCGGATGACGCGCGCGTGCGCGCCCGGCATGCGGCGGCGCGGGCGCGGCGCGATCGTCAATATCGCGTCGATCAACGGACTCCGCGGCAAGTTCGGCCAGTCGAACTACGCGGCGTCGAAAGGGGGCCTGATCGCCTTCACGCGCGCGGTGGCGACCGAGCTGGCTCGCGAAGGCATCCGCGTCAACGCCGTCGCCCCCGGCTTCGTCGATACGCCGATGACCGCCGCGCTGCCGGAGCCGATCCGGCAGAAGGCCGTCGACGGCGCGCTGATGCGCCGCCTCGGACATCCCCACGAAATCGCGTCCGCCGTGGTCTTTCTGGCCTCGCCGCTCGCAAGCTTCATCACCGGTGAGGTGCTCGTCGTCGACGGCGGTCAGCTCGCGTAGACGCGCCTTGAAAACGAGCCGGCTTCCCTTGTAGGCTGTCCTCGCCCGGCGGCGGCCAAGGGACGGCCATGGCCCACCTCCGATCCGAACGCCGCGGAAGAATCAGGAGGCGCGTGTGTCCGACCCGGCAGCCACTCCTCGATCTCATACCCTTGAAAAGGTGCTCTGCCTGATCGTGTTCACGGTCATGATCGCCGCCGTGCTGTATGCAGCGTCCATCGCCCTGAGCAACTACTCGCGCATCGGCGTGTGATCGCAAGACCTGCCTGAGTCGACGTCGCCATGACGAAACGCCAGACGCGCCTCTTCTTCATCGTGGGGACGAGCCTGTCCGCGGTGCTGTTCCTCGCGCTCACGATCCAGAGCCACACGCAGTTCCCCGCGCTGACCCACGAAAACAACCTGAACGAGCGGGTCATCGCCGGCAAGCACGTGTGGCACCGCAAGGACTGCATCAACTGCCATACGCTGCTCGGCGAGGGGGCGTACTACGCGCCTGACCTCACCAAGATCGCCCAGCAGCGCGGCGCGGCGTACCTCACGCAATTTCTCAAGGACCCCTCGCTCTTCTACTCGGAGGCCCGGAACGGCCGTCTCATGCCGACGCCCAACCTCACGGATGTGGAAATCCGCGACCTGATCGAGTTCCTGACCTGGGTGTCCCAGATCGACAACCAGGGCTGGCCGCCGCGGCCGATTCTGGTCAGCGGGCTGCCGCAGTCGGTCGAGGTCGGCGCGCCTCAGCCCGCCGCGGCCTCGTCCGAGGCGGTCGCGCAGGGAGAAGCACTGTTCCGGCGATCGCCGCCGGCGTGCTTCGCCTGCCATTCACTCCAGGCGGGGATGGTGCTGGTCGGTCCGTCGCTGGCCGGCATCGGCACACGCGCGGCGCAGACGATCAGCAGCCCCTCCTACACGGGAAGCGCGCAGACGCCTGAGGATTACATCCGCGAGTCCATTCGGAATCCGAATGCGTACCTGGTGCCCGGACCGACGTTTTCCGCGGGCGGGCAGTCGATCATGCCGCCGTTCGGCGGCACGCTGACGCCCGCCGAAGTCGACCAACTCGTCGCGTATCTCGCGACGTTCAAGTGAGGGCACACCGGAATGCGCTATCGCACGCAGGCCGTCGCGTATCCATACTTCGTCGTCGCGCTGCTGCTGTACGGCCTGCAGATGGCGTTCGGCCTCATGGCGGCCGTCAAGTATCTCGGACCGGATCCCATCAAGGCGTTTCTGCCGTTCGACGTGACGAAGGAAATCCACACCAACCTGCTGATCGTCTGGGTCCTGACAGGCTTCATGGGCGCCGCCTATTGGCTCGTGCCGGAGGAATCGCGGGCCGAACTCCATAGTCCTCGCCTCGCGTATACGGCCCTCGCGATCTGGACGGTCGCCGGTGTCACGGCAATCGTCGGCTATCTGTTCGGCTGGACCGCCGGCAATAAGTTCCTCGAGCAGCCGCTGCCGGTCAAGCTGGCCATCGTCGTGGTCATGCTGATGTTCCTCTACAACCTTGGCATGACGATCTGGAAAGCGCGGCGGCTGACGACGACGGAAGGCGTGCTGGTCGCCGGACTCGCGCTGTCGGCGATCCTGTATCTGCCGTCACTGCTCGAATTCGACAACTACACCGTCGCCATCTTCTACCGCTGGTGGACCGTGCATCTCTGGGTCGAAGGCGTGTGGGAGATGATCCAGGGCGGGCTGCTCGCGTATCTCCTCATCCGCCTCTCGGGCATCGACCGCGAGGTGATGGAGAAATGGCTGTACGTGATCGTCGGCCTGACGTTCATCTCGGGGCTTCTGGGCACGGCGCATCACTATTACTTCATCGGCGTGCCGCAATACTGGCTTCCCCTCGGCGGATTCTTCTCGGCGCTCGAACCGCTCGTGTTCGTCGCGATGTCGGCGTACGCGTATCAGGCGATCCGGCGCTCCGGGCTGTCGCACCCGAACACGCTCGCGTTGCACTGGACGATCGGCAGCGCGATCTTTTCCGCGCTTGGCGCCGGCCTGCTGGGGCTGGCGCACACGTGGCCGTCGGTAAACCGGTGGACGCATGGCACGCTGATCACGCCGATGCACGGCCATTCGGCGTTTTTCGGTGCGTACGTCATGATCGTGCTCGCCGTCATCACCTACGCGCTGCCCTCTTTGACCGGTCACCCCGACGCGAAACGCGAATCGAAAGCAGGTCTCTGGGCCTTCTGGCTCCAGGTTGGCGGGATGTTCGGCATGACGATGGCCTTCGCGGCGGCCGGCATCGGACAGGTGTACCTCGAGCGCATCATGGGCTTCGGGTATCTCGAGACCCAGCAGAAGATCCAGGTGCACTTCCTGATGCTCATCGCGACCGGTACGCTGTTCACGGCCGGCGTCGCGCTGTTCCTCTGGGACTTCTTCTTCCAGGCGCCGCGCTGGCGGGCGGAGACGACCGCCGCGCCGAGCGCCGCGCCGCGGCCGGCATGACGCCTCCACCGGTAGACGCGGAGCGCCCGGCGCATCAGGGGGGGCTGCAATGGCCCGCGGCCGAGGCGCCGTTCTATCTTCCAGCCGGCAACGAGATCGACGTGTTCGAGGCCGCTCATCGACGCGGCCTTCCCGTGATGCTGAAGGGCCCCACGGGCTGCGGGAAGACGAGGTTCGTCGAACACATGGCGTGGCGGCTGGGACGGCCGCTCATCACCGTGGCGTGCCATGACGATCTGTCCGCGAGCGATCTCACGGGCCGCTATCTGATTCGCGGCGGCGAGACGATCTGGCTCGACGGTCCACTCACGCAGGCCGCGCGGGTTGGCGCGATCTGCTATCTCGATGAAATCGTCGAGGCGCGTCAGGACACCGTCGTCGTGATCCACCCGTTGACCGACGACCGCCGCATGCTGCCCATCGAGAAGACGGGAGAGATCATCGACGCGGCGCCGGGATTTCAGCTCGTGATCTCGTACAACCCCGGCTATCAGCACGGACTGAAGGACCTCAAGCCGAGCACGCGGCAGCGATTCGTCGCGCTGGAATTCGAATTCCCGGCCGCGCCGCTGGAAGCAGACATCGTCGCGCACGAGAGCGGCGTCCCGCGCGACACCGCGGTC
>DASSOM010000057.1:0-8310 GCA_035700625.1 Vicinamibacterales bacterium
ATGGAGACGGAGAGGTCCACGGCGTCAGATCGCCTCCCAGACGACGCGGGTGGCGTCGAAGACGGGGCCGTCGACGCACGTGCGCGTGTGGTGCGCGCGGCCGGAGGCGTCGCGCGCCTGCACGACGCAGCTGTAGCAGCCCCCGAGCCCGCAGCCCATGACCTGTTCCAGCGAGACGTCGCACGCACGGCCATGGGCGGCGGCAATCGCGGCGCAGGCGCGCATCATCGGCGTCGGGCCGCAGACGAACAGCTTCAACGGCTCGCCCAGCGGCTTGCGGGACAGCGCCTCTTCGAGCGGCGCGGTCACGCGTCCGCGGATGCCGCGGCTGCCGTCTTCCGTGCTGAGCGTGACGTCGATCCCGAGATCGGTGAACAGATCGAGGCAGTACAACTCGTCCGCGCGGCGCGCCCCGTAGAACAACCGCGTGCGTGTACCGCGCGCCGCCAGCGCGGACGCGAGCGTCGGAAAGGGGCCGAGGCCGACGCCGCCGGCGACGAGCCAGGCTTCGGCCGGCGGATCGATCGGCTCGAAGGGACGCCCGAGCGGGCCCAGGCACTGCAACCGTGCGCCCGGCTCCGCGTCGTAGAGCATCGACGTGCCCGTGCCGACGCGCTTGTTGAGGAGCGTGATGCCGGTCGGCGTGCCGGCCGCGTCGCGCAGGACTTCGAAGATCGAGAACGGGCGGCGCAGCAGCGGATCGAGGCCGCGCGTGGTCTTCACCATGACGAACTGGCCGGGGCGCGCGCGGGCGCCGACGGCCGGCGCGTCGAGCGCCAGCACGTTGTAGTCGGCCGACAGCCGCGTGTTGCGGATCACCGCGGCGTCGATGTCCACGGGCATACGCTCGAAGTATACACTTGCGCCATGCGCTTCCTGCGCCTGCTCACGAACTCGCTGATCGCGGGCGCGTTGGGTGCGGCGTATCTCACGATTCTGCTGCTGCAGCTCAATCCGCAGGTGCCGCTGTTCTCGCGCGCGGTCTGGAGCTGGTACGCCACGCTCTGCGCGTTCTACGGCGTGCACTTCGCCATCACGTTCTACGTGGTGATGGTGCTGCGCGAGTTCATCAGCCTCGACGTGTTCTCGCCCGGCTGGATCAGCGTGCGGCTGCTCGCGTGGCTGTCGGCGGCGGCCGCGGCGGCCGCGGCGCTCCTCATGTGGCTGAACCTGTCCGGGCTGCGGCTCGTGTTCGACGAAGCCTCGGCGCGGCGCATGACGGTCGGCGCGGCCGCCACGACGGCATCGGCCATCGTGCTGTTCGGGATCGCGGTCGCGCACTACTCGTCGCGGCGGCGGGGGAGCCGCGTCGGCGCGGCGCTGCTCGCGATTGCGATCGTCGGATCGCTGGCGCTGCCGCTCGCGGCACGCGGACGCGGCGGGACGGCGCCGCTCGACGCGCGCCGCGTGACGATCGCGCCGTCGCCGGCGGCGAGCGAGGGGCCGCGCGTCGCGATGATTCTCCTCGACGGCGCGTCGCTCGAATACATCTGGCCGCGCGCCGTCGAAGGGCGCCTCCCGAACTTCGGCCGGCTGCTCGATCGCGGCGCGTCGATGGATCTGGCGACCATCCGGCCGACGCAGCCGGACCCCGTGTGGGCGGCGGTCGCTACAGGCATGTATCCGGCCAAGAACGGCGTGCGCTCCGACGCGCAGTACTTCGCGCGCGGCACCCGCGTGCCGGTGGACGTGCTGCCGGACCATTTGTTCGCGCACACGCTCGTCCGCCTCGGCGTCATCCGCGCCGAATCCGCCTCGTCTGCCGCCTGGAGCGCGCGCCCGCTGTGGGCGATTCTCGGCGACTACGGCATCCGCTCGGGTGTCGTCCGCTGGCCGCTCACCTATCCGGCCGAGCCGATTCAGGGTTTTCTCGTGACGGACCGCTTCCACGAACTGTTCGGCAGCATCCTGGAGCTCGACGGACGCGTCGTGTCGCCGCCGGATGTGCAGCCGCTCGTGCACGATGCGTTCGCGGGGACCGACGCGCCGGCGGAAGACGACGTGCAGCGCGCCGGCTGGCCGATCGTGACGCCGTCCGCCCCCGACCTCGCCACGCCGCGATGGGACTGGTTCTACAGCCGCGCGATGCAGGTTCTGAAGAAAGCGCGCCCCGTGCGGTTCACGGCGATCCGCTACCGTGGACTCGACACGATGGGGCACCGGTACCTCCGCTACGCGGAGCCGCGCGCGTTCGGCGACGTCTCGGATGCGGAGCGAGAGCGCTACGGCGCCGTGCTCGACCGGTACTACACGGCGATCGACGGCGAGATCGGCGGGGCGATCGATGCGCTGGCGCCGGGCGACCTGCTCCTCGTCGTCTCGGGCTTTGGCATGCAGCCGGTCCAGCCGGTGAAGCACTGGCTGGGGCGGCTGCTCCGTGAACCGGATCTGAGCGGCACGCACGAACGCGCACCGGACGGCTTTCTGCTCGCGTACGGCAGCGCCGTCGCCGCCGGCCGCCGCCAGCGCGGCGCCGTCGTCGACGTCGCGCCGACCGTGCTGTATTACCTCGGCATCCCGGTCGGGCGCGACATGGACGGCTACGCGAGGGCGGACCTCTTTACGGCCACGTTCACGGCGGAGCGGCCGATAACCTTCATCCCTTCGCACGGAAAATGAATCCCGAATCCCCGATCACGACTCCCTCATCCCTGATCGTCGAATCCCTGATCCGTATCCCGTATCCCTGATCCCGTATCCCGCGCCACCGGGCTCCCGTCTCCACCCCGAACCGCCGTCTTCCGCCCCGTACGTCACATCCAACATCCAACATCCGACATCCAACGCCAATATCCAGCATCGACGTGCTATGATCATGGGAACGGCTCTTTAACGCGGTCCCGCGAGGCCGCGAAGAGGTCATCGGTTGGCTCACCTTTACCGTTCCCGTTCAATCAATACGCACGCGCGCGCGTGGCGCCGGGGGTGTTCATGCCCCAGGTGATCGACGCGGATCGGATGGCGCGTGCGCTGACGCGCATCGCGCACGAAATCGTCGAACGTCACCGCGGTACCGACGGCCTCGCGCTCGTCGGGATTCGCACGCGCGGCGTGCCGCTGGCGAAGCGGATCGCGCGCAGCCTGCACGAGATCGCCGGCGGCGACGTCCCGACCGGCGCGCTCGACATCACGCTCTACCGCGACGACCTGATGCGGCAGCCGGTCGGCCCGCAGCCGCTCGTCCGCCGCACGGAAATCCCGTTCTCCATCGACGACCGCCGCATCCTGCTGGTCGACGACGTGCTCTACACGGGGCGGACGATCCGGGCGGCGCTCGACGCGCTCATCGACTTCGGCCGTCCGCGCGCGATTCAGCTCGTCGCGCTCATCGACCGCGGGCACCGCGAGCTCCCCATCAAGGCGGACTACGTCGGCAAGAACCTGCCGACCTCGTCCACGCAGAGCGTCCGCGTGCGGTTGCTGGAAATCGACGGCGTCGACGAGGTCGTCCTCGAGGAGGGTGCATGAGCGACGTGGCAGTCGCGACGGCGGCGGGCCGGCTCCGGTCCCGGCATCTCCTCGGCATCGCCCAGCTCGATGCCGGCGAAATTCAGCTCGTCCTCGACACCGCCGAGGCGATGAAGGAAGTCGGCACGCGGCCGATCAAGAAGGTCCCCGCGCTGCGCGGGCGGACGGTCGTCAATCTCTTCTTCGAGCCGAGCACGCGCACCCGCACGTCGTTCGAGATCGCCGAGAAGCGGTTGAGCGCCGACACGCTGAGCATTGCCGTCGCCTCGTCCAGCGTGACGAAAGGGGAGACGCTGCTCGACACGGTGCGCAATCTCGAGGCGATGGCGCCAGATCTCATCGTCATGCGGCACGCCTCCGCGGGCGCGCCGCATCTGCTGGCGCGGCTCTGCCGGTCGGCGATCGTCAACGCCGGCGACGGCATGCACGAGCATCCGACGCAGGCGCTGCTCGATGCGTTCACGATCCGCGAACACAAGCAGCGCATCGCCGGCCTCAAGGTCGCCATCATCGGCGACCTGCTGCACAGCCGCGTGCTGCGCTCGAACGTGCTGCTGCTGAACCGGATGGGGGCGGAGGTGTGGGGCTGCGGCCCGGCGACGCTGCTGCCGGTCGACGTCGCCCGCTTCGGCGTGCACGCGACGACGTCGATCGACGAAGCGGTCGCGGACGCCGACGTCGTGATGATGCTGCGCATCCAGCACGAACGGATGCACGGCCACTTCATCCCGTCCACACGGGAGTACTTCAACCTGTTCGGGCTGACGCCGGCGCGCCTGCGCCGCGCGAAACCGGACGTCATCATCATGCATCCCGGACCGATGAACCGCGGCGTCGAGATCGACTCGGCGGTCGCCGACGGGCCGTATTCCGTGATTCTCGAGCAGGTCGCCAACGGCGTCGCGGTGCGCATGGCGGTGCTGTACCTGCTCGCCGGCCAGGAGGCCGAGGCCGATCGATGAAGCTGCTGCTGAAAGGAGGCCGGGTCGTCGATCCGGCGGCGTCGCGCGACGGCGAGATGGACGTGCTCATCGAGGACGGGGTCGTCGCGCGGGTCGGACGGCAGATCCCGGTGGACGGCGCCGAGGTGTTCGAAGTCCGGCGCGGCTGGATCGTCGCGCCAGGGCTCATCGACATCCACGTCCACCTGCGCGAGCCGGGACAGGAACACAAAGAGACAATCGCGACCGGCACTGCCGCCGCGGTGGCGGGCGGGTTCACCGCGGTCGCGTGCATGCCCAACACGGATCCGGTCAACGATCATCCGGGCGTCACCGAGTTGATCCTGCGAAAAGCGCGGGATGCTGGCCTTGCGCGCGTCTATCCGATTGGCGCGGTCTCGCTGGGTTCGCGCGGCGAGCAGCTCGCGGAGCTGGGCGAGCAGAAGGCCGCCGGCTGCGTCGCGTTCTCGGACGATGGACGGCCGGTCGCGACGGCGCTGCTGATGCGGCGGGCGCTGGAATATGCGGGCATGCTCGGCGTGCCCGTCATCGATCATTGCGAGGACCCGTCGCTCAAGGGGGACGGCGTCGCGCACGAAGGGCTCAGGGCCGCGCTGCTCGGCTTGCGCGGCATCCCCGGCGTCGCCGAGTCGGTGATGGTCGAGCGCGACATCGCGCTCGCGGAGCTGACCGGTGCGCCCGTCCACGTCGCGCACATGAGCGCGCGACAGTCGATCCGCGCGGTGCGAGACGGCAAACTGCGCGACGTCCGCGTCACCTGCGAGGTCGCGCCGCACCACTTCACGCTGACCGACGAGACGCTCGAACATCCGACGCCCTACGACACGAATGCGAAGATGAACCCGCCGCTGCGCGACGGGGCGGATCGCGATGCCATGCTGGACGGCCTCGCCGACGGCACGGTCGACGTGATCGCCACGGATCATGCGCCGCATCACGCCGACGAGAAGCTCGTCGAGTTCGACCGGGCGCCGTTCGGGATCGTCGGGCTCGAGACGGCGGTGCCGCTCGTGTTCGACCGGCTGGTGCACACGGGACGGATCACGATCGGCCGCATGATCGAGCTGCTGTCCACGAACGCTGCGCGCATCATCGGCGTGCCCGGCGGATCGCTGGCCGAGGGCAGTCCGGCCGACGTGACGATTCTCGCGCCCGATCACGAGACCACGGTCCGTGCGGCCAATCTGCGGTCGCGGTCCAAAAACACGCCGTTCGACGGCTGGACGCTGCGCGGCGCCGCCGCGGCGACCATCGTCGGCGGCCGCATCGTCTACGAGCATCCGGCGCTGATCAAGGAGAGGCAACAGAGGTGAACACTGTGGTGACGACGAAACGCGAGGATCTGCAGCGCGAGGCGCTGAAGCAGCTCGAACATTTCGAGGTGCTCATGCGCAACGGGCATTTCGACTACGGCAACGGCTATCACGGGCGCGTGTACCTGAACGCGCATCAGCTCTTCCGGTATCCCTCGACGATCTGGCGGCTCGCGCAGGATCTGATCGACGTGCTGCCGGCGGATGTCGTGCAGCAGACCGAAGTCGTCGCCGGGCCCGTCATGGGAGGCGCGCTCCTCGCGCACACGCTCGCGGGCCTGCTCGACGGCCGGCGCGCGCTGACGCATACGCCCTGCAGCTTCGCGCCGTTCACGCAGGCCGGGTCCGACTTCACGCTGCGCAGCTTCTACGCGCGCCAGATGGCGGGGCGCCGCGTGCTGATCGCCGACGACGTGCGCAACACGGGGGAGACGTTCAAGCGCTGCGCCGACCTCGTCCGGCAGGCCGGCGGCGTCGTCCTCGCGACCGTCGAAATCTGCGACCGCATGGAAGCCGTCGCCGACGCCGGAGTGCCGAACTTCGCGCTGGCCGAATACCACGCACCGGACAATTACCCCGCGGCGGAGTGTCCGATGTGCCGCGCCGGGGAGGCGATTACGACGTTTTGAAGGCCAGTGGCTGAGAGAATCCCTGATCACGAATCCCTGATCCCTGATCCTCGGATCCCTGATCCGTATCCCGAATCCCTGATCGCGGATCCGGGATCGCGATTCGAGATCAGCGATTCGAGATCAGGGATTCGGGATCAGGGATTCGGGATGTGGATCGGGGATTCGACGATCAGGGATGAGGGATTCGTGATCAGGGATTCAGGCTTCGTGAACCGTGCCCGTGCCCGAGCTTCGTAACGTACTCGATCGTCTCTACGCTGATTTCAACCGCGCCAGTGCAGCGGCCGACCCGGTGGAGATCGTCCGCCGGTACCATGAACCCGCCGACCAGGAGATCGTGGGCTTCTGCGCGTCGGCCCTCGCGTTCGGCCGCGTGGCGAGCGTGCTGAACTCGGTCGACGCCCTCGCGGCGATTCTGGGTCCGCATCCCGCGGCGTACGTGCGGACGTTCGATCCGCGCGCGCCGCATCCGGAACTGCGGCGGCTGGTGCACCGCTGGATCCGCGGCGCGGACCTCGTGGCGCTGCTCTGGGTCCTGAAGCAGATGCTGGATCGATCGGGATCGATCGAGGGATTCTTCCTGGAGGGCTACCGCGAGGACGCGCCCGACCTCGCCGAGGCGCTCGACAGCTTCTCGCGCCGCGCGCTCGCGCTGGATCTGCGCGCCGCCTACGGACGCGTGCCCGCGCGGCCGGGCGTCTGCTACTTCTTCCCCCGTCCCTCGGCGGGCAGCGGCTGCAAGCGGTTGAATCTTTTTCTGCGCTGGATGGTGCGGCGCGACGAGGTGGACCTCGGCGTCTGGCGCCGCGTGCCCGCCTCCAAGCTCGTCGTCCCGCTCGACACGCACGTCGTCCGCCTCGGCCGGTGCCTGCGGCTGACGCGCTATCGATCGCCGGGCTGGCGCATGGCGGCCGACATCACCGCCACGCTGCGTGCGGTCGATCCGATGGATCCGGTCAAGTACGATTTCTCGATCTGCCACGTCGGCATGATGAACGCCTGCGGCGACGGCCGCCGGCAGGGAGACGCGCAATGTCCGTTGAAGGGGCTGTGCCATCCACGCGGTCGTCGCAGCGCGCCGGCCTCGCGGCCGCGGCGGGCATCGTGGCGTTCGTCGTCGCCGCCGCCGCGTTCGCGGCGGGCTGGCTAGTCGGCGGCCGCCGCACGGCGGTCGTCGCTGATGCGCCGTCCGGCGGAGCCACCGCGTTCATCACCGAGGCGCGCTGCGGGGCCGGCATCTGCCAGTCGCTGTGGGTCGGCGCGTCGGCGGACGCGGCGCAGCGCGTGCAGACGCTGGCCGGTCCGTCCGAAACCGCAGGCGAGATCGCGTGGACGCCCGACGGCAGCCGCGTCGGGTTCCTCATCAACGGTTTCCAGCTTCGCGTGTTCGACGCGCACAGCGGCACGAATCTCGGCGCGATCAACCTCATCGAGCCCGACGCGTCCCCCTCGACGCGCATCGCGCGCGGCGTCACGTTTTCCGGCAACGGCGCGGCGGTCACGTTCGACGACTGTCCGCGCACGCACTCCGGCTGCCGCCCGGCGATGGCGGCGATCAAGTAGCGCCGGTCACGCCGTCTTCAGCTGCACGATCCGGATGTGATTGCCGAACGGATCCCGCAGGCCCACGTCGGTGCCGTACGGGTGCTCGACGGGTTCCTGCGTGAACTCCACGCCTTTCGCGCGGAGCGCCTCGTACGTCTTCCGGCAGTTGTCCGTCGTGAACCCGACGGTGAAGCCGGATGCGCCCTTCGCGATCAGTTCCCGGACCTGTTTGGCGGTGCCGTCGTCCATCGACGGCGCGCCCGGCCGCTCGAGCAGGATGTCGCGCCCCACCTGTCCCGGTACGCGGACCGTCAACCAGCGCATGAACCCGAGGTCCTGGTCTGCGCTGACCTCCAGCCCGAGCTTGCCGACGTAGAAGTCGAGCGCCTT
>DASSOM010000058.1:0-2312 GCA_035700625.1 Vicinamibacterales bacterium
CGTACCAGTCCTCGCGCGTCACCAGATCGGGGAGGACGAACGCACGGCACTCGGTCGGCGGCTCACCGGGCGTGAGCCCGAAGGCGAGGTTCTCGAGCGTGCGGCGCAGCTGGCGTGCGGCGCCGCGCGTCGGCACGATGACCGCCGTGCGGCGGACCTCTTCGATCGCCGGCGACAGGCTGAGGTGCGAGATGACGCGCTGGAACGCGCGGAGATCGGGAACCCGGATCAGACGAGTGCGGCGGGGCGTAATCACCGGCGTGTGGGTGGCTGTGATTGAGTCTCCAGCTCGTGGCGTGCCCGATCGAAGAGCATGAGCGATCCGGCGGCCGCCGAGGAGGCGTCCCAGGCGCGGTCGAGATGCCCTTTCAATGTCGCGTCCAGACGGATCGCGGCGGCCTGTTCGGCCAGACGCGCCGCGCTCGTCAGCAGCGCATGCGCGCTCGTCATCTCCGCCGGCGGCGAGATGATCGTCAGTTGCCGCACGGCGGCCGCCATCTTCTCTTCGAGCGGCGACAGCTTCTCGGCATCCGGACCCGCGAGCGTCTTGATGGCATCGAGCGCGTCGTGCGCCTGGTCGAGCGTGCTCAGGACGCTATGAATCTCGTTCTCGTAGGCATCGATGACCCGCTCGCGCAGCCGCCAACGATCGCGCGCGAGCTTCAGGCGGCGCGCCGCGTCGAGTTGCGCCTGCAGCGACGTCATCAGCGAGGCGACCTCCTCCGGCCGGTGATGCCCCCAGTCGGCATCGCGGCGGCGCACGCGCGAGAGCACCGCCTCCACGCCGCGCACATCGGCACGGCTGGCGCGGTGGCTCGCGTCGTCGAGCGCCGTCTTGACGAGATCGCGGTAGTCACGGGTCCAGCGTGTCTCCTGATCCAGGAGACGCTCCGTGTCCCGGCGCGTCGCCTTCGCCCACTCGCGCGGGAGCGCAGCCTCGTGCGCGTCGAAATCGTTCATGGCCAGCTGGAGGAGCGAGATGCGCTGAGAGGCGGATGCGCTCAGGCGCGCGATGGTGAGGACCTGCGCGATCGCTTCCTGCGGGGTCGGCGGCGGGAGCACCGGCTCGACCTGCGGCGGTGCGATGCCGGCCACCAGACTGAGCGCGAAGTGCTGCTCGCCCGAGGAAGCGCGCAACCCGGCGATGGTTTCGTCCAGCAGTTCGAGGATCTCGCGCACATCGTCGGCGCGATAGCCGAAGTGGCCGCGCGGCCAGTCGACGACAGTGTGACGGATCGTCTCGGCGGTCTTCAGGCGCGCGGCCGGATTCGATTCGTGCGTCATCGCGTCGAGCGCGCTCGCGACCTGGCCGGTGAGCACGGCGTAGTCGGCCGCACCGCGCGTCGTGGCGTAATGCTGGTAGCGGATCGAATCCGCGTAGCGATCGGTGCGCGTCCAGTCGACGGAGCTCGCCGGAATCTGTACGAGCCGCAGATCCGGCACCTTGGCATCGCTCCTGGTCGGCATCGAGAAAATCACGCGATCGCCGACGCGCGCGAACTCTCCGTAGCTGACGAGCGGCGTGCCGTCGTGGAGGAAGATGCGAAAGAGCGTCGTGTCGACGCTCGCCGTGGCCGCCGGAGCGGCCGCGGCCGGCACGGCGGTCAGCAGGACGAAGACGAGAAGGACGGTCCACCGCTGCTCGCGGCGGGTGGTGCGGAATGGCGCCAGCGAGCCGGCCCGAACTACAGCGCGGCTGTCCATGGATGCTCAAGGGTAACACACTGTTAACATCCTGTGCATGAACGGTGGATCGACTGTGGACGCACCGCGCGCGCGACGATTTTTCCGCCCCATCGGCCCGTCAATCACCCGTACCGTGCACTGTGGATCGAGTTTCGCGGCTGCCTTCGCTTGATCTTCTGTCACACTCGCGTAAGATGAGGGGCCGTCGCCCGACACACACGGCTCATTCAACGGTCATCGTGCATACGCCTGTTCATCGATTCAGGGAATCCATTGCGGGACGGGACTACCTGATCGAGGCCGCACCCGTCGCCCAGGATCGCTGGCGAGCCTGCCTCGTCCGCGTCCCCGGCGTGCCGACCGCCTTGATGCCCTTCTACGGCGCCACGCCGGAAGAAGCGGCGCGGCAACTGCGCGAGTGGCTCACCCGGGCGCACCGATCCTCGTCGGGCGGACACTGAGAACACGGACCGAACACGGGCCGCGGTCATCCTCGTCACAGGAGACTCTCGCCATGCGCCATCGTTCGCTGCGTCTGTTCGCCGTTGCGCTCGTCCTGCTCCTGCTCCCCTCCGGCCTGGCAGCCGCGCAGACCGCGGCGAAGCCGCGTGTCCGGCTGGTCGCGA
>DASSOM010000059.1:0-8398 GCA_035700625.1 Vicinamibacterales bacterium
GTCAACGGACTGACGCGCGCCGCGCGCCGCGCAGGGATCCAGCTCGCGAGCAGAGCGGTCGCGATGAGAACCGCCGCGGCGATCGCCAGCGTGACGGGATCGTCGGGCGCGACGCCGAAGAGCACGCTGCGCGCCGCGCGCGCTCCCCACCACGCGCCGGCCAGGCCCAGGCAGATGCCGATCGCGGTCAGCATCCCCGCGTCCGCCAGCACGAGCCGGAACAGATCGCCACGCCGCGCCCCGAGCGCCGAGCGAACCCCCATCTCGTGCATCCGCAGCGACACGGCGTACGACATGACGCCGTACACTCCGACGATGGCGAGCAGCAGGCCGAGCGCGCCAAATCCTGCGAGGACCAGCGTGCGGAAACGCGGGGCCGCCGTCGCCGCGCTCAACAGCTGGTCCGCCGTGCGCACGCGCGCAACTGGCAGGTTTGGATCGAGCGACCATACGGCTTTCCGCAGCGCCGGGACGATCGACGCCGGATCGACAGCGGTCTGGACGACGAAGTACTCACTTCGCCAGATGACTTGCGAGAACGGGATGTAGAAGGCCGGACCCGCGTCGGCCGCGAGGCCGTCGAAGCGCACGTCGCCGACGATGCCGACGATGCGCATCCATGGGCCTTTCGGACGCTCGGGTCCGCCCAGCTTGAGCTGGCGGCCGATGGCATCGCCATTCGGGTAATACCGATCCGCGAGGCTCCGGCTGATCACGACCACCTTCTCGCTGTCCGTACGATCCCGCTGGTCGAAAACGCGGCCCCCCAGCAACGGAACGCCGAGCGTGCGGAAATATCCTCCGCTCACCATGACGAGCGGCGCGACCGGGGCCGATTCGTTCGGCGCGAAGACCTTGCCTTCGACCGTGAAGTTGTCGGTCATCATGAGCTGGTCGGGCGGAAGGCTCAGCCCGTACGCAGCAGAGCGCACGCCAGGCACCGCCTCCAGAACCGGAACCAGCCGCTCGAAGAAATTGAAGACGCTGGGATCCTCGGGATACCGCGCCGTCGGCAGATCGAGACGGAAGGTGACGACCTGTCGCGCGTGGAAGCCGGGATCGACCTGCTGCAGGCGCAGCAGGCTGCGGACGAGGAGCCCGGCGCCGACGGACAGGACGAGCGCGAGCGCGATCTCGACGACGACGAACGTGCGCTGCAGCCGGCGCCGCGCCCGGCCGGTGCCGGCCCGCGCACCTTCCCGGAGCGGATCCGCCAGACGATCGCCGTGCCCGTGCAGCGCCGGCGCCACGCCGAACAGCAGCGTGGCGACGGCCGACACCCCCGCCGCGAAGAGCAGCACGGTGACGTCCATGTGAACGTCCGCGGGCCGCGGGATGTCGCGTTCGGCCAGCGCGACGATCGCGCGCGTGAGCCAGGTCGCGATCGCGAGTCCGATCGCTCCGCCCACAGCACCGATCAGCGCGGCTTCCGTCAGAAGCTGCGCGGCGATGCGTCCGCGGCTGGCGCCCAGCGCCGCGCGGACGGCGAGCTCGCGCTGCCGCGACGAGGCGCGCGCGAGGATCAGGTTCGCGACATTCGCGACGGCAATCAGCAGCAGCAGCGACACCGCACCCATCAGCAGATACAGCGGTGTGCGCGCGTCCCCGACGGTCGCCTCCGCCAGCGGCCTCAGCTCGAAGCGCCAGTCCGCCGGCCCGCCGTATTGCCGAACGAGCGCGCGCGCAACCTGATCGAGCGGTGTGCGCGCCGACGCGATCGTCGTTCCCGGACCGAGCCGGACCAGGCCGGTGAGATAGAACGGGCCGCGCCGGGATGGCGGGCCCGCCGCCAGGTTGCGCCAGATGTCGACGTCCGATTCGGGCAGCGTCACCTCCGGCGGCGCCACGCCGATCACCGTGCACGCCCGATCGTCCAGCCGAATCGTGCGGCCGACGATGGACGGATCGCCGCCGAGTTTCTGCGTCCAGAAGCGCCGCGACACGACGATGAGGTCCGGTGCGCCCGGCGTGTCGTCCTGGTTCGTGAGAAAGCGGCCGCGGTCGGGCTGCAGGCCGAGCGCGGCGAAGAATTCGCCGGACACCCAGGCGCCGCGGATGATTTCCGGCGTGCCCGATCCGGTGAAGCTGAACGACGTGCCGGTAAACACCGCGGTGTGCTCGAATTGCGGGCTGGCCGCGCGCAGCGCCAGGAAGTCGGCGTCCGGAAGCGGATACCGTCCGCCGTCGCCGCCGCGGATTTCCAGCAGGTTGAGGGCGGCCGGATTCGGGTAGGCGAGAGGCCGCAAAAGGACCCCGTTCACCACGGTGAACATCGCCGTCGTCGTGCCGACGCCCAGCGCGATGGTGGCCAGGACCACCGCGAGGAAGCCGGGTTCGCGGCGCAGGGAGCGCCAGGCAAATCGGATGTCCCCTCGTACGTCGCTCATGCCGTCCTCCTCGTGCGAAGCGCAGATGCGTGTGGGGCAGGGCCTCAGCCGCGCGCAGGATGCGTGTGGGTCAGGGCTTTAGCCCTGACCGTGGCTCAAGTGACTTGGACGGTGGCCGACTCTGACGGTTAGGCGCGCCGCTCCAGCTCTTCGACGATGCCATCGTACCCGCCATGACGAGCCCACGCCAGCGGCGTCGCCCACGCCTCGGCATCCGCCTCGACGGGATCGGCGCCGTGCTCGAGAAAGAACTGGACGAGCGGAAGATGTCCCCACCGGCACGCCCAGCCGAGGGGCGTGCTCTTCAGCAGGTGGTCGCGCACGTCGAGCCGCGCCCCTTTGTCCAGGAGCGCCCGCGCGAACGCACGCCGCTCGGCGGGCGGGAGGTTGCCGCGCGCGACGAGCGCGTGGAGCGCGGTCAGGCCGAATTGCTGGCGATCGGTGGGACGGCCGCGCACGTTCGGGTCGCAGCGGTCGAGGAGCAGGCGCAGGCAGGTCACATGCGGGCTGTCGTCCCACGACGCGACCGATGGATCGCTGTCGTGTCTGAGCGTCTGCTCGAGCATCGAGAACCACCGCGGGTCGTCGCGCGCCCAGTCCAGGCGTTCGAGAGCCAGCGCCACAACGTCGGCGCGCCCCTCGCGCGCGGCGCCCCACAGCATCTGCTCCGCGATCGACGCCGCATTCCCTTCGAGACGGCAGGGCGCATCTCCGTCGAGCGCGCGGCGCGCGAGATCGTAGGGTCCGAAGCTGCCAATGGTACCCGCCGTCGGGACGCCGCCGTAGCGTTCGAGCAGCGCGATCATGCGCGCGTCGCGGCGTTCGTAGGCCGCCATGACCGGATCGCCGCTCGCGTAAATCGCGGCATTCGGATCCGCCCCGCGTTCCAGCAGCGCGGCGGCCATGTCGTAGCGCGCGAGATTGACGGCGGCCTGCAGCGGCATGCCCCAGGAGGCCTCGACAGGTTCGTCGCCGGGCGTGAAGCGGATGCGTTCGTCAGGATCGAATCCCCAGTCGAGCAGCAGCGCGAGCAGGCGGGCGCGGTCGTGCGTCACCGCAATGCGCAGAAGGCCACCGGCGTCCTGAAGGTCATTCGTCAGAGCGCCTTCGTCGTGCCGTGCCCGAAGCCACGCCGCGTCGTCCAGCACGACCGCGGCGGCCGGCGTCATCGCGGCGCCGCGCGCGAGGAGCAGTGTGATGATGTCCGCGGCGCGGCGGGTGTCGGTCCGATACCAGCGATACGCGACCGCGTCCGCCGGTGTGAGGCCGCGATAGCCGCGATCGTTCGGGTCGGCTCCCTCGTCGAGCAGGCGCGCCACCTCGGTCCGGTCGAGCGCGAACGCCGCGCGGTGCAGCGCCGCGGGCTCCCCGGGCAGGCGTCCGCTCCTCGCATCGCGGCGCGAGTGTTCCGCGTCCTCGATGATGCGGACGATGTCATCGCGTCCGCGTTGCCGGGCGATGGCATGCGCGGTCGTGGCCTCCGGGAACGGATACACGCCTTGTCGCGCATCGGCGCCGTGCGCCATCAGGACGCGCACCATCTCCGGCGCACCGGCGAGGACCGCATGATGAATGACCTGCAGATTGTCGGCCGACATGCGCGCCAGTTCCGGCCGGGCGGACAGCAGGGTGTTCACCTCGTCGATCCGGTTTTTCCTCACCGACTCGACCAGCCGCTGCACGGTCGCGCCGTCGACGAACGCCTTCAGCTTCGGCCAGCTCTCGAAGCCGTAGGCGCGTGCGAGGACGAGCTGCGCGTCGTGCAGCGCGAACGTCGCGGGATCCGGGCCGCGATAGTGCGCGCGCACTTCGGTGTCTGCCGCCGATTCGCCACTTCGGAAGGCCTCGAGGAGTTCTTTCGCCTGACGCTTGAGTTGATCGAGATGCGGGTGAGGGGGAAGCGTGCGAGTGGGAAGGGGACGTCGCGTCACGATGAGCTCCTTTCCGGGCGGGCCGTGCCGTCCGTGCGCCCGGTGTCCGCTTACTCGGGCAGAAAAGAGTTCATCGACATCACCGGAGGCGACAGTCGTTCAGGTGGACGCAGTCCTTTCCGCGGACACGGCGGCGCCCTGACGCGCGGTCATCACGATACCCGGACCGCACCCGGGGCGCAAGCGACCATGCGACGGCCCCGACCTATGTCCTGAACCGTTCGAAGCGATAGGCGAGCTCTGGGCCGCCCTTGCCTTCATACGCGATCTGCGCGAGCAGCAGCGCGAATGGCTCTATGTACCGCGCCGTCTCGAGCGCTCCCGCGTCGACCGAACAGCGCTTCGCTCGGGACCGTGCAAAACGCGGAGACGATGCGGGCGCGCGGACGCTTGCGGGCCAGCGCCTCCGCGCCGGAGGAGGTGCGGGCGACGACGAGATCCGTGTCGTCGGCGTTCATGGGAAGCGAGCAGCTGACGATGACCTTGCCCGACACGCTGCCGGCCTGCTTCAGCACGTCGTTCACACGCGACCAGTGCACGGCCAGCAACAACGCATCCGCGTGTTCGACGGCCTCGGCCGGCGTGCCGGCCCGCGCCCGGCCGCGCGCGTCGCGCGCGAGCTTCTTCAGCTTGCTCTCGCTTCGCGAGTAGCTGAACACGACGTCGTGCCCGGCACGCGCGAACAGCGTGCCGAGCTTGCCGCCCATCAGTCCGGAGCCGAGAATGCCGATCCGCATGAAACGCTCCTCGAACGCCAATTGTCTCACCGGAATGTCAGGCGTTGCGCGGTATCCTCTCGAGGTAGGAACGAGGAGCTTACGATGAAGCACGCCATAATGACCGCCGCCATCATCATCGCGACGAGCACCGTCGCCGGCGCACAGACGCTGCAGCGCATCAACCCGCCCGGCCTAACGACGCCGCGCGCGTACACCCACGTCGTGCGGGCCGGGAATCTGCTGTTCATCGCGGGACAGGTCGCGATCGACGAAAAAGGGGAAGTCGTGGGCACGACGATGGCAGAGCAGCTGGATCGCGTCCTGACGAATCTGAGCATCGCGCTGAAGTCGCAGGGCGCGGACTTCAGCCACGTCGCGAAGATCACGACCTACACGACGAGCATCCCCGAGTACACCGCGGCCGATGCCGTGGCGGTGCGGACGAAGCACATGGGCGAGAACCGTCCGGCGAGCACGCTCGTGCAGATTCAGCGGCTTGCGAATCCGCAATTCAAAGTGGAGATCGAAGCCATTGCGGTGCTGCCGGGGGATGGCGGCCGGTAGCGGCTTTGGCAGCGGAACCCGCGTGTGGTGCGGGTGTCCAATCGGTCATGGCAACTCCGATCGTGATCGCGCTGCTTGCGACCATCTGGTCCGGCGACCAGCCGGACCTCGCGCTGCGACTCGAATGCCGCACTCCCCACGAGATTCGGTTCGAGCTTCGCAACGACGGCACAGTCGACACCGCCGTTGTGGCCGGCGTAGCGATCGGCGACGGGCCCTATTTCACGGTCGAAGGGCTGGAATTGTTCGCCCGCACACCGGCGGGTTCGCAGATCGTCTACCGGTTCCGTCCATATCGATATCCGGTGGCAGTTCGCGGCACGGCGGGGCAGTGGCTCGAGCCCATTCCTGTCCATGGGACGTTCCGCATGACGGCGTTGTCAGCAGATTTCGTCGGGAATGGGGAAAGGCCTGACGTGTTTCCGTCGGGCGCGACGCTGACACTCCGATGGACCATTCCGGCGCCGCGCCCCGAACGCATGAAGCCGTTTTTCTGGAGCGGAACGCTCACGTCGAACACGTGCGCGCCGAAGGCGGCGCGCTGAACGGCGCGCTTTCAATCCATTATCATCGAACGACCGCGTCCGGCGCGACGCTGAGGATGAACTGCCGGGCCGCGTCGCTCCCGACGATCGCGTAATAGCTCTTCCCCGAGTCGCAGGCGGACGTGGATCCGCTCGAGATCACGCCGCCGAGCGTCCAGGCGCCGTTCTGCGCGAGCAGCAGGGCGCCGCCCGAATCGCCCTGGCAGACCGATCCGTCGGCCGCGCTGAAGTCGCTCTCCAAAAAATCACTCACGCCCGCGATGGTCGTCAGCGCAGCGTGCAGCGCGTCACCCGACTGGTGCTCGTCGAGGCCCCAGCCGGCGATGATCGCGGCCTCGCCGGTGCGCGCCTGGCGGGAAAACAGGACCGGCACCGGTGAGCGCGGCAGCGGATCGCGGACGATCACGACGCCGAGATCGAGCGGGCTGCTACGATCGGCTTTGTACGCGTCGTGCACGGCAAGCGAGACCACCGCACGCGTCGCGCCCGTCCCGAGTGAGACACGCGCCGCGGCGCTGTCCACGACGCAATGGCCTGCTGTCAGGACGGCGCGCGCGCCGATCACCGTGCCGCTGCACGCGCCAGCGTCGTGGCCGTTCTTGTCGGTGAACTCGACCCGGACGACGGAAGAGGACGAGGATGCGCACGCCGTTCCGTTGACGATGGCCGTCGCGGCGATCGGCGTCGCGCCAATCGCCGAACAGGGACTGCTCGTGCCCGGCGGCCCGGGCGGCGTCCCGGTTGGGGCGCCTGGCGACGATCCTCCACACGCGCCCGCCGCGACGCCCATGAGTGTCGCGATGACTGCCGAGGCCGCCAGGCGGCGCTGCATGGGCTGACAGCATACGCGCATGGGACGAGGCGTGCACGTACTAGAGATGGACCGCTAGAGGTAGGCCTGAACTGTCTCCCTGACAGTGCCAATGTTGGGCCGGTCGCGGCCGGCGCTGGCGCGCGATGCTACGATTCGCGCATGCGCACCGTCGTCATCGAGCGACTCCGGAGGGATGCGTCGGCATCGGATATTCGCGGCCTCGCGGAGCTGCTGGTCGACGCGATCGACAGCGGCGCCGGCGTCAGTTTTCTCGGCGGGCTGACCGTCGACGAGGCCGAGGCATGGTGGCGCTCGGTGTTCGCGTCGCTGGCGGACCGCGCGGTGGTGCTCGTCGCGCGTGATGACCAGGGGCTTGCCGGGACCGTGCAGCTGCAGCCGGCGTGGGCGCCGAACCAGCCGCATCGCGCCGACGTCGCCAAGTTGATCGTGCATCGCCGCGCGCGCCGGCAGGGACTCGGCCGCGCGCTCATGATCGCCCTCGAGCGCGCCGCGGTCGATGCGGGCTTCACGCTCCTGGTGCTCGACACGTGCAAGGGGTACGACGCCGAGCGGCTGTACGCGTCGACCGGGTGGGTACGGGTCGGGGAGGTTCCCGGATTTGCCCTCAACCCGGACGGATCGCTCTGCGACACGGTCTTCTTCTACAAGCGGCTGCGGTAATCGGGAGGCCCGGCGCGAAGGTTGCGATCCGCTCGTGCCGGATGACCTTCCATCGCCAGCAGGTCGGAATTTCAGGCGAAGAACGCGCGGTGGAGGAACTCGAGCGCCGCGGGTACGCAATTCTTGCGCGCCGCTACCGCACGCGGCATGGCGAAATCGACATCGTGGCGCGCGATGGCGACACGCTGGTGTTCGTCGAAGTCAAGGCGCGCGAGACGGCGGAATTCGGCACGGCGGCGGAGGCCGTCACGCGGCGCAAGCAGCGGCGGATCGTGCGGATGGCGGTCGACTTTCTCGCGCGACATCAGCTCACGTCTGAACCCTGCCGTTTCGACGTCGTCGCGATCGACGATGCGGCGGGGGAGGCGCGGATCGAGGTGTACAGGGGCGCGTTCGACGCCTGGTGAGCGCCTTGCCTGGGCTGGATCCCGATGTTATGATTGGGTTTCGCCTTGGGTGAGCGGGAATAACTCAGTGGTAGAGTGCGACCTTGCCAAGGTCGAAGTCGCGGGTTCGAATCCCGTTTCCCGCTCCATTATTTAACTACGCTCGGTGGAGCCTCTTTCGATTCTCCACCTCGCTGCGCGCTCGGGCCGCCGCGGCGCGGCGGTGCCCTCCGGCCCTCGCTTGCGGCCGCAGGCGCTTTTTTTCCCCTGCACCCCGACTGCCTCAGTGTGCTGCGCTCGCTCTTCGCCGCTCCGCTCCAGCCCCCGAATCCTTGATTGGCCCCGGCGCGTCTGGTACGATGCGGTGTTTC
>DASSOM010000060.1:0-19844 GCA_035700625.1 Vicinamibacterales bacterium
CGTCGAGCCGGTCGTTCACCACGACGTAGTCGTACTCGGTGAACGCCGGCACCTCCTCGCGTGCCGTCTGCAGGCGGCGGCGGATGGCCTCTTCGCTGTCCTTGCTGCGGCCGCGCAGCCGCTGCTCGAGAATTTCGAACGACGGCGGCAGGACGAAGACGCCGACGGTCTCGAGTCCGACCGCGCGAACGCTGCGCGCTCCCTGCACGTCGATGACGAGCACGAGGTCCTGCCCGGAGCCGAGCGCCCGCTCGACGTCGGCCCGGCAGGTCCCATAGAGATTGCCGAACACGTCCGCCCACTCGAGGAATTCCCCGGCGGCGGCCATCTCTTCGAATCGGGCGCGTGTAATGAAATTATAGTCCACGCCGTCGCGTTCTCCCGGCCGAGCCGGGCGCGACGTGTAGGAACGCGACAGCGCGAGATCGGGCACTACCTGGACGAGCCGCTCGACGACCGTCGTCTTACCCGTCCCCGACGGCGCGGAGACGACGAAGAGCAGCCCCCGGCGGCGCTCATTCGACATTCTGGACCTGCTCGCGCATCTTCTCGAGTTCCGCCTTCAGGGCGACGACGATTTCGGTGGCATCAGGTCCTTCGGCCTTCGAGCCGAGCGTGTTCACCTCGCGATTCATTTCCTGGAGCAGGAAGTCCAGTTTCCGCCCGCACGGTTCCGGACCGTCGGCCAGCGCCTGCCAATGGTCGAGGTGCGCGCGGAACCGCACCAGCTCCTCGGTGATGTCGGACCGTCCGGCGAACCGCGTGATTTCCTGCGCGATCGCACTCTCGTCGGCCAGCGCGTCCGCCCTGAGTTCGCGGACGCGATCGGCCAGCCGCTGGCGGAGCGCGTCGATACCGGCATTCGCGGCCGCGGCCGCGCGCTCGAACATCGATCCGACCTCGAGCCGACGCCGATCGAGATCGGCGCGAAGGTGCCCCCCTTCCACCGTGCGCATGCCATCGAGCGCTTCCAGCGCGTCCACCACCGCCGCCTCGATCGCCGGCGCGTACGCCTCGAGCGGGATGTCGTCGTCGCGTTCGCGGACCGTCACGGCTTGTGGGAAACGCAGCAGGTCGCCGGGTGTGAGCGGCCCGGCAATCAGACCACGCTCGCGCGCGGGATCGAGCGCCGCGCCCAGCGCGTCGAGCACGCCGTCGTTCACCTCGACGTCGAACATCGGCTTCCGGCGCATCTGCAGCCCGATCGAGACCTCCAGCCGCCCGCGGGCGATGCGCTGCTGGATGAGCGACCGCAGCCGCGACTCGATCGGCGCGAGCGACTGCGGCATCCGGAGCTGGACGTCCAGATAACGGTGGTTCACGGCGCGGATGCTGACGCTGACGGCGCCCGCCTCGTCGTCTCGCGTGAGCGCGGCGAAGCCGGTCATCGATTTGATCATCGTTACCCGATCTGCTTCAGCGCCACGGCTTCCCTGCGCCGATCGAAGAGCTGCAGCGCGTACAGTTTCGCGTACACGCCCCCGGGACGCGCCAGCAGCTCATCGTGGCGCCCGATCTCGGCGATGCGTCCGCGCTCGAGCGCGATGATGCTGTCGGCGCGGCGGACGGTCGAAAGCCGGTGCGCGATGACGAAGGACGTCCGGTTGCGCATCAAATTCGCGAGCGCGTCCTGCACGAGCTGCTCCGACTCGACGTCGAGCGACGACGTCGCTTCGTCGAGGATCAGGATCGGCGAGTTCTTCAGGAGCGCCCGCGCGATCGCGAGCCGCTGGCGTTGTCCTCCGGACAGCCGCTGGCCCCGTTCACCAATGCGCGTATCGTAGCCGTGCGGCAGCATCAGGATGAACTCGTGCGCGTGCGCGGCGCGCGCGGCCTCCTCGATCGCTGACCGCGGGGCGTCCGGCACGCCGTACGCGATATTCGCGGCAATCGTTTCGTCGAAGAGGACCGTCTCCTGCGTCACGATGCCGATCTGCTGCCGAAGCGACTTCAGCGTGAAGTCGCGGATATCCTGGCCGTCGATCAGGATCGCGCCCCCCGTCACGTCGTAAAACCGCGGCAGCAGGTTGGCCAGCGTCGTCTTGCCCGCCCCGCTCAGACCGACGAGCGCGATCATCTGTCCGGCCCGCACCTCGAACGACACATCCCGCAGCACCGACTTCGTCCCGCCGTCGTCGTACGCAAAACTCACGTGGCGGTATTCGATGCCGCGCGTGATGCGCGTCAGCGGCACGGCGCCGGGACGCTCCGGCACCTCGGTATGCGTATCGAGGACTTCGAAGATGCGCGTCGCGGCCGCGGTGGCCTGCTGCAGGTTCGCGTTCACGCGACTGAGCTTCTTGATCGGCGTGTACATCATGAACGCCGCGAAGATGAACCCGAGAAACGCCCCCTGGCTCAGCGCCGCGCTCGAGATCTGGCGGCTGCCGTACCACAGCAGCCCGACGATGGCGACGCCGCCGAGAAATTCCATGAGCGGCGGCAGCACCGACACCGTGCTCGTCACCTTGAGATTCGTGCGATAGAGCCGGTGCGACGCGGCCGCGAACCGCCGCGCTTCCTGCGCCTCCGCGGCAAACGCCTTTACGATCCGATGTCCCGTGAACGCTTCCGCCGTGAGGTGGGACAGATGTTCCTGCTCTTCCTGGCTCCGGCGGGTCGAGCGCCGGACGCGCTGGCCGAGGCGAACGAGCGGATACACGATGATCGGCGCGCTCGTGACGACGACCAGCGCGAGCCGCCAGTCGAAGTAGAACATCAGCACCGCGTAGCCGACGAGCGCGAGCCCCTCGCGCAGCAGATCGCCGAGCGTTTCCGAGACCGCCTGCTGCACCTGATTGACGTCGCTCGTAATCCGGGACATGAGCTGACCGGAGGTCCGGCGGCTGAAGAACGCCGCCGACTGGTCCAGCACGTGACGGAACAACTGGTTGCGCACGTCGCGGACGACGCGCTGGCCGATGTCCGTCATCAGGTACGTCGAGAAGTACGAGCCAACGCCCTTGGCGACATAGGCGACGAGGATCGCCATCGACAGCAGCGTGAGACTGTCGCGCGCCGGCAACACTTTGTTGATGATGGGCGCAATCAGGTAGGCGACCAGCGTGGAGGCGCCCGCGTAGACGAGCATGGCCGCGAGCGCCGCGGCGAAGCGCCCGCGGTATGGCCTGGCATAGCGGAACAGCCGCGGGAGCGGATTCACCCGTTCGACCCCGGGCCGTAGCCGGCCGGATGTGCCTCGCGCCAGCGCCACGCCGTCTCCACGATCGTGTCGATGCGCTCGTATTCCGGACGCCAGCCCAGCTCGCGCTTGATGTGCTCGCTCGACGCGTACAGCACGGCCGGGTCGCCGGCCCGCCGCGCCTCCTCCTTGTACGGAACGCGCCGCCCGGTCACGCGTTCGACCGCGTCGATCACTTCCCGCACCGATGTGGGGCGGCCGTTGCCGAGATTGTAGGTGGCGGATGGCTTGCCCGCGCGCAGCGCGTCGAGTGCGAGGACGTGCGCGGAGGCGAGATCCGTGACGTGGATGTAGTCGCGCAGACAGGTGCCGTCCGGCGTCTCGTAGTCGGTGCCGAAGATCGCGAACGACCCGCGCCCCATGGCGGCATCCACCGCGCGCGGAATCACGTGAATCTCGGGATGATGATCCTCACCCAGCCGTCCTTCGGGATCCGCCCCCGCGGCGTTGAAGTAGCGCAGCGCCGTCCAGCGCAGCCCGTACGCCCGCTCGAAGTGCGGGAGCGCGTGCTCGATCGCGAGTTTCGTCTGCCCGTACGCGTTGATCGGGGCCGTGGGATGCGTTTCGCCAATCGGCGTCTCGACCGGGTTGCCGAAGACCGCCGCGGTCGACGAGAACACGAAGCAGCGGGCCTCTTCGGCCGCCATCGCCTCGAGCACCGACAGCGCGCCCGCCACGTTGTTGCGATAGTACCCGATCGGGTCTCGAACCGAGTCGCCGACCGAGAGCCATGCCGCGAAATGCATGACGGCGTCCGCGTGATGCTCTCGCAGCACCGCGCGCAGCCGCGCCGTGTCCTGAATGTTGCCTTCGACGAGCGGCGCGCCGGCAGCCTTCGCGGCCTCTCTGTGGCCCGCGCTCAGGTTGTCGTAGATGACGACGTCAAGACCGCGCGCGCGCAGCGCCAGGACGGCATGGCTGCCGATGTATCCCGCGCCGCCCGTGACGACGACAGCGCTCATCGGCGGCCGATCGAGTAGTACGTGAAGCCGAGCCCGCGCATGTGCTCCGGCTTGTAGAGATTGCGCCCGTCGAAGATCACCGGCTGGCGGAGCAGCTTCTTGATGCGCGTGAAATCAGGTTCGCGGAACTCGTTCCATTCCGTCACGATGGCGAGCGCATCGGCTCCCGCCAGCGCGTCGTATCCCTTGTCCGCGTACTGGATCTTCGATCCGAAGATGCCGCGCGCGACGCGCATCGCCTGCGGATCGTACGCATGAACGTGGGCGCCGGCGGCCAGCAGGCCGTTCACCAGCGGCACGGACGGCGCTTCGCGCATGTCGTCCGTCTTCGGCTTGAACGACAGGCCCCAGAGCGCGATCCGCTTCCCCTTGACGCTGCCGAAATGCGCGTTCATCTTCGACAGCAGCCGCAGCTTCTGGCAGTCGTTCACCGCCTCGACGGCTTCGAGGATGCGGAACGAGTACTCCTTCTCGGCCGCGAAGCGCAGCATCGCCTTCACGTCCTTCGGAAAACAGCTTCCGCCGTAGCCGACGCCCGGAAACAGGAACGACGGGCCGATCCGGCGGTCCGCCGCGACCGCCCTTCGCACCTGATCGACGTCGGCCCCGACCGCCTCGCACACGTTCGCCACCTCGTTCATGAACGAGATGCGCGTCGCGAGCATCGCGTTCGCGGCGTACTTGCAGAGCTCGGCGCTCGCGCAGTCCATCAGCATGATCGGCGCGCCGGTGCGCGTGTACGGCGCGTACAGCTCCTTCATCAGTTCGGCCGCCCGCGGATCCTCGGCGCCGATGACGACGCGATCGGGCTTCATGAAGTCGTCGATGGCGGCCCCCTGTTTCAGAAACTCCGGGTTGCTCACGACGCTGAACGGATGGGTCGTCTCCCGCCGGACGATCGCCCGCACGCGCTCGGCCGTCCCGACCGGCACCGTGCTCTTGTTGACGATCACCTTGTAGCCGTTCATCGCGCGCGCGATGTCGCGGACCACTTCCAGCACGTGCTGCAGATCCGCCGAGCCGTCCTCGCCGGTAGGCGTGCCGACCGCGATGAAGATGATCTGCGAGGCGCGGACGCCGCGCGCGAGTGCCGTCGTGAACGTCAGCCGCCCTTCGCTGCGGTTCCGGCGCACCAGCTCCTCGAGACCCGGCTCGTAGATGGGGATCCGGCCGCGCTGGAGCAGACGCACCTTGGCGGCGTCCTTGTCGACGCACACCACCTCATTGCCGTTCTCGGCCAGACAGGCGCCCGCCACCAGCCCCACGTACCCCGTGCCGACGACCGCGATCTTCATCTGGATGATCTCCGAGCGACCAGGAACAAACCCGTAACGTTAGCACGGCCGGAAAAAACGTGTCAATTAATTGAGGTATAAGGACTTGCCGCCACAATCGGTTGTGCTACCATGACCCGCGCGTGCGCATCCTGATGGATTATCGGCCGGCGCTCGTCGCGCGCAGCGGCGTCGGCGAGTACGTGCACGAGCTGGCCTCCGCGCTCGTCGGCCAGCTCCCCCGCGGCGACCGGCTCTTCCTGTTCTCGAGTTCCTGGAAGGATCGGCTCTCTTCAGACAACGTTGCCGGCGCCGGCGTCGTGGATGCCCGTATCCCCGTCCGGCTGCTGAACCTGCTGTGGCACCGGCTCGAATGGCCGTCCGTCGAGACGCTCGGCGGCGCCGCGGACGTCGTCCATTCGCTGCATCCCCTGCTGATGCCAGCCCGCGCCGCGGCCCGCGTCGTCACGGTGCACGATCTCGACTTCCTCGACCACCCCGAGCGGACGCGCGCGGAAATCCGGCGCGACTACGCCGCGCTGACTCCTGCCCACGTCCGCCGCGCCGACGCGGTGGTCACCGTCTCGCGGTTCACCGCCGCCGAACTCATCCGGCGGTTCGATCTGCAATCGGATCGGATCTTCGTGTGCTCGCCCGGCGCGCCCGCGTGGACGCCGCGGACCGTCCCGCCGCCGACCGGTGCGCCGATTCTGTTCATGGGCACCCTCGAGCCGCGCAAGAACGTCGGGACGCTCCTGCGCGCGTACGCCCGCCTGCGCGAGCAGCTGCCGTCCGCGCCTCGCCTCGTGCTCGCGGGAGGACGCACGCCGGCCTCCGCCGAGTGGCTTCGGATGGCGAGCGCCCCGCCGCTTGCGGGACATGTCGACTATGTCGGGTATGTGAGCGGCGACCGCCGGCGGCAGATGTACGAAGAGGCCGGCATGCTCGTGCTGCCGTCGCATCACGAAGGCTTCGGGCTGCCGGTGCTCGAAGCGATGACGGTGGGCGTGCCGGTCGTCGCGAGCCGCCGCGGGGCGCTGCCGGAGGTGGCCGGCGATGCGGCGCGTTTCGTGGAGCCGGACGATGAGGCCGGGCTCGCCGAGGCGATGGCTGCCTACCTCCGGCATCCCGAACAGGCGGCATCCGCGATCGAACGCGGATGGCGCCGGGCGCGCGAGTACTCCTGGGCCGCCAGCGCCCGCCGGCTGCTCGAGGCCTACGCCCGCGCGCTGGAACGCCGGAGCGCCGCCTGATGGCCCGTCTTCGGATCGGGATCGATGCGCGCGAATTGATCGGGGATACCACGGGGGCGGGCCGGTACCTCGGCGAGCTGCTGAAACGATGGGTGGCCCGATCGGACGCGGCCGCTCGCATCTTTACGCTGTACTCGCCGGAGCCGCTGCCCTGGGCCGGCGCGCTTCCCGGCGTCGAGCCGCGGATTCTCGAGGGCGCCCGCGGGACGTGGTGGGAGCAGACGACGCTCCGGCGCGCGGTGGCGCAGGATCCACCGGACGTGTTCTTTGCACCCGCGTACACCGCACCGTGGCGCCTGCCCTGTCCGCTGGTCGCGACAATTCACGATGTGTCGTTCGCGGCGCACCCCGAGTGGTTCAGCCGGCGCGAGGGCACTCGGCGACGGTTGCTGGCCAGGCGCGCCGCGCGACGTGCCGCGGCGATCCTGACGATCTCGGAGTTCTCGCGAGGGGAAATCTCGAAGCATTTCGGCGTCCCGCCGGATCGCATCACCGTCGTCCCGCCAGGCGTGTCGAGGCGCCCGGACCTCGGTGCGCCGCGCGAGCCGCTCGTGCTGTACGTGGGATCGATCTTCAATCGACGGCGGGTGCCTGAGCTCGTCGCCGCATTCGCCCGCGTGGCACGGCGGTGCGCGGACGCACGACTGGTGATCGCCGGCGCGAATCGGACGCATCCGCATCTCGACGTCGAGGGGATCGTTCGTGCTCAGGGCCTGGGCGATCGAATGGCGGTGCGCGAGTATGTAGACGACGACGAGCTGCAGTCGCTGTACGGCCGCGCGTCGGTGTTCGTGTTCCTCTCCGAGTACGAAGGATTCGGCATGACCCCCGTCGAGGCGCTCGCTTCCGGTGTGCCGATCGTCGTGCTCGACACCCCGGTCGCCCGCGAGGTTTACGGCGCCGCGGCGACGTACGTGGATCCCGCGGACATCGAGCGGCAGACGGCGGACGCACTCGTCCGGCTGCTCGGCGATCCGGAGGCGCGCCGCGCGGCGCTGGCCCCCGCCGCCTCCGTCCTCTCGCGCTATTCATGGGACGCGGCGGCGGACCGCGTGCTCGCGCTCATCGAAGCAACGGCGAGATCCAGTACACGATGACCCGCGTGGCGATCGTCATCGTCTCGTTCAACGCCCGCGACGATCTCGCGCGGTGTCTCGCGTCTCTCCACGACGCTCCACCTTCGATACCGCACGAGATTGTCGTGGTGGACAATGGATCGAGCGACGGCGCGGCGGCGCTCGTGCGGGAGCGTTTCCCGGGGGTGCGGATCCTGGCACTGGATCGAAACGTGGGCTTCGCGGCGGGCACCAACGCGGGCATCCGCGCGAGCGGCGGCGAACTGGTGCTGCTGCTCAACAGCGACACGATCGTGCCGCCTGGCGCGCTGGATCGCCTCGTCGATCGGCTGCAGCGCACCCCCGAGGCGGCGGTGGCCGGACCGCGGCTGGTGGACGCTGACGGCCGTCCCGAACTCTCGTTCGGGCGCATGATTGGGCCCTGGAACGAGCTGCGGCAGAAGCTCACGCTGTCGCTGTACCGTTCAGGACTTGCGCGCGCCGTCCGCGCGGTCGAGCGCGCGACGCGGCGCGAGAATTTCGTAGACTGGGTGAGCGGCGCGTGCCTGCTCGTGTGGCGCGCCGACGCCGACGCGGCCGGCCTGCTGGACGAGCGGTTCTTCCTCTACACCGAGGACGTGGACTTCTGCGCGGCAATCCGGGCGCGCGGCCGCCGCGTGCTGTTCACGCCGGCGGCCGAGATCGTCCACCTGCGCGGGAAGTCCCGCGCGACCGCCGCGGCCGCCTCGCAGGCCGCGTACCGCCGGGCGCACGTGGCGTTCTACGCGAAGCATCACCCGGCGTGGGCGCCGCTGCTGAAACTGTATCTGCGCATGAAGGGCGACGCGTGACGCACGCACAGCCGAAGCGGATTGCCATCGACGCGCGCAAGCTGCGCGACTACGGCATCGGCACGTACGTGCGTAACCTGCTGCGCCAGCTGGCGCGCCAGGACCCGCACACCGAGTACGTGCTGCTGTGCCGCCCGGAGGATTGCGACGTCATCGGGGATCTCGGCCCCAACTTCCGGGCGGTGCGGGAAAATGCCGGAGACTATTCCGTTCGCGAGCAGTTTGCCGTCCCGATCGATCTCCGGCGCGAGCACGTCGACCTGTTCCATGCGCCGCACTACGTCCTGCCGCCGCTGACGCCCTGCCGCTCGGTCGTGACGATCCACGACTGCATTCACCTGCGATTTCCGCAATACCTGCCGAACCGGCTCGGCTACGCGTACGCGCGCAGCTCCCTGTGGGTCGCGACGCACCGCGCGGCCCGTGTCATCACCGTCTCGGAGGCGTCCAAGCGCGACATCCTGCGCTATTACCGCGTGCCCGAGGAGCGGATCGACGTCATCTACAACGCCATCGACGACCGGTTCTGGCTCGAGCCGCCCGCCGACGCGATGGAACGCGTGCGCGAGCGCTATCAGCTCAACGCGCCGTTCGTGCTGTACGCCGGCAACATCAAGCCGCACAAGAATCTCGAGCGGTTGATCGAAGCGTTTCACCTGCTGCGGCGGGACGAAACGATGGAAACGCCGGACGGCGCACGCCTGCGCGACGTCAAGCTGCTCATCATCGGCGACGAGATTTCCAAGTACGCCGCGCTGCGGCGCGCCGTGCACCGGCACAAGCTGCACAAGCACGTCCGGTTTTTTGGCTTCGTGTCGGACCAGACGCTGGCGGTGCTGTACCGGCTCGCCGACGCGTTCGTCTTCCCGTCGCTCTATGAAGGCTTCGGGCTGCCCCCGCTCGAAGCGATGGCCAGCGGCACGCCCGTCGTCACCTCGAACGTCTCCTCGCTGCCCGAGGTCGTCGGCGATGCCGCCCTGCTCATCGATCCGTACGAGCCGCAGTCGATTGCAGACGCGCTGCGCCGTGTCCTGACGGAACGATCCCTCCGCGCCGACCTCCGCGCGCGCGGCCTCGCCCGGGCCCGCGCCTTCTCGTGGGAACGCTCCATTCGCCGCGTCCGTGAGATTTACGACGAGGTGATGAAGTGAGCGAGGTTCGAGGGGCGAGGCTCGAGGAGCGAGGGGCGAGGGGCGAGGTTCGGGTGGCTCTCGTCCACGACTGGCTGACGGGGATGCGGGGCGGCGAGAAGGTGCTCGAGGCGATCGCCGGGCTCTACCCGGACGCCGTCCTGCACACGCTCATCCATGTGCCCGGGACCGTGTCTCCCGCGCTCGAGCGTCTGCGCATCAAACATTCGCTGGCGCAGTATCTTCCGGGCGTCGCCAGGCACTATCGGCAGTATCTGCCGTTCTTCCCCGCGCTGGTCGAACAGTTCGACCTGGATCCCTTCGACCTCGTCATCAGCACGAGCCACTGCGCGGTGAAGTCCGTCGTCGCACCGGGGCGGGCGCGCCACGTCTGTTATTGCCACTCCCCGATGCGGTACGCCTGGGATCAGTTCGATGCGTATTTCGGGGCGGACGTCGTCGGACCGGTCCGGAACCGGCTGCTCAGACCCATCATGGCCCGGCTGGCCCGGTGGGACGCGGCAACGGCCGGGCGGGTAGACCGCTTTGTCGCGAATTCTCAATATGTTGCGGGCCGGATCCGCCGATACTATAATCGCGAGTCGATCGTTGTGCATCCGCCCGTCGATACCGACTTCTTCCAACCGTCACCGGCTCGGTCAACTGCCCCATACTTTCTCGTCGTGTCAGCCCTCGTCCCCTACAAGCGACTCGATGTGGCCATCGAGGCGGCCAGGCGCGCGCGCGTGCCCTTGAAAATCGTCGGCCGCGGGCCCGAAGACGCCCGTCTTCGACAGGTCGCCGGCTCTGACGTCGAATTCACCGGCTGGCTGCCGGATGAGGCCGTACGGGCGTTGTACCAGGGATGTACGGCCGTCGTGATGCCCGGCGTCGAGGATTTCGGCATGGTGCCCGTGGAGGCCCAGGCCTGCGGACGTCCGGTCGTCGCGCTCGCCGACGGTGGTGCCGTCGAGTCGGTCGTCCATGGGGAAACCGGCCTGCTGGTGCGCGAGCCCACCGCTGACGCATTCGCCGACGCCCTGTCGGACGCCGCCAGCCGGACGTTCGACCCGACCGCGATCCGCCGGCACGCCGAATCCTTTTCGCGCGCCCGCTTCGAGCGGGAGTTCCGCGCCGTGGTCGATGACGTGATGTCGGACCAGTCCCAGGGCCACAACTCAGCCGCCTGTGCCGCAAGATGGCCCCAAGGCGACAACGCAGCCGCCCGCGAGGACGAACAATGATGCGGCGGTACAACCGCCTGCTCGTTGCCCTCTTCGTCGCGAGCGATGCGCTGCTCGGCATGGGCGCCTTCCTGCTGGCCTACCTCGTACGGTTCCAGAGCGGGCTGCCGGTGCCGAAAGGCTATCCGCCCTTCGAACAGTACCTGCGGATTGCTCCTTTCATCGGCATCCTCGTGCCGATCGCGTTCCAGATCCAGGGCCTGTACCGCCTGCGGCGCGGCCGCTCGCGCGTGGACGACTTCTTCGCCGTTTTCGTCGGGACGATTCTTTCGGTCGTACTCGGCATCGTCGGCACGCTGTATTTCCAGGCGTACTACGTCCCGGACGTGCTCAAGAGCCGCGGCGTCTACGAGGTGTCGCAGGGGGTCTGGGCGGCGTTTCTGGTGATCAACGTCGCGCTCTCGTACGGCTCGCGCGAGCTCGTGCGCGAACTGCTCGAGCGCCGCTGGCGCGCGGGCATCGGTCTGAAGCGCGTGCTGATCGCCGGCGCCGGCGATCTCGGACGCGTCGTCGCCGACAAGGTGCTCGAGCACCGCGAGCTCGGCTTCAGCGTCGTCGGCTTCATCGACGATCGCGCGATCGGCGATCACATCGGGTATCGCGGGATCCCGCTGCTCGGCACGCTGGTGGAAGCGGACGACATCATCCGCCGCGAGCGCATCGATCACCTCTACGTCGCGCTGCCGCTCGAGGAGCACGTGAAGATGCTGTCGCTCGTCGAGACGACGAACCGGGAAGGGGTGGACGTCCACGTCGTGCCGGATCTGCTGCAGTTCATCGCGCTGCGCGCGCGCCTCGAGAATCTCGACGGCGTCCCCATCATCAGCCTGAACGACGTCCCGCTGCGCGGCTTCAACAGCGTGCTGAAGCGGATGCTCGACGTCGCGATCTCCGCCGCCGCGCTCGCCGCGCTCGCGATACCCTTCGCGATCGTCGCGTTGCTCATCAGGAAGACCTCCAGGGGCCCGGTGTTCTACAAGCAGGAACGGATGGGACTCGACGGCAAGGCGTTCGACGTCTACAAGTTCCGCTCGATGTACGAAGGCGCGGAGGACGAGACCGGCCCCATCTGGGCGCGCGACGAGGATCCGCGATGCACGCCGGTCGGGCTCTGGCTGCGCCGGTTCGATCTCGACGAGCTGCCCCAGTTCTGGAACGTGTTCAAGGGGGACATGTCGATCGTCGGCCCGCGGCCGGAGCGCCCCTACTTCGTCGAGCAGTTCAAGCACCGCATTCCGCAGTACATGCTCCGCCACAAGGTGAAGGCGGGCATCACCGGCTGGGCGCAGGTGAACGGCTGGCGCGGCAACACGTCGCTCGAGAAGCGCATCGAGTTCGACTTGTATTACATCGAGAACTGGTCGGTCGCGCTGGACCTGAAAATCATGTGGCTTACCGTCGTCCGCGGCGTCCAGCGCCACGCGGCATAGCCGGAGGTCGGGCCTTTTCATGAGTCGAGCGGTTATCACCGGCGCCGCCGGGTTCATCGGATCCCACCTGTGCGAGGCGCTGCTGGACCGCGGCTGGTCCGTCGTCGGCGTCGACAACCTCCTGACCGGCAGCACCGCCAACATCGCGCACCTGGTCAACCGCGACTTCACGTTCATCAAGCACGACGTCACGAATTACATCTACATCGAAGGGACCGTCGACGTCGTCCTGCACTGGGCGAGCCCGGCGAGCCCGATCGACTATCTCGAGCTGCCGATTCCGACGCTGAAGGTGGGGGCGCTGGGGACGCACAAGGCGCTGGGCCTCGCCAAAGAGAAGAAGGCGCGCTTCGTCCTGGCGTCGACGTCGGAGGTCTACGGCGATCCGCTGGAGCACCCGCAGAAAGAAAGCTACTGGGGCAACGTCAATCCGATCGGCCCGCGCGGCGTGTACGACGAAGCCAAGCGGTTCGCCGAGGCCATGACCACGGCGTATCACCGGTATCACGGGCTGGACACGAAGATCGTGCGGATCTTCAACACGTACGGTCCGCGGATGCGGCTGAACGACGGCCGCGCCGTCCCCGCGTTCATGAGCCAGGCGCTCCGCGGCGAGGACGTCACCATCTTCGGGACGGGCACGCAGACGCGAAGCTTCACCTACATCAGCGATCTCGTCGACGGCGTGCTGCGCCTGATGGAATCGGATCTGAACGACCCGGTGAACATCGGCAACCCGCACGAAATGACGATCGAGGAGATCGCGCGGACGATCATCCGGATGACCGGATCGCGGAGCAAGATCGTCTATCGTCCGCTGCCGGAAGACGATCCGAAGGTGCGGCAGCCGGACATCACCCGCGCGCGCACGCTGCTCGGCTGGGAGCCGAAGGTCAGCCTCGAGGACGGGCTGGCCACCACGCTCGAGTACTTCCGGACGAAGGTCTGATCTCGCGCCAGGCGCACCTCAGGCCGTCCGCTTCCTCTCCTCCGGACTTGCCTTCTTTCTCAGCGTCTTGATGCCGCGCTCGATGCGCTCCGCCAGCTCGCGCTCGGCCTGCAGCGCGCGCAGCGTCTTCTCCGCCTGCTGCACCTGTTCGCTCAGCCTCGGCACGCTGTCCATGACGTGATCGATGACCGCCTTCTGCTCGCCGAGCGCCTCCAGATTCAGCCGGACGTCCTCGAGCATGTTCGTGATGATGCTGGTCTTCAGCTGGACCTCGTCGACCAGCCGGCGGCGCCCTTCGATCGCGCCGAGGCGCGCCTCCGTTTCGCCGACGACGGCAAGCACTTCGTCCACGCGCTCCCGCAGCGCGGAGACCTCGTTCCGGTGCGCTTCGACGTGCTCGAGATCCGCTTTGCTGCGCGCACCGATCTCGTGGACGGTCGCGACCTGCCGACGAACGGCCTCGACGACCGCATCCCGTTCCGCAATGGCCTGCATCCGCCGATCGAGGTCGGCCGTCATCCGTCCCAGTTCGGCAAATCGCCGCTCGAAGCTGTCGATGCGCTGCTCCGACGCGGCGATCTGCGTGCCGCGCTTCTCGAGCTGCGCCGCGGCGGCTTCGAGCTGCTCGATCCGATCGCCGGATGCGTCCGCGTGCGCGTCCACATCGCGCTGCCGCGCCTGCACCTGCGCGAGCGCCTTCAGCAATTCGTCCTTCGCGGCCGTGGACGCCGCGACCTCTTTGGCCAGCCCGCGCGTCTGCTCGAGCAAGGCTTCCGTGCGATCCGACGCTGACCGCGCACCGGCCAGCAACTCGGCCAGGCGCGTCTCCTGCGCGGCCAGTTCGGCTTCCTCGCGCTGTGCCGACACGAACCGCGCGTGCGCTTCCTCGATTCGGTCTCGGAGGGCCGACACGTCGGCGCTCAGCGGCGCGACCTGCTTCTGCGCGGCGAGGATGGCCTCGAGCTTCTGCTGCGCATCGGCGATCTGAATCGCGGTGCCGTCCACCTGGCTTCGCAGCGCGTCGACTTCCGCGCCGCGCCCGATCTGCTCGTCGAGCCGGCGATCGACGTCGGCGGCGAGCGTATTCAGCGCGTTCAGCCGCGTTTCGATCCGCTCGACGATCGGCTGCTGCGCCGCCACGCGTCCCATCTGCCGATCGAGCTCGCCCGTCATCGACGCGAGGCTGGCCGCCTTGCGGCTCCCCTCGTCCACGACGGCCAGTCCGTCAGCCACCGTCTGGATGCGGGCCTCGATCTCCGGGATCCCCGCCATGAACGCCGCCGTACGCTCGACGAAGCTCTCGAGGGCGGCGCGATCGGCGCCGAGCCGTTCGCCCAGCTGCGCGGCCGCGGCATGGGACGCCTGGATCTCCTGAAGCTCCGCGCGCAGCGCGTCGAGATCACGCCGGCGCTGCAGCAACGCGTCGGACTGCGCGGCGGTGCGCTTCGACAGTTCGTCCACGCGCGCGAGCGACGCCTCGAGCGACTCGAGCGCCGTCTGGCGCTCCTGCAACCCCGCCGCCCGGGCGGTGAGCGTCTGGAACTGCGTCGACAGATGGTCGACGCGCTCCGCCATGGACGCCGCCGCCGTTTCGCGTGCGGCGAGCGCATCCATCGATTGCTCCGCCTGGTGCACGGCCCCCTGCAGCGTCCGGACGCGCTGCTCGATCCCCTCGAACTCCTTCCGCTGCACGGCCAGGCGATCCATGTGCGACCGCACGAAGTCGGTGAGCCCGGCGCGATCTTTCTCCAGCCGCGCCATGTCGCCCGCGAAGGCGTCGCGCGCCGCGAGCCCGCGCTCGAGGAGCAGATCCACTTCCCCGGCGAGCTTTTCGATGCGCTCGATCGTCTCCTCGGTGCGGGCGGCCTGGCGCGAGCCGTCGTTCAGCTTTTCGATCTGGACTTCCATGTTCCAGACCATCTCGTTGAGGCGGTTCGCCTCGACGACGGCGCGCTCGACCGTGTGCTTCTGGTTCTCCAGCACCTTGATCTTCTGGCCGATGTGCTCGGCGAGCGCGTTCAGCGTCGTCATGCGCTCCTCGGCCGCGCGGCTCATCTCCTGGAGCTGCGCGACCGACCCGAGCTTCTGCTCGACCTCGGCGACGATCTGCAGCGTGGCGCCGGCCTGCTCGCGGCTCTCGCGCGACACGGCGCTGAGCCGCGCGTACTCCTCGGAGAGCTGATGCGACGTCGACTGCAGCCGATCGACGGTCTCCTTGACCGCACCGGCGTCGGATGCCGACTGCTGCACGTCGCGCTGCGCCGCCCGCAGCTGCTCGCGCAGCGTCTCGAGCGCCTGCTGCTCCTGCTTGACGGCGTCGAGGCTGGCGCGCGTGCGCCGCGCCTCGGAGGCGAGATCGTCGAGCGCCTGGCGGTGCTGCGCCAGCTCGCCGTCGGGCGACGTCAGCGTCGTCGTCTGCTCCTCCGCCTTGCCGACCGCCTCGACGAGCGCCGCGATACGCGCCTCGATGGTATCCACCGCGCTCGTGCGGGCGTCCGCCTGCTCGATCCGCCGCATCACTTCGTCGAGCCGGGTGTGCGCGCGTCCGGCGTGCTCGTCGATTTCCTGCAGCGATTTGCCGGCCGTCGCCAGCTTCGCGCTGTGAAGCTGCACCTGCGTCAGCATCGTGCTCAAGGCCGCGCGCTCCTCGCGGGAGGCGGCGATGAGGGCCTGTAGTTCGTCGGATTGCTGCCGGGCGGGCTTGCCCGAGCTCTTCTTGAATGCGTCCAGCATGGGGATATCCAGGGATGGAGAGCGCCGTATGTCCGGTTTTCGGCCGGAGAGGCGCGGGAGGATAGTCCCCGCGGAAGGAAAATCAGTGGGTCATCCTGGCGACTTTGATTGCGTAGTCCCCCGCCGACAGGAGTGTGATCGCCAGCGACGCGTAGACGAACAGGCTCACGACGATCGAGGAGCGCTCGAGGAAGTTGAAATACAGGGTCACGACACCGGTGACGACGTAGGTGGCCGTCGCGACCTTGCCGTAGATCGACGGCCGGAACGTCCGGTGCCCTACCGCCAGATTGACGATCGCCACCGTCAGGACGATGACAATGTCGCGGCTGATAACGAGCACGGTGAACCAGAGCGGCAGTCGATTGGCCGAGCCGATGTCGGGCAGCGTCAGCATCACGAACATCGTGACGAGCAGCAGCTTGTCTGCCATCGGATCGAGCCAGGCGCCGAGCGTCGTCTTCTGGCCGGTGCGGCGCGCGATCAGACCGTCGAACAGATCCGTAAGGCCGGCGGCGAAAAAGGTGACGAGCGCCCAGCCGCGATACTCGTACAGGAGCAGGATGACGAACACCGGGACCAGCAGCACGCGCGTGATGGTGAGCTGATTCGCGGCGGTCAGGTTCATCGCGCGCTCCGCGCGAGCGCGTCGAGCTTCTCGACGGCGGCGATCGCCTCCGCGCCGGTCACCGGACGCGCCAGATCGAAGCGGCCCCCGTCGGCGGTCATCACGCCGGCCGAGACGGCGCGCGCGGCCGCCGGATAGCTCAAATGCCCCGCGGGGACGTCCGAGAAGGACGGGTGCGCATCCGCCCACCGCTTTGCCACGCCCGGATGCTGCTGTGCGACCAGGCCAAGCACGCGGCTGACGGCCTGGGCCAGATCGTCGCGCCGGACGAGTCCTCCCGGCTGGAACGTGTGGTTCGGATACACCTCCATGACCCCGGCGCGCGTCACGGTCAGAATGTAAGGCGCCGCCCAAGTCGCGCGCGTGTCCGTGATGACGACGGCCTGCGCAGTGCCGGACTGTCGAAACACGCCGGAGAGCCGGACGGCGAGCAGCGCCGCGAGCTGCGCCCGCGTGATGGTCGGCGACGCGGCGATACCGCGATACTCCTCCGGCATCGTGGCGAACGCCGCCCGGTCGCGCATCGCCTCGGCGCGCGCCTCCAGATCTCCTCCGGGCTCGAGCGCGACGGCCGTGCCGTAGGCCTCAGCCGCCTGCTGCCACTGCTGGCGGGACTCGTACACGCTGCCGATCACCACGAAGGCACGCGCATCGGACGGATCGAGCTCGGTCGCTTTCTGAGCGTGCGCGAGCGCCGCGTCGGCATCGCCGGCGCGCTGCTCCACGATGGCCAGTTCGCGGTACAGGAGCGCGCTCTCCGGAGACGCGGCGATCGCCCGCGTGTAAATGTCGCGCGCCTCCGGGAAGCGGCCCGCCTCCGCCGCCCGGCGGGCGTCCTGAATCTCTTCCTGCACGCGGCGGAACTTCAGGACGTCCACGCGGCTGCGAAGGCCGGGCAGCGCGGGATCCGCCGCGAGCGCGGCCTCGAGCGACGCGAGCGCCTCGTCGGTCCGATCGAGCGCCAGCAGCGCGTCCCCCTTGCCCGACAGCGCCGGCGCGTACTGCGGCTGCTGCCCCAGCGCGCGATCGAAGTGGTCGAGCGATCCCTTCGCATCCTTCCTGGCGAGCGCCACGTAGCCGAGCGCGGCTTCCGCGGCGAAGTAGTCGGGATGTCCCTTCAGGATGTCGTTGTAGACGCGCTCGGCAGATTTCACATCGCCCGCCTGCAGGTACTGCCACCCGTCGTGCTGCCGCAGCGCGAGATCAGGTGCCGCGGTCTGGTCCGGGGGCGCGGGGTACACGAACTCGGGAAAGCGCGGCGTCACGACCGTCGGCACGGGCGCGAGCTTGGGCGCGCACGCCGCGGTGAGCGCGAGCAGCAGCGCAACGGGAATCCACGGCTTCATCGGCATCAGGGCTGGACGGCGGCCGCCTGGAACCGCGACAGCAGGCGGCGCGGCAGCTGCGCCTCGATCGTCACGTGGCCGTTGGACGCGGCGTGCCGCAGCACGCGCGCGAGGCGATACAGCTCGGCGATCTGCGCGCGTCCGCGCTCGTCGACGGCATCGAACTCGAACGTCACCTGCGCCGTGTCGAGGGCGAGCCGCGACTCCATCGCCGCAATCACGTCGTCGCGCCCTTCGCCGGTGAGCGCCGAGACGCAGAGCGCGTTGCGATAGAGGCCGCGCAGCCGCGCCCGCTCGCCGGCATCGAGCTGGTCGCACTTGTTGAACACGTCGATTGAGGGCACGTGCTGCGCGCCCACCTCCGCGAGCACGGCGCGGACCGCCGCCATGTGGCGCTCGCGATCCGGGCTCGCGGCGTCGACGACGTGCAGCAGAAGGTCGGCGTCGCTCACCTCTTCGAGCGTCGCGCGGAAGGCGGCGACGAGCGAATGCGGCAGCCGATCGATGAAGCCGACCGTGTCCGACACCAGCAGCTCGCGGCGATCCGGCAGGCGCACGCGCCGCACGAGCGGATCCAGCGTGACGAACAGCGCGTCCGACGCGACCGCGGCGTCCCCGGTGAGCAGGTTGAACAGCGTCGTCTTGCCCGCGTTCGTATAGCCGACGAGCGCGACGGTGGGCACCGCGGCCTTGTGGCGGCGCTCGCGAAGACGAGCGCGACGATGGCGCACCGCGTCGATGTCGCGCCCGAGCATGCTGATGCGATGACGAATCCGGCGGCGATCCGTTTCGAGCTTCGTTTCACCGGGGCCCCGCGTGCCGATGCCGCCGCCGAGCCGCGACAGCGCGGAGGCCGAGCCGACCAGCCGCGGCATCAGATACTGGAGCTGCGCGAGCTCCACCTGCAGCTTGCCTTCCCGCGTGCGCGCACGGCGCGCGAAGATGTCGAGGATGAGCTGCGTGCGATCGATGACCTTGCGGTCGAGCGCGCGCTCCAGGTTGCGCAGCTGCGCCGGCGAGAGTTCGTTGTCGAAGATGACCGTATCGACGCGCGCTTCGTCGCAGGCCGTCGCGAGCCAGGCGACCTTGCCGCTGCCGAGAAACGTGGCCGGGTCGGGCTTCGGCCGCTCCTGGACGACGCGCAGCGCCACGGTCGCGCCCGCCGCCGAGGCAAGCCCGGCCAGCTCGTCGAGCAGGTGTTCGGGATCGAGTTGTCGCGAGGAGTCGTTGAAGAGGCCGACGAGCGCCGCGCGTTCCTTCACCGAAGCGATTCTAGCACGCGCTCCCACGCGACCGCGCCCGTGCGCACGCACTCCGGTACGCCATCGCGGAAGCCGACGATCGTGGACGGCGCTCCCCCAGGCGCGTCGCCCGCGTCGAGCAGCAGATCCACCCCGGGCAGCCCCGCCGCCACCTCGTCCGGCGATACGGCAGGCGTCCGCCCCGATGGATTCGCGCTCGTGGACGTGATGCCGAATCCGAATGCCCGCGCGAGCGCGCGCGCAACCGCATGATCCGGAACGCGGACGGCGACCGTCCGTCCGCCGCCCAGCGCGCTGGCGTGAATGGCGGGCCCGACCGGGACGACGATCGTGAGCGGGCCCGGCCACCACGCGTTCGCAAGCCGTCGCGCGTCATCGTCGAAGCGTCCGGCCTCTTCGGCCTGTGGCAGGTCCGCGGCGATCAAGGGCAGCGCGGCGCGGGCGTCCCGCCCCTTCAGCGCGTACAGCCGCGCGATGGCGTCAGGGTTGCGGGGATCGACGGCGAGGCCGTACAACGTGTCGGTG
>DASSOM010000061.1:0-4327 GCA_035700625.1 Vicinamibacterales bacterium
CGTCCACGTGGCCAGCACGATCGCGCCGAGAACGGGCAGGAAAGTCGCTCGCATGTCAGGACTGATACTGGAAGATGAGGTGCACCGTCAGATGATCCTCGGGAAACGCCGCGGGCAGCGGCGGCAGGCGCTTCGTCTCGAGCACCGCCCGCTGCGCGGCCATGTTCTGGAAGTAGTTCGCCGGCTTCTCGACCTCGACGCCGGTCAGCGTGCCGTCCCGCTGAATGGTGAACTTGATGATCACCTGCCCCGGCTGGTTCTGCTGCGACTGCCAGTTGCGCTGGATGACCTGCACCATCGTCTGCAGGTAGTCGGGGCAGCAGAAGTTCTTCACGTCGAGATAGCCGCCGGTTCCCCCGCCGCCGGTGGCCAGCCCGCCAAACGGAATCGCCTGCCCGCCCGTCTCCGCGCGCGCGGCGCCTGATTTCACCTCGGCGCCGGTCGTGGGCTTCCGCGCCGGCGCGCGCTCCACTTCCTTTTTCGGCTTCTCGACCGGCTTCGGGCGCGGCGGCGTCGTCTTCAGCGGCTCCACCATTTCGGGCGGCGTGCGCGCGGGGGGCGGCGGAATCGGGTCGGGGCGCTTCGGCATCGGCGCCACCTTCTGAATCGCGCGCGACGCCATCGGCGTCATGCCCTGGCGCGGTCCCGGAGCGCCGCCCAGCGAAATCACCATCGAGTTCTCGTCCGACGGCGTGCGGGCGCTGCGGAGGCCCGGCAGCCACACGACGAGCGCGATCAGCACCGCGTGCGCGGCAAGCGACAGCCCGAGCGTGCGGCCGAGGCCTTCCGCCTGACGGGAGCGATCGATGAGGATCTCGGTGACGGCTTCGTGCATGGGTGAGTGCAGCCGCCCGTTATCGGGCGCCAACCGGCTTCGACGCCAGCGCCACCTTTTCGATCCCGGCCTCCTTGAGCCGATCGAACACGGACATCGCGTCCTGCACCGTCACCGTCGCGTCCGCGCGGACGAACACGGACTTGTCGTCCCGCTCGAGGACGGCCTGCCGCACGCGCTCGGCGAGAATCTCCACGCGCACCTCGTCGTTGCCAATCTGCACGACGTGCGTCCTCGCGTAATCCGCCGGGACGGTGATGTAGATCGGCTGCGCGGTCACCGCCGTCGATCGCCGCGACTGCGGCAGGTTCACCGCGAGCCCCTGCGTCATCATCGGCGCCGTCACCATGAAGATGATCAGCAGCACCAGCATGACGTCGACCAGCGGGACGACGTTGATCTCGGCGAGCGACGTCGCGACGCGCGCGCCGCGCCCCCGCCGCTGCCGGCCGGATCCGCCGTTGCCGTTCTGCTGTACCTTCGGCATCGCCCCTACGTAAAATTCCGCTCGGAGATGTTCAGGAACTCCAGCGCGAAGTCGTCCATCTCGCCGGCGAACTCCTTCACGCGGTTCGTGAAGTGATTGTAGAAATACACGGCCGGGATCGCGGCGAACAGGCCTGCCGCCGTCGCGATCAGCGCTTCGGCGATGCCCGGCGCGACGACGTTGAGGCTCGTGGATCCCTGCGTGCCGATGTTCTGGAACGCCGCCATGATGCCCCACACCGTGCCGAACAGTCCGATGAACGGCGTGATGCTCGCCGTCGTCGCGAGAAACGGCACGCGCCGTTCGAGCTTCGTCAGTTCAACGGTGGTGGCCCGCAGCAGCGCGCGATCCACGGCGTCCAGACTCTTCAAGGTTGGACGCGCGGCGACCGCCGTCGGCCGGCCCGCCTCGGCCGCCGCAGGCTGGCGAAGCTGCGCGTTCAGCTCCGCGTATCCCGACTGGAACATGCCGACGAGCGGACTCTCCGGCAGGCTCGAACAGACCGCCTGCACTTCCGAAAACTTCGTGCTCTTGCGAAAGACCTGCAGGAACGTCGACGTGTGCCGTTCGGCGCGACGGTACTGCCAGACCTTGAAGAGAATGATGGCCCAGGAGACGGCGGAAAACAGAAGCAGAATCAGCAGGACGCTCTTCGAGAGCCAGGTGGCATCCGCGATGAGCCGTACAAAATCGATTCCGCCGGTCCCAGCCTCCGGCTGGCCCGCGCCCTGCGCCTGCAGCGCCAGGGCGAAGCTGAACGTTGGCAAACACTCCTCCGACTCAGACACGCGCCGCTGGGACAGCGCAGTTCCGTGAAGCCTAACATGCACCTCAGGCGCTGTCAAATATCTGATAAGATGGAACTTCGCCGCTTCCCATGCTGCGCTTCCTGAGCATCAGCCATCTCGCCGTCATTGACCGCCTCCAGCTCGAGTTTCGGCCGGGGCTCAACGTCCTCACCGGCGAGACGGGCGCGGGCAAGTCGATCCTCGTCGGCGCGGTCGGCCTGCTCGTCGGCGGACGGGCGTCGGCAGACCTGGTCCGCACCGGCGAAGACACCGCGGCGATCGAGGCGCTGTTCGACACGCCGTCCGGAGGCGAGATGATCGTTCGCCGCGAAATCTCCGCGCAGGGGCGGAGCCGCGCGTTCGTGGACGGCGCCCTCGTGACGAGCACGGCGCTGCGCGAGATCACCGGATCGCTCGTCGATCTGCACGGCCAGCACGAACACCAGGTGCTGCTCGATCCGGCGGCGCATCTGGATCTGCTCGACGAGTTTGCCGGGCTCACGCCGGACCGCGCCGCGGTCGCCGACGCGTTCCGCGGCTGGCAGCAGATCCGCGACGAGCGCGAACGCCTGGCGCGCAGCGAAAAGGAGAAGGCGTCGCGCGCGGAATTCCTCGCCTTCCAGCTCGCGGAGATCGACCGCGTGGCGCCGCGTCCAAACGAAGACGAGGAACTCGCCGCCTCGCGGCTCGTGCTCGCCAACGCCGATCGCCTGCAGCGGTTCTGCGCGGAAGCGTACACGGCGCTCTACGAAGGGGACGAGGCGGCGCTGCCCGCGCTCGGCATCGTGTGGCGCAAGGTAGGGGAGCTGGCCGCGCTCGATCCCAGGTTCTCGCCGTACCTCGAGGCGCGCGACGCCGTGAAGTCGCAGCTCGAGGATCTCGCGTATTTCCTCCGCTCGTACGCCAACGACATCGATGCGTCGCCGGCGCGCCTGCAGGAAATCGAAGACCGCCTCGCACTGATCGAGCGGCTGAAGAAGAAGCACGGGCCCACGCTGGCGGACGTCCTCGCGCGCGCGGACCAGCTCCGCGCTGAGCAGCACGATCTGGAGCACGCGACGGAACGCGCGGCGGAACTCGATGCCGCTCTGGCGCAGGCCGCGGCGAGGTACCGAACCGTGGCGGGCGCGCTCTCTGCGCGACGGCGGGACGCCGCGGCCCGGTTCGCCCGTGCCCTCGAGCGCTCGCTCGCGGATCTGGCGATGGCCAGGACGCGCTGCGAGGTTCGGTTCGCGGAGGACGGTGGGGAAGCGGCGTGGTCGGAGCGGGGCCTCGATCAGGCCGAGTTCTATCTCTCACCCAACCCCGGCGAAGATCTCCGTCCCCTCGCGCGGATCGCGTCGGGCGGCGAGCTGTCGCGCATCATGCTCGCCCTGAAGACGCTCGCGACGACGGACGCGCCGGGAAAGACGCTGATCTTCGACGAGGTGGACGCGGGCATCGGCGGCGCGGTCGCGGACGTCGTCGGGGCGCGGCTGCGGGCCCTGGCGGATCGGTGCCAGGTGCTCTGCATCACGCACCTGCCCCAGATTGCGGCGTACGGCTCGACGCACTACCGCATCGACAAGAGCGTCCGCGCCGGCCGGACGTCCACCCAGGTCGCGATGGTCGCCGGGCGCGATCGCGAAGCGGAAATCGCCCGCATGATCGGCGGCGCCGACGTCACGGCGGCCGTGAAGGCAAGCGCGCGCGATCTGCTTGCCGGACGGGCGAAAGGCAAACAAAATACGAAAGGCGAAAGCGAAAGCGTCTGAAACATGGCCCGCAGGTACTTGATCGAAACGTACGGCTGCCAGATGAACATCCACGACTCCGAGCGGATGGCCGGACTGCTGGAACAGGCCGGCTACGAACGGACGGCGGATGAGCGCGACGCGGACGTCGTCGTGATCAACACCTGCAGCGTGCGCGAGAAGGCGGAGGAGAAGCTGTACACGCGCCTGGGCGAACTGCGCGTGCTCGGCGAGGAAACGGGCGCGCGGCCCGTCGTCGCGGTCGCCGGCTGCGTCGCGCAGCAGGAGGGGGAGAGCCTGCTCACGCGTACGAACGGTCAAATGATCGACGTCCTGATCGGGACGCAGAGCCTCAAGCGCCTCCCGATGCTGATCGAGGACCGCACCTCGCACCTCGAACCTCGCTCCTCGAACCTCGCCCCTCGAGTCGATCTCAATCCTTACGAAGACGTCTCGTTCCCGCTCGGAATCGCGCGGCGCACCG
>DASSOM010000062.1:0-2123 GCA_035700625.1 Vicinamibacterales bacterium
CGCGGGCGAACCCGGCGCCTTGCGCGCTGCGACATCGAGCGCGAGCGCTGCATCGCCCTGCAGCTCGCCGTCGAACACGAAATTGGGATTGCGCCCGCGGAGCACCTCGACGGCGCGCTGCACCCGCTCGACGCGCGGCCCCGCGGCACTGCCCTTGGTGCTGTAGGACAGCAGCGCGACCACCGGCTCGTCTTCCACCAGGCGCCGCCGATCGCGTGCCGCCGCCACCGCAATGTCCGCCAGCTGCTCCGGCGTGGGCTCCGGAACGACGGCGCAGTCGCTGAACGTCAGCACCATGTCGCCCTTCATCATGTAGAAGGCGCCCGACACGGTCGTGATCCCGGGCGCGCACCCGACGGCCCAGAGCGCCGCGCGGATCGTGTCGCCGGTGGGATACGCCGCCCCGCCCACCATCACGTCCGCCGCACCCGCCCCCACGAGACTCGCGCCGAAGGTGAGCGGATGCTCCAAGGCCTGGATGGCGGCGACGTCCGTCGGGAAGCGGTCCGGCCGGCGGGAGCGAAGGTATGACACGAGCGTGTCGCGTGCGGCGTGCGGCGTGCCGGGTTCCAGCACGTCGACGGTGGCCAGCCCCTCTCGCTCGATCCTCAGTCCCGCTTCGCGCACGCGCGCGTCGCCGCCTTCCGGCAGGACCACGCGCCGCTGCATCGCCCGCGCCCGCTCATAGACGCGGCCGAGGAACGTCATTTACCGAATTTGCGCTTCAGCGCCTGCTGCACCGCGGGATGGACGAGCTGCGAGACGTCGCCGCCAAAGCGCGCGACTTCGCGCACCAGGCTGGAGCTCAGGTAGGTGAGATCGAATGCGGGGACGAGGAACACCGTCTCGATCGCCGGCGCGAGGTTGCGATTCATCAGCGCCATCTGGAACTCGTACTCGAAGTCCGACACGGCGCGCAGCCCGCGGATGATGACCACCGCGCCGATTTGCTTCGCGAATTCGGCGAGCAGCCCCTCGAACGAGCGCACCTCGACGCGCTTGTCCGTGATCGCCTGCTTGATGAGCGTGACGCGCTCGTCGAGCGAGAACAGCGGCTGCTTCGCGGCGTTCACCGCCACGGCGACGATCAGCTGATCCACGAACTCGAGCGAGCGGTGGATCAGATCCTCGTGGCCCTTGGTGACGGGATCGAACGAGCCCGGATAGACCGCGATGCGCGTCATGACGCGGCGAACAGAAAAGTCAGCGCGGTATCGCCGTAGCGGCGCGTGTCGTCGCCCCGAACCGCACGCTCGGCGGCATGCTCGATCGAGAACACGCGCGCGAACGGCGTCACGCGAAACAGCTCGGCCAGCGCGGCGGCTTCGTCGCCCGCGTAGGGCGGATCGGCGAACGCCACGTCGTACACGTGCGGCTGAAGCCGCTGCGCGAAGCGCATAGCGTCGTCTCGATGAATCGTCACGCGGTCCGCCACGTTGAGGGTGGTCGCATTCTCACGAATCGTCGCCAGCGATGCACTGTGCTTCTCGACAAAGTCCACGGCGACGGCGCCGCGCGACAACGCCTCCAGCCCCAGCGCGCCCGATCCGGCAAACAGATCCAGCACCCGCGCCCCGGGAATCGACTGCTGCAGGATGCTGAACCACGCCTCCTTCACTCGATCCCCCGTGGGGCGAATCGTCCGCCCGGGAGGCGTCTGCAATCGCCGGCCTTTGAACTCGCCCGCGATGATCCGGATCATGAATGCGGAATTGGGAATTCGGAATGCGGAATGGAAATGGTCATGTCAATTCCGCATTCCGCATTCCGCATTCCACATTCCACATTGCCTATTTCGTCGGCGCCAGACACGCGATCCGCGCCTGCAGCGTCACCCTGCCCTGCCATTCGTCGCGCTCCAGCCGGAACGCCACGTCGAGCGGCCGGCCAAGCCAATCCTCCGGCACCACGTCGGCCCAGCGGAAGCCGATCGCCGGAAGGACGCCCGATCCGTCGTCGAGCGTGAAGCGCAGGTGATTCGTCCCCACGCGCTTCGCGCCGACCGCCCTGGCATTGCGCACGCCGAATACGGGCGCCGGATTGCCCGCCCCGCACGGCTCGAGGTGGCGCATCAACCGCTCCAGGTCCTCGCTCACCAGCGCGAGCGGCACTTCCAGGTCGAC
>DASSOM010000063.1:0-3873 GCA_035700625.1 Vicinamibacterales bacterium
GCTGGCGCTGCGGATCGTCCGGCGCCCAGTACTGATAATCCAGCAGCGCGTCCGCGATGCGGCTGAACGGCTGATCCATGCGGACGATGTAAGAGCCGGCAGGGAAGGTGTGGCTCTCGGTCGTCGGTTTGTTCGCGCGGCCGCCGGATCGGCCTTGTTCGCCGGCCGGGGGCTGACCTTGATCGTCACCGCGGCCGCCGCCTTCGCCGTTCTGCCGCGAGGCCGCCTTGCGCACGGGCACCGTGACGGTGAACGGTTGCGTGGCGCGAGAGATCTCGACGCGCTGCGCCTGCAGGATGCGGAGCAGATCGGCCTGCGCGCCGAGGCGTGGATCATCCGAGGGGAACACGTAGGCCGCGGGGCCTTCCGTCTTCGGCTTGAGGATCGACCGCTTGCTCTTCAGGTAATAGTTCTTCAGGAAGTACTGCGACTTGTCCGCAAACTGGTTGAGCGAGACGAGCAGACCCGTCTCCTCGTAGTTGTTATTGTTGCGCTGCGACCATTTCGTCTTCGGGAGCGGCGGGTTCGGGCGATACCAGGTGCGGGACGTCTCGTTGGGCGAAAGCGTCCGCTCGACGGTGTCGGCGCCGGCGTTGCCGAACGTCTCGTACAGCCGGCTGATGCCGTTGTGCATGGCCGCGATGAACATCAGATAGCCGGGCGACCACGTATCGAACGTGCCGTGCGTGAAGACGCCCGGCATGCCGAACTTCGTCATTTCCTCGACGTTGTTGTAGCCGATCATCTGCCACTCGCTGGCGAGGATCGGGTCGATCCAGGCGTTATACGGGCCGTCGCCCACGGTGTTGTCGTAGAGATACGGCACCGACTCGTGGAGGTCGTGCAGTACCTGCGCGTGCTGATCGACGTAGGTGTTCAGCACGTTGCGCGTCAGGTCCAGCGTCACGCCCATGGCGTCGCGGTTGTTGTCGTGCGCGACGTATTTGCCCCAATACAGCGTGCCCGGCCAGTTCTTGCCGGGGTTCGCGAGATGCCAGCGATAGATGTCCACGTGGCGATCGCGTCCGTCCAGCTCGACGATCGGTGTCACGAGCGTGATCAGCCTGCTGCGGATCTTCTGGATGTACGGGCTGTCGTCCACCGCCAGCCGATACACGAGCTCCATGAGCGCCGTGGGCGCGCCGGTCTCGGGCGAATGGATCGTGCCGGTGATGTAGTAGATGGGCACGACGCCGCCCGTGATGATCCGGTCCGCCTCGGCGTCGTTCATGTTGATCGTGCGCGGATCCGACAGCTTGGCGAGGTTCGCCCGGTTCGCGTCGAGTTTCGCGAGGTTCGCCTCCGACGAGACAGCGACGGCGATCATCTCGCGGCCCTCTTCGGTCTTACCGATCGAGATGACCTTCACGCGGGGGCTGGCCTTCTCGACCATCCGCATGTACTGATACACCTCGTGCGAGTACGGCAGAATCCCCGGGGCGCCCGCCACGTCCTTCAGCACGGCCATCGGCGTTGGCACGGTCTTCGACGCGGGCAGATAATCGACCAGCGGCGACGTGAAGTACGGAGCCGTCGTATATTCCTTGATCTTGGCGGTGTAGGCTTCGTCGATCGGCTGCCGCGCATCGCGCGCGTATGGATTGGCGGCGGACGAAGGGGCCGGCGCCTGGGCGGCGCCGGTGATCCCGGCGGCTGTCGTCAGCACAGCCAGGACCGCCGCGCGAGCCCCGTAGGACATGCGTCGTGTCATCAGCAACGTACCTCGGGAAAGATATGGCGGAAAAACGTTGGGATTCTATCAGAGAGTTTCGGCGTGGCGCTTGCAGCGGAGACGTGCGTGGTCCGTCGCGAGCTGACTGACGCAACCGCCGACGGCGTCGGCATCGAACGGCTGAGTCTCACCAATAAGAACGGCATCCGGCTCGACGCGATCGCGTACGGCGGCATCATCATGTCGCTCGTCGTGCCCGACCGCTCCGGCACGCCCGGCGACATCGTCCTCGGCTTCGACGAAGCAATTCGATACGTGCAGGCCCCGCCCCCGCCGTACTTTGGCGCGCTGATCGGCCGCTATGCGAACCGGATCGCGCACGGCCGGTTCACGCTCGACGGCAAAACGTATGCGCTCCCGGTCAACGACCCGCCAAACCACCTGCACGGCGGCGTCCGCGGGTTCGACAAACACGTCTGGTCAGCCGAGACGCGGAAGGTGCCGGGAGCAGAAACCGTGCGTTTCACGCGCGTCAGTCCGGACGGGGAAGAAGGCTATCCCGGCGCGGTGGACGTTCGCGTGACATACACGCTGCGCGACAGCAACGAGCTCGTCGTCGAGTACCGCGCGATTTCGGACGCGCCGACGCCAATCAACCTGACGCAGCACACGTACTTCAACCTGACCGCCGGGGCGGCTGAACACGTCCTCGATCACGAAGTGATGATCGACGCGGACCGCTTCACGCCGATCGACGAGAGTATGATCCCGATCGGCACGTGCACGCCCGTCGCCGGAACGCCGTTCGACTTTAGCGAACCGTTGCCCATCGGTGCACGGATCGCGCAAGACGATGCCCAGCTGGCACGCGGCGGCGGCTACGACCACAACTGGGTGCTCAATCACACGGGGGAGGGTGTCGCTCGTGCCGCGCGCGTGCGCGATCCGTTGACCGGCCGGATCCTCGAGATCTGGACCACCGAACCCGGCATCCAGTTCTACACCGGCAACAGGCTCGATGGATCGATCACCGGCAAGGGCGGCCGCGTCCACCGGAAGCACGCCGGCTTCTGCCTCGAGCCGCAGCACTTTCCCGACTCGCCAAACAAGCCGCAGTTCCCGTCGACGATCCTCCGGCCGAACGAAGAATACCGATCGACGACGATCTACAGGTTCCTGGTGGATCCATAACAACTCCCAACTTCCAACTCCCAATTTCCAATTCCCAAACGTGTTCCGCTTGGGAGGTGGGCGGTGACTCATCGTTCCAGGTGGAACGGCACGCTGGTTACGACGACGCGGGGGCGGAAGAGCAGGGCGCCCTTGATGAGCAGCGCACGCTGGTTGTGCAGCAGGTGCTGCCACCAGCGGCGTGGCACGAACTCGGGAAGGACGACGGTGATGAAGTCGTCGGGCCCCTCGGCCTGGAGCTGTTCGATGTACTCCAGCAGCGGTTCCATGAGCGAGCGGTACGACGATTCCAGGACTTCGAGATGTGTGCCGCCGCCCCAGAGGGACCACTGCTCGCGCACCCGCGCGGTTTCGGAGCCGCCGGTGTCCACGAAGACAGCGCGAACGTCGCCTGACAGGCTTCGCGCGTACGAGACTGCCTGGACGACCGCGCGATGCACGCCGCCGATCGGAACGATCACCGTGCTGTGGTGCGGCGCGTCCCCATCCCATCCCGCCAGCGACAGCTGATCGGCGACGTGACGATAGTGCCGCCGCGTCGCCCTGAATACGGCGACGAGCAGCGGAATCAGCAGCATGATGATCCATGCGCCTTCGAGCGCCTTCGTCACGGCGACGATGCAGAGCACGACGAACGTCGCGGACGCGCCGATCGCGTTGATCGCGGCGCCGCTTCGCCATCCCGCCTGGCGTCCGCGATACCAGTGCAGCACCATGCCGGATTGCGACAGCGTGAACGAGATGAACACGCCGATCATGTAGAGCGGGATGAGCGCGTGGGTGTCGCCGCCGAACACCACCAGCAGCACGCCGGCGAACACGCTCAGCACGATGATGCCGTTCGAGAACGCGAGCCGGTCGCCCTGGTTCGCGAACTGCCGCGGCAGATACCCGTCGCGAGAGACGATCGACGCGAGCCGCGGAAAATCCGAGTACGCCGTATTCGCCGCCAGCACCAGGATCAACATCGTCGCGGCCTGGACCGAGAGATACAGCGCGCCGCGTCCGCC
>DASSOM010000064.1:0-3966 GCA_035700625.1 Vicinamibacterales bacterium
GACCGAGCGCACGCCCTCGCTCGCCGTGTGCTCGAGCGTCCAGCGGACGAGCCCGTCGGCCGCGCGGCCGACCGCCAACGTGTTCGTCAGCACGATCGGCGTCTCGATCGTTCCAAGCTCGTTGACCTGCGTCGAGCCGGCCAGCTTGCCGAACGCGTTGCCGACGAATACTGCGCCCGGCACCTTCGCCTGAAACAGATTCCCGCCGTGCGGAAGGATAGCGGTCACTCCCGTCCTTACCGTGGATCCTTCGACGACGGTCGTCTGTCCGACCCTTACGCCGGCGACGTCCGTGATCGCGTTGAAGGCGCCGGTCGGCATCATCCCCGGCTTGATGTTCAGTTCTCTGGCGCGGGGACGCGCCGATGACGCGCCCTGGGCAACCATGGCGAGTGCGACAGCGATGAGCAGCAGTTTCATCCTGCACATTGTGCACCGGGCGCGGGGTACGATGGAGGGATGCGTCGGGTGGCGGCAATTCTCATCGTGTGCATCGCGACGGTCACACCGTTTGCCGCGTCGACGGCCCGGGCTCAGGCGGCCTTGCCCGAGATCCTGGTCTCACGCCAACTCTTCGAGCGCGAACACCTCCGCGTCGGGCAAACCGTGGAGCTTGCGAGAACCGAGACCGGGAAAGGCGCGGCGCGGTTCCGCGTTGCCGGCGTGTACGAGCCGACGCCGGATCCCATGCGGTTCGCGCAGGAGCGCCTCGAAGTGCGCCTGCACCTCGGCGACGCCGCCGTGCTCCTGCCCGCTGACGGCAGCTCGCCGCGATCGTTGACGAGCATCAACGCCGCTTTACGGCGGAGCGCCGACGCGACCGGCTTCTCTTCAGACGTCGAGCGCCGGCTGCCAGGCATTTCCGCGCGATCGACGTCGGCCCCTGACGAACGGACGTCCACGTTCACCGTGCTCGACCGCTTTCACCTCGCGATTGCGGTCGTCACGATCGTCGGCAGCGGTGCGTTTCTGCTCGCCTTGATGGTGATGCTCGTGGACGAGCGCCGGGAGACAGTCGCGACGCTGCGCCTGATAGGCCTGACGCGGCGGCGGCTCGTCGCACAGATTCTCGTGGAAGGCGCCCTCATAGCCGCGGCCGGGGCCGCATTCGGTCTGCTGTTTGCCGTCGCCGCCGAACCCGCGTTCAACCGCTTCTTTCAGTGGCGCTACGACACGGCGCTCGTGTTCGTGCGCGTGACCCCGGCCATCGCCGCGCGGTGCGTGCTGATGGCGATTCCGGTCGGTCTTGCGGCGAGCGGCATTGCCGGCTGGACGATTCTGCGCCGCCGTTCGCTGCTGCGGGTGGCCCGGTGATCGGGCGCGCCATCGCCTTCGCGTGGCTTCGCGTGCGCCGTGAGCCGGGACGGCTCGCGCTCGGGGTCATCGGCGTTACCGCGATCGGCGCGCTTCTCTTCGACATGCTGCTGCTCTCGAACGGGCTGCTGGTCTCGTTTCGCGAGCGGCTCGATCGATCAGGATTCGACGTGCGCGCGGTCGCGTCGGAGAGTGCGGTCATCGCCGGACCGCCGATCGAGGACGCGTCCAGGAAATTGGCAGCACTCCGCGGCGAGCCGTCGATCGCCGCCGTGCAGCGTGTCCGCCTCGGCTCGGCCGATATCGCGGGGACGCCGCCAGGCCGGCACGTCACGGTTGCCGGCGTCGATCTCGCGGCACCGGTGCCATGGACGATCCTCGAAGGCGGGATGGCCTCGTCCAACATCCCCGAGCCGCTCATCATCAACCGCAACCTGTCGCGCGTGCTGCATCTGACGATCGGATCGCCCGTTGTGCTGAACGGACGGTGCGGCAGCGGCTCGCGGCCGCTGCCCGTCGATGCAACCGTCGCCGCGATCGCCGAATTCGAGAACGATGCGTCCGACGCGCTCACCGCCGCATCGTCCTCGTCGCTGGTGGGCGCGCTCTGTGGAGAGCGTGCGGATGAAGCGGACATGTTGCTGATCCAATCCAATCCTGCACGCGGCGGCCCGAACGCCGCGGCGGCGGCCGTGCGCACTCGGCTCCCGGGGCTGCACGCGCTGACCAACGATCAGATCGTCGATCGCTTCAGCCGTGTGGAGTTCTCGTACTTCCGGCAGCTGTCGAGCGTGCTGACCGCGGTGACGCTGTTCTTCGGGCTGCTCCTCATCGCCGTGCTCCTGACCGTCTCGGTCAATCAGCAGCTCGGGGAAATCGCGGCGCTGCGGGCGCTCGGATTTTCGCGCGCCCGTGTCATGGCCGGCGTGCTGTGCGAATCGGCGCTCCTCATCGGCATCGGCGGCATCGCCGCGATCCCGGTCGGCGGCCTGCTCTCGCTGTGGCTCGACGCCATCCTCCGTTCACTTCCCGGTATTCCGGCGGACGCCCGCTTTTTCGTGTTCACGACACACGCGGTGCTCGTGCACGCCGCGCTGCTTGGCGCCGGAGCCGTGCTCGCCGCCGTCTATCCCATGCGCCTCGTCGCGGCGCTCCCGATCGCGACGACGCTACGGCGCGAGGTGGTGTCGTGAGCGAATCCCAAAATCCGGAGATCTCTGCCGTCAAGGCGCACGACATTTCCAGGGTGTTCGAGATGCCCGCGGGCCCCGTGCACGCGCTGCGGCGCGTCTCGGTGACGGTCCGCCCGGGCGACTACGTCAGCGTCGTCGGTCCGTCCGGCTGCGGGAAGAGCACGCTGCTGCATCTCCTCGGGTGCATCGACGTGCCGACGACCGGGTCGGTGCTCGTGAACGGTATCGACGTGAGCACGTTGTCGGATGCGGAGCGCAGCGCGCTTCGGCTGCGGCATATCGGGTTCGTCTTTCAGCGGTTCTTCCTGCTGCCGATGCTGACCGCGAGCGAAAACGTGGAGCTGCCGCAGGCCGAGGCCGGGGTGGCGCGAGCCGAGCGGAGGGCACGCACGCGGGAACTTCTCGAGTACGTCGGCCTTGCCGACCGCGCGTCGCACCGGCCCGCGGAGCTGTCGGGCGGCGAGATGCAGCGGGTGGCGATCGCACGGGCGCTCGCAAACGGTCCGACGCTGCTGCTCGCGGACGAACCGACGGGCGAGCTGGATCAATCAACCGGCGCACAGATCGCGTCGCTCTTCGATCGATTGAACGCGGACGGCACCGCGCTCGTGATCGTGACGCACGATCCTGACGTCGCCGCACGTGCGCGCCGGACGCTGCGCATGCGCGACGGCGAAATCGTCGAGGAGTCCGCGTAGCCATGCTCCTCACGCTGGCCCTGCGTTCACTTGCCGCGCGTCCGGTCCGAAGCGCCGTCCTCGCGATCGGGTTCGGCCTCGGGGTGGGCGTGATGGCCGTGCTGCTCGGCGTCGGCGACGTCATCCTCGATCAGGCGCGCGCGCCCGCGCTGGCCGGCGGCGGCGACGTGCGCATCGGATCGCCCACCGGCCGCATCGCGAACGGACGGTTCGTGTTGTACCAACTGCGTGCCGGCGGACCGTTCGGATCGGACGTGCGCGCGGCGGCGCCTTCGCTGCGCGAAACGATGTTCCTGAGCCACGATGGCAGGACGATCCCTGTGGCCGCGCGCGCCGGCATTCCTTCGGCCGACAGAGCGCTCGGCGACCAGGAGATCGCGCCGGTCGAGGGGTGGGATGACACGCCGGCCGATCGCGCATGGCTCGAGGCAGACGCCGGGTCGATCCTGCGCGACATCGACCGCTTCCATCCGATTCCGGACGTTCCCGCGAGAGCGTCGTCGTGGGCGGAATGGCTGTATTTCAACGGCAGCGCCGGGAGCGCACGGTTCTATCTCACCTTCCTCGCGGGTCCGGCGGGTGAAGGCGGGCGGCGGCCGCTGGTCGTCCGTCTGCAACTGGAACGCAGCGGCATGATGTCGTCGTATTCCGAGCGGTCCGACATCGATTCGAAAGCACTGCTCGATGCGGCGCCTGAGATCACCGTCGGAAACAGCAGCGTGAGGCTGTCAGGCACCGACTATCGAATCCATCTCGATCTC
>DASSOM010000065.1:0-11930 GCA_035700625.1 Vicinamibacterales bacterium
CCGAAGAGCGCGTGCGTCTTCGCCAGCGACACGATCGCCAGCACGAGCAGGACGATCAGCGCGATGTTCACGATCGCGTAGAGCGGCGAGACGACGCCGCCCCACACGTTGGCCGTTTCGACCCAGGGCGCCGACGGGCCCGTCCACCGGTTGTGCATCGCGGCGCGCCACTGTCTGCGCCACTGCCGCCCCTGCATGCGCCACTGCCGCTTCCACGCGGGGTTGTGCTTGAACTCCGCGTAGTTCCGCTTCGCCTGATCGACGACGTCCTGCGCGCTGAAGCGGCGTCCGCGCGCGGCGGCCTTCTCCTCGGGCGTATTCGCGTACGGGACGATGAACGAGAGGATCGCGTAGACGAGCAGCCACACGCCTTTCGTGAGGACCGCCAGCACCACGAACGCGACCCGGATCACCGTCACGTCGAGATCGAAGTACGCCGCAAGGCCGTTGCAGACGCCGCTCAGCATCGCCCCTTCGCGAAGCTGATAGAGCTTGCGGGGCGCCGAAGCGTCCGCCTTGTTGTCCTCGCTGCCGCCCGCCGCCTTCTCGTCCGCGGTGCCCGTGGCGGACGCGCCGGCCTCCACCGGTCCCATCTCGGCGAGAATCCGATCGACGTCCGCGGAGGTGACGACCGACTTGTGCGGCCCGAGCACCCCCTGGCATTTGTCGGCAATCGCCTGCTCGAGGTCGCCGAGGATCTCCGCGCGATCCGGGTTGTCCTTCAGCGTCGCCTCGGCCTCGTCGAGATACGCGCGCAGCGCGGCGTAGCCCGGCTCCTCGACCTGATACGCGTTGCCGTTGAGATTGAGACCAATCACCTTCTGCATGGCTAGCGTCCTATGCGATCGATCGTGGCGTTGAGCTGTTGCCAGTACGCTTCGAGCTCGGCGAGCTGCGCGCGTCCGCCGTCGGTCAGCCGGTAGTACTTGCGCGGCGGACCTGCGCCCGATTCCTGCCACTCGTAGTCGAGAAGGCCGTCGCGGCGCATCCGGCTCAGGAGCGGATAGAGCGTCCCCTCCTGCGTGGCGAACTCGGTCGGCGCGAGCCGCGCGAGCATGTCGGCCACGTAGACCTTGTCCGCCGCGATGATGCGGAGGATCAGGAACTCGAGCAGCCCCTTACGAATGGCGGTGAATTTCTCGTTGACGCCCAAAGCTACCTTGCTGTAACAAGGTAATTGGACGCAGGAAGGGTGTCAAGGGTTCCGTCGTTGAACTCAGCTGGCGTCCGTCGTCGTCAGCCGCCGATCTTCGACGGCGTACGTGCGGATGTTTTCGCGTGCGGGACCGGATTTCACCTCGCCGGTGTGGACGTCGAACTGCGACCCATGCCACGGGCACTGGACGCGGCCGCACATGAGGACGCCGTCAGAAAGCGGCCCCCCTTTGTGCGTGCAGCGATCGCTGAACGCCGCGACCCCCTCTTCGGTCCGGGCGACGGCGACGCGCTCCGTCCCGACATGCACGAGCGCCATCTGATCGACCTCGAGCCGCTCGGCCGCGTCGGCGAGGACGTCCGCGTCCGCCGCGCGCCGGCTCATCTCCTTCCATCGCCCCGCGTCCGCGTAGCGATGATCGACGGCGATCTGATTGCGATACACCAGCGTGCCGCCCAGGTACCCGGCCACCGACATCGCAGCGGTCCCGATCCCCTGGAACACGAGCGGCAGCGCGAACCGCCGGCCCGATCGGCCGAGGGCCCAGCTCGCCGAGAACAGCGCGAGTCCGGTCACGTTGAGCAGCGCATGCTTCACCGCACGCGTGTTGGCCGAGCTGCGCGGCGGCACGCTGTTCAGGTAATCGATCACGCCCGGGACCGCGGCGATCAGCCCGCCCACGATGCCCGCGGGCACGAGGTGGCGGCCGACGGTGCGCAGCTCCCGGTTCTTCGACGCGGCGGATGCGACGTTGAAACCGAACGCGCCGGTCAGGAACGCGAACGGATACACGATGAGCATCGGATGGATCGGGTGTCCCTTGATCGAGGCCAGGCTTCTCATGGCGACAGGCTCGCTGCAAACCGCATGCTGTCGTGGCACGGCCGAGCTGACCGCACCTCGGTCCTCGCTCCTCGCTCCTCGCCACTCGAACCTCGAGCCTCGCACCTCGCCGTACAATTGGGCGTGGATCACCTCGAGACGGCCGCCGCCTCCTTAGCCGCGTTCGTCGCCGCCCATCCGCGGCTGCTCGTCCTCACCGGCGCCGGCTGCTCGACCGACTCCGGCATCCCCGACTACCGCGACGCGGACGGTGCGTGGAAGCACTCGCGTCCGGTGATGTACCAGGACTTCGTCGGACGCGAAGCGACGCGCCGCCGGTACTGGGCGCGCAGTCTGGTCGGGTGGGAACGGATCGCGGCGGCTGAGCCGAACGGCGCGCACCGCGCGCTCGCGCGGCTCGAAGCGGCCGGCATCGTTCATCATCTGGTCACGCAGAACGTCGACGGACTTCACCACCGCGCGGGCAGCCGGCGCGTCATCGATCTGCACGGCCGCCTCGACGTCGTGCACTGCCTCGGCTGCGGAACGTCGATCTCGCGCGCGGCGTTCCAGGCGGAGATCGCCGCACGCAATCCGGACTTCGTTGGCCGCCTCGGGTCCGCGACGACCAGACCGGACGGCGACGTCGACCCCGGCGCGATCGACTACGACGCGTTCGACGTGCCGGCATGTTCTGAGTGCGGCGGCGTGCTGAAACCGGGCGTCGTGTTCTTCGGCGAAGGCGTCCCGCCTGCGCGCGTCGAGGCGGCCTTCGCGCGGCTGGCGGAGGCGGACGCGCTGCTCGTGGTCGGGTCCTCGCTGATGGTCTATTCGGGCTATCGGTTCGTGCAGGCGGCGGGCCGCGCGGGGCAGCCGATCGCCGTCGTCAATCTCGGACGCACGCGGGCGGACGCGGAGGTCACGCTGAAGATCGCGCTGCCCTGCATCGCGGTGCTCGACGCGCTCGAGGCCGCGCTGACGCCGCGCGTCCGCTAGCGGACGACGCCGTCCTGCGTCAGGTGGATGTCGGCGAACTGCCCGTACGTGCCGTGCAGGTCGAGCGTGATCCCGGCCGTCGCGCGGGTGGTGCCGAGGCCGATTTCCGCGACGCGAAACTCGAACCCCTCGGGCAGATCGATGCGCACCCGGTGAAGCTTGCCCGTCACCGGATTGAGGATCGGCTCCCCGGTCGACTCGACCACGCCCGGCACGCGGAGACGGGCGCGGCGGCCCGGGACGTCGATGTCGAGTTCGATGGGGGCGACGATGGGGTCGAGCTTCGTCGGCGCCATCGCTGAAAAGATCCACCACATCGTCGCCATCTCGCGCGTGTCCTGCCCCTGCATGATGCGCAGCAGCGCGTCGCGCTGCGCGGCGTCGGCGCGCTCATCGACGATCAGCTGCATCGTGCCGTTGCCCTGGTGAATGGGGCCGGGCCACGAGACGAGCATGCAGGCGGTGAGGCCGTCGAGCGTCACGTTGCCGTAATGGCCGGTCTGGATCTGGAAGGCGCCCACCGCGCGGCAGTCGCCGTGCGTCGGGAGGGCGTTGAACTGGCATGGACAGTTGCGATCGCAGTTGCAGTTGACGAACTCGCGGCCCTTCACTTCCCACTGCACCATCAAGACCTCCTTGTCACGTGGCCTGGAGCGTCGATGACACGATTCAGTCGCGACGCTACCGCTCCGGCGGGCTGTCGTCAAGGGTCGGAATCCAGGATGCTGTGGTACAGTGACGTTCCAGAAGCGACCGTCCGGCCGCGACGCCGCGGCGGTGCTTCCAGCCACCCGCGTTCCGATGGCGGCCGCGTCCGGCCGTAGGGCGCCCTGGGAGGACTTGTCGCGACCGGGCCGACCAGGGAGGGACACTGGTCGCCGGGGATCGCGACATGCCACCTGCTCCCATGCCGTCATCACCGTCCGCGCGCACGGGCGCCGTCGCCACGTTTCTCGAACGCCACTTCCGGCATTTCAACGCGGCCACGCTGGTGGACGCGGCGCGCGCGTACGCCCGCCACGTCGAGAGCGGCGGGGCGATGTTCCTCACGCTGGCCGGCGCGATGAGCACGGCGGAACTCGGCGTGTCGCTCGCGGAAATGATCCGCGCCGGCAAGGTTCACGCGATCGCCTGCACGGGCGCCAACCTCGAGGAGGACGTCTTCAATCTCGTCGCGCACGATCACTACGTGCGCGTCCCGCACTATCGCGATCTGACGCCGCACGATGAGCAGGCGCTGCTCGACCGCCACCTCAATCGCGTCACCGACACGTGCATTCCGGAAGCGGAGGCGATGCGGCGCGTCGAGCGGATCCTGATCGACGAGTGGCGCGCCGCCGCGTCGCGCGGCGAGCGGCTGTTTCCGCACGAGTTCGTCTACCGGACGCTCCGCCGTCCGGAGCTCGCCGGCTCGTTCCAGGTCCCCGTCACCGACAGCTGGGTCCACGCGGCCATGGAGCGCGACCTGCCGATCTTCGTGCCGGGATGGGAGGACTCGACGCTCGGCAACGTGTTCGCCGCGCAGTGCATGGCCGGCACGTTTTCCGATCCGCACATCGTCCGAGGCGGCATCGAGGCGATGATCGCGCTGGCGTCGTGGTACGAGCGCGAGTCGGCCGCGCGGTCGATCGGCTTCTTCCAGATCGGCGGCGGCATCGCCGGCGACTTCCCCATCTGCGTCGTCCCGATGCTGCGCCAGGATCTGGGGCGGCAGACGCGGCTGTGGGGCTACTTCTGCCAGATCAGCGATTCGACGACGAGCTACGGATCGTACTCGGGGGCGACGCCGAACGAAAAGATCACCTGGGAGAAGCTGGCGGTCGACACGCCGAAGTTCATCATCGAGTCGGACGCGACGATCGTCGCGCCGCTCGTTTTCGCTCACGTCCTGAACTGGTAGCCCGCCGCATGCGCTATCTCGTCACCGGGGGATCCGGCTTTCTCGGCATCAATCTGATCCGGTATCTGCTCGAACGGGATCACGAGGTGGTCTCGCTCGACCGGCTGCCGTTCGACTACCCCGACTGCCGCGATCGGGTGATCGCCGTCGAGGGAGATATCCGCGACCGCGCGGCGGTGGATCGCGCGATGTCCGGCGTCAACATCGTCGTGCACTGCGCGGCGGCGCTGCCGCTCTATTCGAAAGCGGACATCCTCTCGACCGACGTGGACGGCACGCGCAACGTGCTCGATGCGGCGCGGCGAGCGGGCGCGCATCGCGTCATTCACGTGTCGTCCACGGCCGTCTACGGCGTGCCGGATCATCACCCGATCATGGAGGACGATCCGCTGATCGGCGTCGGGCCATACGGCGAAGCGAAGATCGCGGCGGAGCGGCTCTGCCTCGAGTACCGGGCGAAGGGATTGTGCGTGCCGATTCTCCGGCCGAAGTCGTTCGTCGGACCGGAGCGTCTCGGCGTGTTCGCGCTGCTCTTCGACTGGGCGTACGACGGCCGCCACTTTCCCCTGCCTGGACGAGGGGACAACCTCTATCAACTGCTCGACGTCGCCGATCTCTGCGACGCGATCGGACTGGTGGCGACGCTCGACCGCGATCGCGTGAACGACGTCTTCAACATTGGCGCGCGTGAATTCGACACCGTGCGCAACGACTTCCAGGCAGTGCTCGACCGGGCCGGACACGGGCGCCGGATCGTGCCGCTGCCGGAGCTGCCCGTGAAGGCCGCGCTGGCCGTCCTGCGGGTGCTGCGGCTGTCACCGATCTACAAGTGGGCGTATGGCACGGTGGCGAAGGAGTCGTTCGTGTCGATCGAGAAGGCGCAGCGGGTGCTCGGCTTCGACCCGAAGTACTCGAACCGCGCGGCGCTCGTCCGCAACTACGACTGGTACGTGGCGAACCGCGATCGCTTCGGCGGCGCGTCGGGGGTCACGCATCGCGTGCCGTGGAGCCAGGGCGTGCTGAGCCTGGCGAAGCGCTTTTTTTGAGACGCGGGCCCGTTACAGATCGCGTCGACCAGCCGCCAGCTTTGCAATCGATTGGGCGCACGCTCGCGGCGTCCCGCTGAAATCTCGCTGAAATCCCGCACCGCGCGTGGCACGGCTCTTGACCTGCCCCTCGCGAGGTCCTCGTGTTCATTCTCATCGTTCCGGTGGTGCTGGGCGGCGTCGCGTGGTACGTGATGACCCCCTCGGAGCGCGCGCGGGCGCTGCGCGCGGCGCGAACGCACCTCCATCGCGCGATTTCGCTGACGGCGCAGGCGCACCGCGATCCGTTTCTCGCGTCGCTGCGCGAGCGGACGCGTTGGGCGATCGTCACGCCGCTGCTGGCAACGATCGCGATGCTGACCTTTCTCCTGATGGCCGCGGCGCCGGGATCGATCGACGATCCGTCGACGCTGCTGGCGTGGGGTGCGAGCGTCGGTCCTCGGACGACCAACGGCGAGTGGTGGCGTCTCGTGACGGCCTTGTTCGTCCATGCCGGGCCGCTGTCGCTGATCGTGAACCTCGCGGCGCTCACCTTGCCCGGCGTCGTGCTCGAACGTCTGGTCGGGCGCGCGGCGTTCGCCGGCACGTGCCTCGCCGCCGGCGTGTTCGCGAACCTCGTGAGCCTGGCGGAACATCCCGTGGCGATCACGGCGGGGGCGGCGCCGATGGTGGCCGGCGTGTACGGGCTGCTGGCCGCGGCGACGGTCGCCGGCTGGATCCGTCCGTCCGCGATCCGGATCCCATGGACCACGCTCAGAAGCGTGGCGCCGACCGCGATCGTGTTCGCGCTGGACGCGTGGCTGGGAGGCACCCTCGAGCGCGGCAGCGCGGTCGCGGCGGTTGCCGTTGGATTGTGCGCGGGAATCGTCCTGACGATTCGGACGGCGGAGGGGCGCGCACCGGTGCGGCGCGTCGCGACCGTCATGGCCGTGGCCGCCGTGATCATCGTCGCGGCCGTGCTCCCGCTGCGCGGCATGGCGAACGTGCAACCCGAAATCGATCGCATCGTCACGATGGAACAGCGGACGACGGCGATCTACGAGGCCGCGGTCGCGCGCTTCCGCGAGGGAAGCATTTCGGCGAAGGCGCTCGCCGACGTCATCGACCGCTCCATCCGTCCCGAGTTCAGGGCAGCGCAGGCGCGTCTGCAGGGGCTGGCGCGCGTGCCACGGGAGCAGCAGCCGATGGTCGCGGACGCCGCCGCGTTCCTCAGCGCGCGGGACGAGAGCTGGCGCATGCGCGCCGACGCGCTGCACCGCGGCAAGATGACGACGCTCCACCAGGCGGACCGCCGCGAACACGAGGCGCTGGATCTCTTCGATCGGCTCACGTCCGAGAGCCGGTGATTCCGTACTCCTTCATCTTGCGCCACAGCGTCACGGTGCTGATGTTCAGCGCCCGTGCGGCCCGCTTGCGATTCCCGTCGAACTGATCGAGCGCCCGCTGGATGAGCAGACGCTCGTGCGCGCGCAGATCGAGCGTGTCGCCGGCGGGCAGCGTCCGGCGGCGTTGGACGACTTCAGGCGGCAGCTCCTTCAGCCGGATGCTCGGCCCCTGCGCGAGAATGACGGCGCGCTCGATCGCATGCTCCAGCTCGCGGACGTTGCCGGGCCATGCATACCGGATGAGCGCGGTCATGGCGTCGGGTGACACCGTCCGCACGTCCTTCTTCATGCGCTGGGCGGATCGCCGCAGGAACTCGTGCACGAGCGCCGGGATGTCGTCGCGGCGATCGCGGAGCGGCGGCACGGTGATGATGAAGGCGGCGAGGCGGAAGTAGAGATCTTCGCGGAACGTCCCGGCCTCGACGGCGGCCTTCAGGTCGCGGTTGGTCGCCGCGATGACGCGCGCGTTCACCTTGATGGTGCGCTCACCGCCGACGCGGCGGATCTCCCGCTCCTGCAGCGCGCGGAGCAGCTTGGCCTGGATCGTCGGCGCGACCTCGCCGATCTCGTCGAGGAACAGCGTCCCGCTCGAGGCCACCTCGAACAGGCCGGCCTTGTCGCGCACCGCCCCGGTGAACGCGCCGCGGACGTGGCCGAACAGCTCCGACTCGAGGAGCGTTTCCGTGAGCGCCGCGCAATTGACGGACACGAACGGTCCTGCCGCGCGCGGGCTCTGATCGTGGATCATCCGGACGACGAATTCCTTGCCGGTGCCGCTCTCGCCGACGACCAGAACCGTCGTGTCGAGCGGGGCGACGCGCGCGGCCAGCTCCAGCACTTCCTGCATCGCGGCGCCGCCGGCGACGAACTGCCTGGAGGCGGCATGCCGGGCGACGCGCTCGCGCAGCAGGTTCAGCTCGCGCTCGCGGCGCGCGACGAGCCGTTCACGGCGTGCGAGGTCCTGCAGCTGCCGCCGGACCGCGGATCGCAAACGCTCCACTTCCCGCGCGAGGTCCGCCCCCTGAAAGTCGAAGCGGAGAGACTCCAGCTCGTCCCCCCACGCCTGCGCGTCTCGTCCGATCATCGTGCAGTGCGGCGCGCCCGCGCCACGACACGCCGTCTCCCGGAAATAGATCTCCTGGCCGACGCACGCGCTCGCGTAGCCGCTCACGTACCCGGCGAGCGCCCAGCACACCGGCTCGCGCGCCGGGCCGTATTGATGAACGTGCTGCTCGGCCTCGTACGAGGCGTGCCACTCCCCTTCCGCTTCGAAGCGGCCGGAGCGCGGATCGTGCTCGACGCGGCGAAGCACCGCGCGGACGATCCCCTCCAGCGTGTGGAGCACGGCGCCCGCACGGAGCCCGTCTTCGGGGCTCTCGAACGACGAGCGATCGCGCAGGCTCACCGCGTCGTGGTACCCGTCGGCGAAGCCGAACCGGAGCAGCAGCCGGCGCGCCGTGTCCGGACCGAGCGTGTCGATCAACTCCTTCCGCAGCAGCCCCATCGCCGCGGCGCTGAGGATCACGACGCGCTGATCGTGGAGGCGGATGATTCCCTGATCGGGACGGAAGTCGAGCAGCTCGGACAGGTGCGCGCGTTCGAGATCCATGCGGGCCACTCGGCCCACTGTATCCGAGTTGCGGTGCGGGATCAGGCTCCGTCAGGCGCGCGACTCCCGGGGCCGCGCGGCGCGCGTGGCACGGCCGCCCTGACCGCGCGAGCGCAGGAACGCGAGCTGCCGCGCGTCCGCGCCGAACGTCTGGAGCGCGTCGCGCCAGAGCGGACGCGCGTCCGCGTGCGGACATTCGTCGTCGCACCGCGAACCGCCCGCAGAGCGCGCACGCCGCTCGTGCGCCACCATCGCGTCGTGCCAGGCCGACAGGCGCTCGGCCAGTTCCAGCGCCTCCGGCGTCCCGGCGGCGTATCCCAGGCTGCGATAGACATTCATGTCACACCCACCCCCGCTGCCGGCACGCGCGGACGACGCGGTCGACGGCGATCATGTAGGCCTTCTGGCGCATCGACAGATCTTCGGCGGCGGTCGCCTGACGCACCGCGTGAAAAGCCGCGGTCATCCGCGCGTCGAGCTTCGCGATGACCTCATCGCGCGTCCAGTAGAAGTTGGTGTTGCTCTGCACCTGCTCGAAGTAGCTGACCGTCACCCCGCCGCTGTTCGCGAGGACGTCCGGCACGACGAGGATGCCGCGATCCAGGAGCACCCGTTCGGCATCCGGTGTCGTCGGGCCATTGGCCGCTTCGATGACGACCTTCACCCGCCCGTGCACGCGGTTGGTGTTGGCGGTGGTGATCTGCCCTTCGAGCGCGGCCGGGATCAGGATATCCACGGGCTGCTCGAGCCATGCGGTGCCAGGGAGCTTCTCGTACCCGAGCGCGGCAGCGCCCGCCGCGTCGATCGTGCCGAACGGGTCGGTGATGCGCGCGAGCGCGTCGGGATCGATCCCGTCCTCGCACACGAAGGTGTACGCCCGCTGATCGCGCTGGCTCCAGCACGCGATCGCGACCACGCGGCCGCCCATGGCGGTGTACTGACGCGCCGCGTACTGTGCGACGTTGCCGAATCCCTGGATGCTCGCCGTCGAGGCATCCGGCGCGATCCCGAGTCCGGCGAGCGCTTCGCGCAGCACGAACGCGGCGCCGAAGCCGGTCGCCTCCGTGCGCCCGGGAGAACCGCCCATGTCGACCGGCTTGCCGGTGATGAAGCCGGGCAGCTTCTGGCCGGTGATCGCTTCGAGTTCGTCGAGCATCCACACCATGTGGCGCCCGGACGTCATCATGTCGGGCGCGGGCACGTCCGTCAGCGGCCCTACGTTCCGCGCGAGCTGGCGGACCCACCCGCGGCACACGCGCTCCTGCTCGCGCGGACTGAGCATGCGCGGATCGCACTGGACCCAGCCCTTCGCACCGCCCAGCGGCAGATCCGCGATCGCGCATTTCCACGTCATCCACATCGCGAGCGCGCGGACGTCGTCGATCGTCGCGTTCGGGTGAAAGCGGATGCCCCCCTTCGCGGGTCCGCGCGCGTCGCTATGCTGGACACGCGCGCCCCGGAACACGCGGCTCGACCCGTCGTCCATCTGGATCGGAATGGCGAACTGATATTCGCGCAGCGGGTTGCGCAGCAGATCGCGCGCCGCCTCGTCCAGGCCGAGCCGCGCGGCGGTCTCGTCGAACTGCGCGTGCGCCGTTTCGAGCGCGGTGGGGGTACGAACGTTCAACATCGGCATCTCTCCTCGCACGCGCCGCTGACACGCGGCGCTCGTGCACGCCCGGGAGACTGCAACGACCGGACCGGCTGAAGCGTGCGCAAAACTGGCCGATGGGGGAACGATCGCGTTTCAGTTTGAAACGGGTGTTGCGGGATGAAACCGTCGCCGGTGCTTCAGGTCGGCTGCCACAAGACACGTGGGTCAGGGCTTTATGCCCTGATGACGCGCCGAAGGAGCACCTGACGCCACGTGAAAATCGCGTCAGAATGGTGGTCGCGTTCTTGCCTCCGACTGAATGCAGGCCGGCGAGACACGCCATGGAGATCGACATGACATCCTCCGTACGTCGGGACCCGCTGGGCGCGCTGCGGCTCGCTGTCGGCAGCTTCGCCGGCGGCGCCCTGGTGGCTGCCGCGATGGGCATCGCCATCCTCGTGCTGGGTAGCGCCATCGCCATCGCGGTGCGCGTCATTGTCGAGATCGTGTTGTGGATCGCCGGCCTCGCAGGACTGACCTGACGGGCATCGAGCACTGCCCCGTGGCGTGCGTCCGCCCGTGTCTCGGTCGCTGTGAAATCTTCCGGGATGTTCAGGAGGAGCAGGACATGAGGACCGAAACGGCATCCCTGCCGCGGATCGCGGCGGCGCCCGCGATCGACGTCGTCGGACGCGGCCTGCAGATTTCGCCGGCGTTCGACGCGCACGCGCGGCGGCGGCTGCTCGGCGCGCTGCGGCCGTGGACGCGGCAGGTGCGCGCCGTGCGCGTGCAGCTGCTGGACGTGAACGGGCCGCGGCGCGGGCCGTCCGACAAGGTGTGCCGCGTGTCGGTGTCGATGCGGGCCGGCGGACGCGTCCTCGCGGCCGCGGGCGCCGACGACGCGTACGCGAGCGTCGATCGGGCGGCGCAGCGGACGGCCGCCGCAGTGGAGCGCTACCTTCAACGGCGCTGGAGGCGCCCGGCCGCGCAGCGTGCCGCCGGCCGGCCGCGCGCCGTGTCATGACGCGTCGCTGGCTCAGCCCGCGGATGCGCATCGACGTGGCGCGAGCGGCGACGGTGCCCGCGCAGATGCGCGCGTACGCGGAGTACCGGATCTTCGCCGCGCTCGCACGGCGCGCGAAGGACATCCGCCACATACATGTGCAGCTCGAGGCCGGAGACGAGGCAGGCGGTTCGGCGCAGTGCACCGTGACCATCGACCTCGAGGGCATCGGGCGGGTGCGCTCAACCGGCCGCGGCGCCCCGCTCCGTGCGGCCATCGACGAAGCCGCCGAGCGCGCGGCGGCTCTGCTCGGCGCGCCTGTCAGACGCGCGCGCGCCGCGCCGGAGTTCACGCCCGACGGCGACGCCGCGTGATCGCTACGTCGCCGCGACCTTCGCCGCGATCGCCAGCAGCGCGAC
>DASSOM010000066.1:0-21574 GCA_035700625.1 Vicinamibacterales bacterium
GCGCCCTTCTCCTCGACGTAGACCACTTCCCGGCTGGTCGCCACTTCGCGATACCGGCCGGTCACGCAGCCGCACGCCAGCGTCGTGAATCCGAGCAATCGAACGAGGCTCATCATGGCCAACTCCCGCGACGAGTCGAGCAAGTTCTGTACCGCGGCTCGCCGGCGGCGAACCCGCGATCACAGTGCCGTCATTCCTTGAGACGCGCCATGTTTTGGAAGGTTTCAGCGTCGCGGGCCAGAGTCGTGATCGACATCCACCGAGGACGTGAATGACGCCGAACAATCGTTTGGATCAGTCGGTCGCGGGGGACTTCTTCAGCGTCTGAAATCGCTCGAGATCCTGGAGTCGTTGGCGCGCGGCGCGGCGCCGCGCCGTGCCGATGTGCAGCGCGAGCAGCAGGTGGAGCACGCCGATCGCGACGAGTTCCGTGGTGCTGCCGCCCAGCGCGACCGGCAGGTAATTGACCGCGGTGGCCATGAGGAAGAGTCCGCTGAACAGCGCGTCCGGACCGCCGCCCGGAAAGCGCTGGCCGAAGGCCATCGCCACGTGCTCCCAGCCGCCGTCGGGCTCGTGGAACACCTGAAGGTAGCGCCCGATCCGTTCGACGTTGACGTGCAGCGCGAACAGCGCTTCGAAGCCGGCCGCCAGAACGACCAGCGGCATCAGGGACGCGATGGGCAGGCCGATCCCGGCGGTCGTGCCGATCGCCACGCCGGCCCAGAGCGCGAGGGCGATGGGGAAGAGGACCATGCGCGCCGTACCGCGCTCGCGGATGGTTGCGCGCATCGCGGAGAATTCTGCCTGCTGATGGTCATTCATCGCCTGAATCCGGCACTGTTGGTCTCGCTCTGCGCGCGAAAACGTATCACAGGTGTCGGCCGATCACACTTCGGTCAGCGGTGGTGCGCGCAGCGCTGGTCCGCCGTGCGCATCGGTGAGAACGGTTGTGGTGGCATTCCTCTTGTATTCCGCTGCGCCCGCGTCGGGGGTGTCAGGGCATAAAGCCCTGACCCACGCGCCCCGATATGCGGGACATGCGGGTCAGCCTGACCCACACGCCGATAGGCGCGACATGTGGGTCAGCCCTTTATGGGCTGACACTCAGGAGGGGGGCGCAAATGGTTGCAGCGGCAGGATCTTCCTGTTACAATTTTTGCGCTTCCATTCCACACTCCAAGGGTTGTTCCCAGCCAGCCGCTTGGCCGTAAACGGAGGGTTCGTGCGACAGATCCGCCTGTTGTGGGTCGTTCGACTCGCAGTATTGCTGCTGGGATTCGGTGTGTGCCTGCCGGTGTCCCCCGCCGACGCCGCGGCCCCTGCCGCCAAGCGCTCCACCTCCGCCAAGAAGAAGCCGGTTACCCAGAAGAAGAAATCCGCGTATTCGGCGAAGAGTTCCCGCGCGCGCAAGGCCCGGCTGGCCCGGGCGCGGGCCGCCGCGAAGCGCCGCGAGCAGGCGCGCCTCCGCGCCCTCCACGAGATCATGACGCCGCGCTTCAAGCGCGACGACGCGACCGGCGCGATGGTGCCGGACGTGCGCGCGGCGGCGGCGATCGTTTTCAACCCCGAGACCGGGGAAGTCCTCTACGCGGAGAACGCCCAGGACGCGCGCTCGATCGCGAGCATCACCAAGGTGATGACCGCGCTCGTGTTCCTCGAGGACAATCCGGATCTGAGCACCGACGTCACCATCCAGCGCAGCGACGTGTACGCCGCGTCCACCACCTACCTCCGCGCGAAGGACGTTGTCACGCAGGGGGAGCTGCTGCATCTGATGCTGATCGCGTCGGATAACGCAGCCGCCAGGGCGCTCGCGCGATCGTCGCACGGCGGCACGGCGCCCTTCATCGAGCGGATGAACGAGAAGGCGCTCGAGCTGGGGCTGCAGAGCACGAGCTTCGCGGATCCGTCGGGTCTCGATCCCGACAACATTTCATCCGCCTACGATCTATCGCGGCTCATCACCTTCGCGGCCGGCGATCAGCGCATCTCCGACATCATGCGCACGCCGACCTACACGGTCACGACGAGCCGGCGCAGCATCCAGATCCACAGCACCAACCGGCTGCTGCTGGGCGGCGACTTCGACGTGATGGGCGGCAAGACCGGCTTCATCAGCAAGGCGGGCTACTGCTTCGCGACGCTGCTGCGCCTGCCGCAGGGCAATCCCGTCGCGTTCGTGATCCTCGGCGCGAAGTCCAACCTCGGACGCTTCTGGGAAACGCGGCACCTGTTCAACTGGCTGACGGACAAGGCCGGCGATCTCGTCGGCGCGAAAGAGTCCGAGTCCAAGTAAGCGTCTCTCGTCCACCGGTGCGGACTCGCACGCTCCGTCACCTCCGATATCCAACATCCGACATCCCGCCTGCGCCGCTGCGCGGCTACGGCGGGCAAGCCGACTAGCGATACCCGCGCTGCACCGCAGCCGCGTCGAGCGGGAGCGTCGCAATCGTATCGACTGCCGGCATGACGGGGCGCGATGCGTGGCGGCCGTCGTACGCCTTCAGGTACCGCTGGCACACGTCGCAGGCATAGAGGCGATAGAGGCCGTCGCGCGTGGCGAACGACGTGATGCGGGACCGATCGGCGTTCCGGCAGTACGGGCAGGTGAGTTGATCGAAGCGCCAGCGCGCCGTGCATCGGCCGCAGATGAGCAGCCGATCGGCTGCCGGCGTGATCACCGCGAGCTCGGGTTCCGCGCCGCAGAGCGGACACGTCCCCGCATCCCATCCCTGGAACACGGTGCGCGCCATGACAGCCTCCGCGCAGCGTGAGAGGAAGGGACGCATCGCCTGCTGGATGAGGGCCTCGAGGCCGGCCACTTCGGGCGCGGCAGGCGGACCGTCCGGCTGTCCGGACTCGTACCAGTTCTTCACCATTTCCGGCAGCCGCGCGGAATCCCGCGCCAGGTCGGTGACGCGGCGGTAGTCCTCCGGCTCGATGGCGTCGTGCGTGCGCATCGCGTCGGCGGTCGATCGGATCAGGAACCGCGCGTCGCTCCAGTCGATGGGCAGTGTTTCGAAGGCCAGGATGGGCCGTCCTCGCGCGAGTTCGGCTTCGAGCCCTGGACCATCGAGCGGGATCGACGGCAGCGGCACGCGCGTCTGCACGCGGCGCTGGAGCTGCAGCAGCTGAATCTGGAGATCGATCGCGGAGGCGAGGTCCGCCTGCTCCTCTCGCAGGCGCCGGAGTTCGGCGATCTCGCGCGACTCGCTGCGGGGAGGCGGGGCGGGGCGGTCGGCCACGCGCCTGATTGTATGCCACCGGCGCGAGGGCGGAAACACGGAGGCAGGGCGCGGCGCGCCCCGCCTCCGGCGAACTCAGGTCAGAAGGACCAGCGCGCGCCGATCCGGACCTGCCGCGGCGCCTGGATGGCGCCCGGTGTGTTGAACGGCAGGTCGAACGACGTGCCGTCCGGCAGCGCGACGGACGTGGATCGCGTGATCACGTCCGTGATGCCGCCGCGGTTGACGAGGTTTTCGATGTCCGCGTAGATGTCCAGGCGGTTGCTGCCCGGGAAGCGGAAGCTCTTCTCGAAGCGGACGTCGAACTGGTACAGCGACGGCAGCTGCCGCGCGCCGAGCGGCTCGATTCGAATCCGCCGGTACGCCGTCAGCGCGTTCAGCAGACTGTTCGGGAACTGCTCGATGTGCGTGTAGTAGAGGCCGCTCGTGGCGCGGAACACCGCGTTGACGGACGCCTCCACGCGCGGGATCTGATAGCTGCCGAGCAGCTTGAACTCGTGTCTCGGCGTGTACGTCAGATTCCCTTCCGCATTCACGAGCGCGAGGTTCGGCGTCTCGAACTGGCGCGTCGCGATCTGCTGCCCGCCCGAGTTGTCGACGTTCCCGTTCGTCTTCGCGAACACGTACGAGATCTGCGCCTGCCAGCGGTTCGTGTACGCCTTGCGGAGCACGGCCATGAACGCGCGGTACTTTCGGAACGGATCCGCCGTTCCGATGACGTTTCCGTCCGGGTCGAGGTACTGGAACCCGTTCACGTTGCGAATCACGTAGTCGGTATCGGACTCGTCGCGGTTCGCCCAGTTGTAGAGCGTGATCGGGTTGCCGTTCTCGTCGGTGGTCGTGACCGGGAGCCAGCGCGCCGACGGGTTGACCGAGTTGACGAAGTTCTTGTTGTCGCGCCAGATGCCCGTCAGCGTCAAACGCATCGTCCCGCTCAGCGCGCGTTCGAAGGCGACGGTCGCCTCGTCCACGCGCGGATGCTTGATGTCGTCCGCCACCTTGTACGGGATGGAAGGCGCCACGTCCACGATGTCGCCAAGCGAGAAGTCCGGATTGACGGCGTACGTGATGTAGTCGGCGATGCCCGGCAACGCCCGGGTGAAGAGCGCCGTCTGGCTGCCTTCGTAGTACCACCCGTAGCTGCCTCTCAGCACGGTGCGGTTGTCGCCGGCGAGATCCCAGGCCAGGCCGAGCCGCGGCGCCCAGTTGCTGCTGCTGTAGACGCGATCGGTGTCCTTCCCCTTGCCCTGGAGCATGTCGCCGCGCACGCCCACGTTGGCCGTGAGCCGGTCGGTCATCTGCCACGAGTCCTGCGCGAACACCGACTGGCGTGTGTTCACCGCGGAGATGTCGTAGCTGTAGTTGTACGCGTAGTACGGCGCGCCGCCGTAGTCGTAGAAATACAGCCCGTCCGGGAAGCCGTAGCGATCCCGCGTCGTGCTGTGCTCGATCTCGGCGCCGAACTTCAGCTCGTGCCGGCCGAACTTGTCGGCATAGTGCGTCACGCTCGCGTTGACCTGATCGCGGCCGCGGTCGGCGTAGTAGAAGAAGCCGGCCGACACCGAGTACAGGCCCGTGAGGCCGTCGAAGTGCCCCGGCTGGTTGACGACCGGGTTGAGGTCGTAGAAGCCGGTCCACCCCGTGTACTTCACCTCGGAGAACGTGCTGGCGTTGAAGAGATGCCGCCACTGCAGCATCCAGACATATTCGGGCGCGTCTTCGTTGACGGTCAGGTCGTCGGTCGCGATCAGCGACGAGACGCCCGGACGTCCGATGATGTTGTACGCGTCGAACTGGACGTGGCCCGTGAAGTTGTTGCTCGGGTTCGGCTGCCAGTTCAATTTGAAGTTGAGCCGCGGGCTGACTTCATGGCGCGTCGTGATCGGCCCCGTGGGATCGGTCACGAGGAGGAAGCGCTGCGCGCTGGCGAAGAAGAACAGCTTGTTCTGCTGGATCGGCCCGCCGATCTGCGTCGTGATGTCGGCGTAGCGCCTGGTGACCGCCGGGTCCGCGAGACTCGGATTCTGCGCGGCGATGTCGGCCGGCGTGTTGTCGCTGCCGAGGCTCTTGTTGGTGCCGAAGACGTCGAACAGCCCGGAGAACCGGTTGCCGCCCGACTTGGTGATCGTGTTGACCACCGCGCCGGTAAAGCCGCCGTACTCCGCCGGGGCGCCGAGCCCCTGGAACTGATACTCCTCGACGATGTTGTAGTTGTAGAAGGTCCAGGCGGTGCCGCCGGAGGGGTCGCGCGTGTCGACGCCGTCGATCAGCAGCGCGTTGCCCGAATCGGAATCGCCGCCGTACGCCGAGCCGTCGTTCACGCCCGGCGCGTAGTTGATCACGTTGATCGCCGTGCGCGTGATCGGGGCGCTGTAGAGCAGCGACTGCGAGATCGTCGTTTCGGTGGCGCTGCTCTTGACGTCCACGACCGGCGACTCGCCGGAGACGGTGACGGTCTCGGTCAGCCCGCCGATCTTCAGCTGCAGGTCGATCGTCAGCTCGCGTCCGGGAGAGATCTGCAGGTCGGGCCGGGTCGCCTTCTGGAACCCGGAGAGATCCGCCTCGACCTGATACGTGCCGACCTCGAGCGCGACGAACCGGTACGACCCGTTTGCATCGGTCACCTGCGTGGTACTGCCCTGTTTGCCGGTGAGCGTCACGGTGACGCCCGGAAGCACGGCTCCCTGCTCGTCGGTGACCGTTCCCGCGATGGCGCCGGTGAGCGTCTGGGCCATCACGGGCGCAGCCAGCAGCGCCGCACACACCAGCGCGCCGGCCGTCCTCAATAACCTGTGCATATGTATACGCCTCCTGGATGACCTAGCGGACCGGCGACTTCACCGGTTCGCGATCGTGCTGAATCGACCAGAGCGTGAAGCCCGTGCCGACTCCCATGAGCACCAGCGTGACGATGCCGCGCTTGCTCGTGAAGAAGGAGGACGCCGACGAGGTGTCGGGCGTCTGCGGCTGAGTGCGCGCGGGAGCTGGAGCGTTTGCCGCGTGCGCCAGCAGGGCGCGGCTGGCCGGCGAGAGCTCGGTGAGCGCCGGTTCGCGGATCGGCGTCGACTTGGCGACCGGCTCGGCGGTCTTGACGGTCGAACGTTCACTGGCGGCGCACGGCGCCACGGCCGTGGCGAACGCCAGGCAGGCGCTCAGTGCCCACGTGGTGGATCTCGTGATGTGGCGTGTCAATCAACCTCCTCGGGAAGGCGGTGAAAAACGCTGAAAGCGTCTGAGGACGGCAGCAATCGCAATGCCGCAGCGGTCGGCGGCGCCAGTCGCGACAATTCGTGGTGTTAGACTGAGTTATTGCGCCGCCAGCGGACGCTGAATCCAAACGCTTGAACGAACCGTGAGGAAACACCGAATCGCGGCGGCTGTCGTCGCGGCCGCCGCGATCATCGCGGGCGTGCTGTGGATGCGCATGCCGGCGCGTGTGGTGGCCGGCGGCGGCGTCGAGCTCGGCCGCCTGCCGGCAGGGGTCGATCGGGATCGGCTCAACGTCGTGATCATCACGCTCGACACGACGCGCGCCGATCGGCTCGGCGCGTACGGGCATCCGCATGCTGGTACGCCGAATCTGGACGCGCTCGCGAGCGAGGGCGTGCTCTTCCAGCACGCGAGCACCGCGGCCCCGCTGACGCTGCCGGCGCACTCGTCGCTCTTCACCGGACGCTTTCCCCCGGAGCACGGCGTCCGCGACAACGGCGGCTACTTCCTGCCCGACACCGAACAGACGCTCGCGGAAACCCTGAAGGCGCGCGGCTATGCCACCGGCGGGTTCATCGCGGCGTACGTTCTCGATCGCAAGTGGGGCATCGGCCAGGGCTTCGACACGTACTTCGACGACTTCGATCTCTCCAAGTACAAGGTCGTCTCGATGGGGGCCGTCCAGCGCCCCGGCAACGAGGTGGTCGACCATGCGCTGCCGTGGATCGACGCGCACCGCACCGCGCCGTTCTTCGCCTGGATCCATCTGTACGACGCGCACACGCCGTACGCGCCGCCACAGCCGTACCTCGGCGAGCATCCCGGCGATCCCTACCAGGGAGAAATCTCGTTCGCCGACGCGCAGGTCGGGCGCGTCATGCGGCTCCTGCGCGACCGCCAGCTCCTCGACTCCACCGTCGTCGTCGTCCTCGGCGATCACGGCGAGAGCCTGAACGAGCACGGCGAGGCGACGCACGGCTTCTTCATCTACGAGAGCACGACGCATATTCCGCTCATCGTTCGCGCGCCGTTTTCGCTGATGCACGGGCGGCGCGTCGCCGATCCGGTCCGGTCGGTGGACGTGATGCCGACGGTGCTCGACCTGCTGGGCGTGCCGGTGCCCGCGAGTCCGCCGATTGACGGCCGCAGCATCGCGCCGCTGATGACCGGGGCCAGCATGGAGATGGGGCTCGAGGCGTACGCCGAAGCGGTGTATCCGCTGCATCACTTCGGGTGGAGCGATCTGCGGTCGCTGCGCGAAGGGCGCTACAAGCTGATTGCGGCGCCGCGGCCAGAGCTGTACGACCTGCAGGACGATCCAAAGGAACAGACGAACCTGTTCGAAGGGCGCCGCGCGCTCGGCGATCGCATGCTGGCGCGGCTGGACGCCATGGAAGCGCGCTTCAAGCAGGGGCAGCCCGCGAGAGCCGAACTGACCGAGGTCGATCCCGACTCGAAGGCGCGGCTCGCGGCGCTCGGCTACATCGGGTCGTTCGCGGCGGACCTTCCGGCGGACGGCTCGCGCGAGGGGCTCGCGGATCCGAAAGACAAGGTGTCGGTCTTCAACCTCATCACGCACGCGCGCGAGCTGGCGCGCGACGAGACGCAGTTCACGGCGGCCGTCTCGCTGCTGAAGAACGTCCTGAAAGAGGATCCGAAGATCATCGATGCGTGGTTCATGCTCGGCAACACCTACGAGCGGCAGAACCGCCATGAGGAGGCGATCGGCTACTTCAAGCAGGCGCTCGCGCTGAAGCCGGACGACGAGGAAGCGATCATCAACATGGCGCACGTGTACCGGAAGCTCGGGCGCGACGATGACGCGCTCGTCGGCTTCCGGCGCTTCCTGCAAATCGATCCGAAGAACGCGCAGGTCCATTACGAGATCGCGCAGATCCTGCTCGATCGCGGCGACAACGCGGGCGCGGAGCAGGCGCTGCGTCAGGCGCTCGAGGTGGAACCCACGATGGCCGCCGCGCGCAACGCGCTGGGCGTCGTCGCGCTCAACCGGGGAGACCTCGCGGGAGCGGAGCGCGAGATTCGCGAGGCGATCGCACAGAAGCCGGATGTCCGGCTCGCGCACTTCAATCTCGCGCTGCTCGCCGAAAAGCGCAACGACCCGGCCACCGCGGAGGCCGAGTACAAACGCGAACTGGAGACGCACCCGCACAACTACAAGGCCGCGTTCAATCTTGGCCGGTTGTACGAGGCCCTCGGTCGCACCTCCGATCAGGAAGCCGCGTACCGGCGCGCGATTGAGGCCGATCCGGAGTTCGCGGAAGGCTACTTCTATCTGGCGAAGCTGCTGCTCGATCAGGGGCAGCGCTACGACGAGGCGATCACGCTGGCGAAGAAGGGGCTGGAGGCAGGTCCGACTGCCGCGTACGCGCCGCTCGGACATTACGTGCTCGCGGATTTGTACAACCGGCAGGGACGCCACGCCGAGGCCGAGGCGGAAGCCCGGCGCGGCCGTGCGGCGGAAGCCGCGCTCGGACGGCGCGGCGCGCCGGCCGGGTAGCCGGACGTCTCAGCCCCTCGACTTGATCGCGGCTTCCAGCGCGCGTCCGCGCGCCGCCTCGCGCGCCGCTTCCGCCGGACGCCCCGTCCGGTTGTAGACGTCCGCGGCGATGTAGTGGGCGAGCGGTGCGTATTCGGATCGCGGCGCGAGCTCCAGCCCCTTGCGCGCCAGCGCGATGGCCTCGTCCAGATGCTCGTCCATGTCGAGATAGAGCTTGGCGAGGAAGAGGTGTCCTTCCGCGAAGTAGGGATTCTGCTCGATGGCGTGCTGATACGCCTCGAGCTGACGCGGACGGTCGCCGACCTGTCCGTACAGGCGTCCCAGATTGAAGTACGCCTTGTAGCTGTCGGGATGCAGCTCGGTCTCTCGCCGATATTCGGCGATGGCGCCGGCAAGGTTGCCCTCTTCTTCGTCCATCAGCGCGAGGTTGTAGTGCGCGCGGCGCAGGTCGGCCTTCTGCTGCAGCGCCGCGACGACCTCGGCGCGACCCCCCGCCTTATCGCCGCGCTTGTACTTGATCACACCGAGGATGTTGCGCGCGCCGGCCAGGTTGGCGTCGACCTTCAGCGCTTCGCGGACGTGCGCTTCGGCGGCGTCGTAGCGGCCGGCGTCCGCGTCCATCTCGGCGAGCTGGATGCGCGCCTGCGGGTTGTGCGGATCGAGCTGCAGGAGCCGCTCGTAGCCCGCGCGCGCTTCGGCCTCGCGTCCCATCTGGCGATACGTGTTCGCCATGTTGATGACGGACAGGTCGTCGTCCGGCTTCAGCGCGAGCGCGCGGCGGAACTGCTCGAGCGCGCGCTCGAACTGGCCGGCGCGGACGTACTCGTTGCCGAGCATGAACCAGGCGCTGACGACTTCGGGGTCGGTGCGGACGACGTCCGTGAGGATGGCAATCGCGCGGTCGGACCCGCCGTCATGGCGTGAGAGATCGCTCGCCTCGTTGATGCGGTTGAAGACGTCGATCTTGTCCTTGGGATCCGGCAGCGACGCGCGCGACGCGTCGGTCGGCGCCGGTGTGTTCACGAAGCTGCCGACGTAGCCGAGCGCGGCGAGCCGCGAGCGCGCTTCCGGATCGAGATCGACCGGCTCCGCCGCGCGCTTCTCGCTCGTGAATCCCTTTTCGAGCCCGCGCAGCCGCGCGGCCATCTGGTCCCCGAGCGAGCGCCGCTGCTCGTACAGATTGTGCGCCTCGTCCGGATCCGTCTGCAGGTCGTAGAGTTCCGGGCGCGGCGCCGCGATGAACTTGTATCGGCCGGTGCGAAGCACGCGCAGATCGCTCCAGCCGAAATGATGAAGCGGGTACAGCGATTCCGCGTAGGCCTCGAGGCCGAGATCGGGTGAGGCGCCGGTCATGAGCGGGATGAGCGTCTGTCCTTCGACGGAATCCGGCGTCTGCAGCCCGAGCAGGTCGAGCACCGTCGGCATGATGTCGATGCTGCGCGCCACGGACGTGACGCGGCGTCCGTGCGGGATGGCGGAGTAGGGAGCGTCGATCAGCAGCGGCACGCGGAGGACGCTCTGATAGAGGAAGAAGCCGTGCGCCTGCTCGCCGTGTTCGCCGAGGCTCTCGCCGTGGTCGCCCATGACGACCACCAGCGTGCGGTCGAGCACGCGCCGCTCGGCGAGCGCGGCGAGGAGGCGTCCCACCTGCGCGTCGACGTAGGCGATCTCGCCGGCGTAACGGCGTGCGCCGTAGCGTGATTTGTACGGCTCCGGCGGATCGTACGGGGCGTGCGCGTCGTAGAAATGGACCCACGCGAAGAACTTTCCGGACGCGGCCGAGTCGATCCATTTGAGTGCCGCGTCGGCGACGTCGGCGCCGCGGCGTTCGATCCCGCCGAGCGAGATCGACTTGTAGGCCGAGAGATCGAAGTCGTCGACGTAGGTCTCGAATCCCTGGTCGAGCCCCCACCGTGAGTCGAGCACGTACGCGCCGACGAACCCGCCGGTCTTGTAGCCGTGCTGGCGCAGGACTTCGGCCAGCGTGACCTGCGCGGGATCGAGAATGAACCCGCCGTTGTCGCGGACGCCGTGCTCCGGCGGCACGCGTCCGGTGAAGATGCTGGCGTGCGCCGGCTGGGTGAGCGGCGCCGCGGACATCGCCTGCGTGAAGAGGACGCCGTTGGCGGCGATGCGATCGAGGTTCGGCGTCTCGACGCCGGTGAAGCCGTACGCGCCGAGGCGGTCCGCACGCGTCGTGTCGAGCGTGATCAGCAGCACGTTGAGCGCGCGCGGATCGACGCCGGCGGCCACGCGGCCGAGCGGCGTGCCGTGTCCGCTGTTCGCCGAGCGTCCGATGCGCATCCACCACCATCCGCCCGCCACGAGCGCGGTCAACAGCGCCACGACGGCGATCGTGCGCGCGTGCATGGCCCGCGGGCGCGATGGCGGAGCGGGGCGCGTCGAACGGGACCTGGAAGCCTTTCCCATGGCGATTACCGTTCCGGTGTTCTCAGCCGCGCTTCCGCCTCGCGCGCGGCGCGCAGTCCGGGATCCGCGGCCAGCGCGGCGCGGTAGTGGCCGAGCGCCGCGGTGCGGTCGCCGGACTGTTCCGCCAGGCGTCCGAGTTCGAGGTGCGCGGGCGCGAGGCCCGGGTTCAGGGCGACGGCGCGCTCGAACGCCTGCCGCGACGCCGAGGTATCCCCGGCGGCGTCCTCGACGAGCCCCTTGACGAAGTACCCATAGAAGGATTCGGGCTCGATCGCAAATCCGCGTGCGAGACGCGCGCGGGCGGCGTCCATCGATCCGAGGGCGGCTTCGACGCGCGCGGCGTCGAAGTACACCGCCGCGAACGTCGGATTCAGGCCGATCGCGACCTCGTACTCGGAGAGCGCCTCGCGCCGGCGGCCCAGCGTCGCGAGCGCGCGTCCCGCGTACTGGTGCGCCTCGAAACTCTCGGGAAAGCGCCGCGCGAGATCGCGAAATCCGGACAAGGCGTCCGGCGCACGCCCCTGTTCGAGATCCGCCAGTGCGGCATAGAACGTCCCGACGAAGGCGACGTAATCAGCCATCCGATCCTTGGGATCGTCACCCGTGCCGCCGGACAACGTGCCGCCGCCCCCTCCCAGGTAGCCGAGACTGCGCAGCCGCTCCACCGTTGCCGCGTCCATCTTGTGTTCCGCCGCGAGCGCCCGTTCGCTCGGACGACCGATCCGATCGAGTTCGCCGGCGAGACGCGAGGCCACGGCCGGCCGCTCGCGGATCAGATTGTGCGCCTCGCCCGGATCGTGCTTCAGGTCGTACAGCTCGGGGTGCGGCGCGGCGATGAATTTCCAGTCGCCCGACCGCACCGCGCGCAGTTCGCTCCAGCCGAAGTGCAGCCGCTGAAACCAGCTTTCCGCGTACGACAGCGGCGCGTCCAATCTTAGCCGGGGCTCCGCCCCGGACCCCGGCTCGTCGCTCGCGGGGGCCCCACGCCCCGCTCCGCTCCTCGTGTCGCGGCCCTCCGCCAGCGGCCGCAGGCTCACGCCCGGCAGGTCAGCGTCGTGGGGCAGACCGAGGACGTCCAGCACGGTCGGCACGAGGTCGATGTGGCGCACTTGCTCGGTCACGGTCCGTCCCGCGGGCCATCCCGCGCCGGCGATGATCAGCGGCACGTGCAGGGTCGCGTCGTACAGAAAGATGCCATGCTCCGGCTCGCCGTGTTCGCCGAGGCTCTCGCCGTGATCGCCGGTGACGATCACGAGCGCGTTGTCGCGGACGCGCGGCGGCAGCCCGTCGAGGAGGTACCCGGCTGCCCAGTCCGCGGCCGCGACCTCCGCGTTGTAGGGCGCGCCCGGAAACCTGTCGGCGAACGCCTTCGGCGCCTCGTAGGGCGTGTGCGGATCGTACAAGTGCATCCAGAGAAAGATCGGCCGGTCGTCGGCTGCCGCGGCGCGCGTTACCCAGGCGAGCGCGTCGCCGGCGACTTCGGCGCCGCGCCGCTGCAGGTCGCTGAACGCATAGCGCGAGCCGGCGACTTCGACGCGGTCGACGTAGTCGTCGAATCCCTGATTGAGCCCGAAGCTGCGCGCGAGGACGTAGCTCGCGACGAAGGCCGCCGTGTGATAGCCCGCGTCGTGCAGCCGCTCCGCCAGCGTCAACGCGTCCGGGCCGAGCACGAAGCTGCCATTGTCGCGGGCGCCGTGCCGCGAGGGATACAGCCCCGTCATGATCGACACGTGCGCCGGAAACGTCAGCGGAACATCCGTGAACGCCTCGGCGAACTTCACGCCTCGCGCGGCGAGGCGATCGAGATGCGGCGTGAGACCGGCCAGGCGTCCCGTCCCGCCGACGCGATCCGCCCGCAGCGTGTCGATCGTCACGAGGATCACGGAGGGGCGCGCCGCGGGTGCGCCGCTGCGCGCCGCAGACCCGGCCTCGGGCCGGTGACGGAGCCCGCCCCAGGCCGCGGCCGCCGCGATGAGCGCCACGCCCGCGACGGCCAGTGCCCGTCGAGTGCTGACCATGGAAAGGGAAAAGTCTAACAGACCGTGCCGACTCATCATTTTGCTGTTCTGCGGCTCCGCCGATCCGTATACTTCTGGCGGGGTGGGGGAGGGCGCGCCGCCCGGCTCGTCGTCCACGGTCGCAGGTATCGTCCCGGCCTGCTCCACATCCATCCGGAGGAGAAGCGGAACCCATGACCATGTGCAAACCGAAGTTGTGGGGGTTGCTGGCGGCACTCGCCGTCGTGGCCCTTCCGGCCAGCGGGTACGCGCAGGGGCGCCAGACGTCGTCGTTGACCGGCACGGTGGCCGACAGCACCGGGGCGGTGCTGCCGGGCGTCACCGTAAGCACGGCCGAACAAGCGCGCGCCGGCGACGTGCAGGTCGCGGTCACCGACGCGGATGGCGTCTATCGTTTCCCGTCGCTCATTCCAGGCACGTACACCGTCACGGCGGAGCTGCCCGGCTTCAAGACCGTGAAGCGAGAAGGCATCCGGCTTCCTCTGGGCACCACCATTACGGTGGACGTGCAGATGGAAGTGGCCTCGCAGTCGGAAACGATCACGGTCACGGCGGCGTCGCCGACCGTGGACGTGAAGAGTTCGGCATCGAGCACGCATCTCGACAACGAGATCCTGCAGAACCTGCCGACGTCGCGTTTTCAGCCGGACATCATCAACGTGGTGCCAGGCATCTCCTCGAGCGTCGCGTACGGCGGCACGCAGGATTCGAACGCGCTGCTGATGGACGGCGTCGACGTCAGCGACCCCGAAGGAGGCACGCCGTGGTCCTTCTTCAATTACAACTGGGTCGAAGAAGTGCAGGTGGTCGGCCTCGGCGCCAACGCGGAGTACGGCGAGTTCACGGGCGTCGCCGCCAACAGCGTGATTCGCTCGGGCAGCAACCGCTTCTCCGGGCTGGGCGAGTTCTGGACGATTCGGCCAGGCTGGGTGGGCAACAACGTCAGCGGTCTGCCCGCCGACCTGCAGGAGGAGTTCACGCCTCAGAAGATCGACGTCAACTTCGACACGACGGCCCAGATCGGCGGCCCCATCATTCGGGACAAGGCGTGGTTCTTCGCCGGCTTTCAGTTCCTCCGCGATCGGTATCAGCCAGCGGGCGCGTCCATTCTCCACACGGAGGACTCACCGCGGTTCCTGACGAAACTGAACTGGTCGGTGTCGCCGAACGTTCGCGTGGAGGGGTTCTTCGAGAAGGACAAGTACGACGTGACCGGCCGCGGCGCGGGCCGCTTCCGTCCGCCTGAAACCACGGTCGTGGAGCCGTCACCGGAAGTGAACTGGAACGGGCGCCTCACCTGGACGATCAACAGCAAGACGCTGTTCGAGGCGCGTACCGGCGGGTTCCGCGGCTACTTCCCGCTCGAGCCGACGCCCCCGCAGACGCGCGAGGGTCCCTATCCCCACTACGACCTGCTGACCGGGTTCTACTCCGGCAACTCGCCCTATTTCGGCAACTTCGATCGAAGGCCGTACACGTCGTCGGCGAACGTCGTCCGGTATGCCGACGGGTTCCTGGGCAAGAGCCACGAGTTCAAGTTCGGGTTCGAGTTCCAGCACGCGACGATCACGAATGAATTCGGGTACCCGGGGGGGCGCCTCTACTACGACTACGGCGGCGAGCCGTACAACGTCTATCTGTACGACGGCTACGTGCAGAAGTCGACGATCAACCGGACGACGATCTACGCACAGGACACGTGGACCGTCACGGACCGGCTGACCATCAACCCCGGCGTGCGGTTCAACATCAACAAGGGTTCGGTACCGGAGCTGGGCAACGTGCTGACCACGACGCCGATCTCGCCGCGGCTCGGCGTCGTGTACGACCTGTTCGGCGATCACAAGACCGTGCTGCGCGCGCACTATGGCCGCTACCATGATGCGATCTTTTCCGGCCACTTCGAGTTCATGGACACGAGCCACCTGAGCCCGTTCATCTTTGCCACGGTGCTCGGCCCGGATAACTTCGAGGAGTTCGCGCGCATCGAGCCGACGACGAGCTTCGGCATCGATCCGGACATCTCTCACTCCTACGTGGACCAGTACCTCGTGGGGATCGAACGTGAAGTGATCCCGGATTTATCGCTCGAGGTCCTGTACATAAAACGCAACTTCAGGAACTTCATGGCGTTCATCGACACGGGCTCGATATACGAGCCGGTGACGAAGATCGACCCCGGACCGGACGGAGAGGTGAACACGTCGGACGACGGTGGGCCGTTCACCGTGTTCAACCTGACGAACCCCGGCAATCCGTTCTACCTCTTCACGAACCCGGACGGGGCGCACCGTGACTACAACGCCTTCCAGCTCAAGGCGCGCAAGCGCTTCTCGAAGAACTGGCAGCTGATCGGGGCATACACCTGGTCGCGCACCGACGGGATCGTGAACGACACGGGCGGCAACGCCGGCGGCGGCGACTCGGGCCGCAACGGCGTCTTTTCGAATCCGAACCGGCGGATCAACGCCGACGGACGGTCCACCATCGATCCCACGCACGCCGTACGACTCGAGGGCACGTACAACGTGCCGGCGTGGGGCGGCATCCGGGTGAGCGGCATCTACAGCTACACGACCGGGAGGGCCTTCAGTCGCGTCGTCAATTTCCGCGGCCTGGACCAGGGCAGCGAACGGGTACGGATCGAGCCGCGCGGCGCGATTCGCGCCGACGGGATCAACAACCTCGACTTCCGGGTGGAAAAGACGTTCCCGCTCGGTGATGCGGCGAGAAACATCGGCGTCTACGTCGATATCTTCAACGCGACGAACAACGGCGTCGCCGAGACGATTCAGGATCTGTCGGGTTCGAGCTTCCTCGATCCGGATTCCTGGACGACTCCGCGCACCGTGCGCGCCGGCATCCGGGTCGTCTTCTAAATCTCACTCGCGGAGCGGGGCGCGTGCGCGCGCCCCGCTCCGGTCGTCCTGCCGAGCGGCTACAATTCACAGGATGTCCGGTCGTCGTCCAGCTTCACAGTCATCCCCGCGTTCAGCAAGAACTCCAGCTCCCCGTCGGCCGCGCCAGACCGCCGCGCCGCGCACGAAGCGTCGTGCCGCGGAACCGGGTGAAGCGCCGCTGTCGATCGTGATGGTCGTGCCGGAGGCGCGTCCGTTTGCGAAGACGGGCGGCCTCGCGGACGTCGCCGGAGCGCTGCCGGCCGCGCTCGCGCGGCTCGGCCACGACGTGACGATCATCCTGCCGCGCTACCGCGGCGTCCACGCGATCGGCGCGGCGGCCACGCCGGCCGAGATCCCCTTCGGCGGGGCGCGGCAACGGGTGGAGTTCCTGGAGCTGGCGCAGCCGTCCGGCGTGCGCGCGGTGTTCGTCGATGCGCCGGAGTTGTTCGATCGCCCCGCGTTGTACGGCGTCGGCAACGACGACTATCCCGACAACGCGTACCGGTTCGCGGTGCTGTCGCGCGCCGCGCTCGAATACCTGCGCCTGCGCGAGCAGCGTCCGTCCGCGATCCACATCCACGACTGGCAGACCGGGCTCGTGCCCGTGTACCAGCAGATCCACTACGCGGGCGATCCCTTCGTCGGCGGCGTGCCGGTCGTCCTCACGATCCACAACCTCGCCTTCCAGGGACTCTTTCCGCCCTCCGTCCTGAGCGACGTCGATCTGCCGTGGCATCTGTTCCACGTCGATGCGCTCGAGTACTGGGGAAAGGTGAGCTACCTGAAGGGGGGCATCAACTTCAGCCGCCGGATTACGACGGTCAGTCCTGAGTACGCGCGCGAAATTCTCACGCCGGAACTCGGCTTCGGGTTCGACGGCATCCTCGGGCGTCGCGCGAGCGACGTGTCGGGCATCCTCAACGGTATCGACACCGAGGCATGGAATCCGCGGTCCGATCCGTTCCTCGAGACGCACTTCGACGCGCGATCGCCGGCCGCGAAATCCGACGTGAAGCGGCAACTGCTCGAGCGTTGCGGGTTCGTGCCGAATGAAGCCGCCATGGCGCGCCCGGTGATCGGGATGGTGTCGCGGTTCACCGATCAGAAAGGATTCGATCTGATTGAGCGAGCGGCCGACGCGCTGCTCGCGCTCGACGCCACCTGGACGGTCCTCGGCGGCGGCGATCCCCGGTACGAGCGCTTCTGGATTGACGTGGCCGCGCGCCATCCCGACCGCGTCTCGATCACGGTCGGGTTCGACGAGGCGCTTGCACACCTCATCGAAGGGGGGGCGGACCTGTTTCTGATGCCCTCCCGCTTCGAGCCGTGCGGTCTCAACCAGATGTACAGCCTCCGCTACGGCACGATCCCGGTCGTGCGCGCCACCGGGGGGCTCGACGACACCGTCGTGGATGCCGATGAGCCGGGCGCGCAGGGCAACGGCTTCAAATTCACCGAGTACACGCCGGCCGCGCTGGTCGCCGCCGTGGAGCGGGCCCTCGCGGCGTTCCGGCAGCCCCGCCGCTGGCGCGCCCTCCAGCGCGCTGGCATGCGCCAGGACCATTCGTGGGACGTTTCGGCCCGGGAGTATGTCAAAGTGTATAGAGCAGTGGGAGGACCCTAGCGTGGCAACCGAAAAGATTCAGACGCTGACGGACGGGAATTTCGAGCAGACGATTAACGGCGCGACCCCGGTTCTGGTGGACTTCTGGGCGGAGTGGTGCGGCCCGTGCCGGCGGCTGGCGCCGACCGTGGACGAGCTCGCGGCCGATTACGACGGACGGATCGTCGTCGGCAAGATGAACGTGGACGACAACCCGTCGACGCCCATGCGCTTCAGCATCCGCGGCATCCCGACGTTGTTGCTGTTCAAGGGGGGACAGGTCGTCGAGCAGGTCGTCGGACTCACCGACAAGGACTCGCTCAAGCGGCTCATCGACAAGCACGTGTGATCGTACGAGGGGCCATCGTTCGTGCCGCCCACTGACATGGAAAACGTCATCATCATCGGATCGGGCCCGGCGGGCCTGACAGCGGCGCTGTACACCGCGCGCGCGAACCTGAAACCCCTGCTCATCGAGGGGCTCGAGGCGGGCGGGCAGTTGATGCTGACGACGCTCGTGGAGAACTGGCCCGGCTATCGCGACGGCATCATGGGGCCGGAGCTGATGGCGGAACTGCGGGCGCAGGCGGAGCGCTTCGGCGCACGGATCGTCCGCGGGCACGTCACCTCGGTCGACATCACCGCGCATCCCTACAAGGTCGTGACCGCCGACGGCGAACACCGCTGCCGCGCGCTCGTGATCGCGACCGGCGCGACCGCGCGCCTGCTCGGCCTTCACTCGGAGCGCGCGCTCATCGGCCATGGCGTCTCGACGTGTGCGACCTGCGACGGCTACTTCTTCCGCGGCCGGCCGATTGCCGTCGTCGGCGGCGGCGACTCGGCGATGGAAGAGGCCATTTTCCTCACCCGGTTCGCGTCGCACGTGACCGTCGTGCACCGGCGCGGCACGCTGCGCGCGTCGAAGATCATGCAGGACAAGGCGTTCGCCAACGAGAAGATCTCGTTCGAGTGGAACAGCGAGGTCGAGGAGATCCGCGATACCGGCAAGGGGGAAGTCACCTCGATGCTGCTGCGGAACAACCTCACCGGCGAGACGAAAGAGGTGGCGGTCGACGGCGTGTTCGTCGCGATTGGCCACACGCCGAACAGCGGGCTGTTCGCCGGCCAGCTCGAGCTCGATGCGAACGGCTACATCGTCACCCACGCCGGCTCACGCACCAGCGTCCCGGGCGTGTTCGCCTGCGGCGACGTGCAGGATCACGTCTACCGCCAGGCCATCACCGCCGCCGGCTCCGGCTGCATGGCCGCCATCGACGCCGAGAAATACCTGGAAGGTACGCCGCAACACCTCGGCGATGCACGCGTTGTGGCGTAATTGGCAGTCGCCAATCGCCAATCATCAATCGATCCAACCGCCTCCCAGCACGAACTCTCCGTTGTAGAACACCACAGCCTGTCCGGGTGTGATGGCGACCTGCGGGCGATCGAACTCGACGGACGCGCGCGCGGCGTCGATCGGGACGATCGTGGCCGGGCTGTCCTCGTGCCGGTGGCGGATCCGCGCGGTGGCGCGGACGGGGGCTGAGGGGACGTCACCGTCGATCCAGTTCACGCGCGAGGCGGTCAGCGACGTCCGCTCGAGCGCGGTACGCGGGCCGACCGTGACATTCGCCGTCTCCGAGTCGATGTCGACGACGTAGAGCGGGATGGTCGAGGAGATGCCGAGCCCCTTCCGCTGGCCGACGGTGAAGCGGTGAATGCCGTCGTGGCGTCCGAGCACCCGTCCGGTCTGATCCCGGATCGAGCCCTGCTCAGGAGCGCCGGCGCGGCTGGCCACGAAGTCCGCGTGGGCGCCGGAGGGGACGAAGCAGATCTCCTGGCTGTCGGGCTTCTCGGCGACGCGGAGCCCGAGCCGGCGCGCCTCCGCGCGGACCTCGGACTTGTCCATGGCGCCGACTGGAAATCGCGCGCGCGCGAGCTGGGCCTGCGTCAGCGAGAAGAGGAAGTAGGACTGGTCCTTCGCGGCGTCGGCGCCGCGCTTCAGCCGGAAGCGTCCCGTCGACGGATCGCGATCGATTTGTGCGTAATGTCCCGTCGCGACCGCGGCGGCATCGAAGCCGTCCGCGCGAGCCACCAGTTCGGCGAACTTCAGATCCGCGTTGCAGTGCACGCACGGAATCGGCGTGCGTCCCGCCAGGTACTCGCGGACGAAGTCCGAGACGACCTCCTCCTCGAAGCGCCGCTCGAAATTGACGATGTAGTGCGGGATGCCGAGCGCGTCGGCGACGCGCCGCGCGTCGTAGAGGTCGTCGATCGTGCAGCAGCTGCCGAAGCGCACCTCGCCCCCCTGCGCGCCGTCCCTGACCGAATGGTCGTACAGCTGCATGGAAAGGCCGATCACGTCGTGGCCCTCCCGCGCAAGCCGCGCGGCCGCCACCGACGAGTCGACGCCGCCGGACATGGCAACGACTATCCGCATATCTGCAATTGGCGAATTCGTGGATTGGTGAATTGGTGAATTGGTCAATCCAATGCAATTCACCAACTCACGAACTCACCAACTCACCAATTACCGCCGGACCAGCGTCCGCAATTTGCCCACGACGCGCGGGAGCGCCGCCAGCAGCGCGTCCACTTCGGCTTCCGTGTTGCCGGCGCCGAGGCTGAAGCGGAGCGAATTCTGTGTACGGTGCGCCGGCAGACCCATCGCGCGGAGCACGTGCGACGGCTCGAGCGTCCCCGACGAACACGCGGATCCGGTCGAGACGGCAAACCCTTCGAGATCGAGCGCGATCAGGAGCGACTCCGCCTCGACGCCGTCGAAGCTGATGTTCGTCGTGTTCGGCACGCGCGGCCCGGTGCCGTTCACGGCCGTGCCTTCGACTGACGTCAGCACGCCCGCTTCGAGCCGATCGCGCAGCGCGCCGACGCGGGCCGGTTCGGTGTCGAGCTTTCGACGCGCGAGGAGGGCTGCCGCGCCGAGGCCCGCGATGCCCGGGACGTTTTCCGTTCCGGCGCGCCGGTTCCGCTCGTGCCGCCCGCCAGTCAGGATCGACATCATCCGCGTGCCCCGCCGGACCCAGAGCGCACCGGCCCCTTTCGGACCGTTGAACTTGTGCGCGGACAGCGACAGCAGATCGACGCCGAGCGCCCGCACGTCCACCGGGATCTTCGCCACCGACTGGACGGCGTCGGTGTGGAACAGCGCGCCGTGCGCGTGGGCCAGCGACGCCAGCTCGGCGATCGGCTGGATGGTGCCGATCTCGTTGTTCGCGTGCATGACCGAGACGATGGCCGTGTGTGGCGTGAGCGCGGCCTCCAGTGCGCCGGGTTCCAGGACGCCGGATGGACCGACGCGCAGCAGGGTGGACGTCCAGCCGCGCCGCGTGAGCGCCTTGACGGTGTTGAGCACCGCCTCGTGCTCGATGGCGCTCGCGATCAGGTGCCGGCGTCCGCCGGCCTCGAGGGCCTCCGCGGCGCCCCGCAGCGCCAGGTTGTCCGCCTCCGTGCCGCCGCTGGTGAACACGATCTCGGCCGGCTCGGCGGCGATGAGGTCCGCCACGGCCGAACGCGCCTCATCGAGCAGTCCCTTCGCGCGCTGACCGAAATGGTGCACGCTCGAGGCGTTGCCGTAGACGTCCCGCAGGGCGCGGACCACCGCCTCGACGACCGCCGGGTCGGGCGGGGTC
>DASSOM010000067.1:0-4174 GCA_035700625.1 Vicinamibacterales bacterium
CGTCGGCACGCGGGCCGCGGTCGCCGCGCACACGCCCGTGATCATGGCCACGGTCCATTCGTCGCGCGTCCGCCCGGCTGGAGATGTGGCAGAGCTGGCCGCATTGACGCCGATGGTCGACCGGCTGATCGTGCCGTCGGCGAGCATCGAGACCAAGGTGCGCCGCGAGGGCCGTGGGGCGGCGCGCTTCGCGGTGATCCCCAACGGCGTCGACCTGTCGCGCTTCGCCATTCCCGCGCCGCCCTGCACCCTGCGCGACGACTTCAAGATCCCCTGCGACGCGTTCCTGGCCGGCGTCGTGGCGCGGCTGGAGCCCGAGAAGGGGCACCGCTACCTGATCGAGGCGTGGCCCCTCGTCGTGGAGCAGGCGCCGGCCGCGTGGCTGGTCGTCGTCGGCGAGGGCTCGCTGGCGGAGCCGTTGCGGGAGCAGACGGCCGCCCTCCCAGAACGCGCGAGCAGGCAGATCGTCTTCACCGGGCGCCGCGACGACATCGCCGCCGTCACCGCTGACCTGTCTGTCGCCGTCCTGCCGTCGTTGCGTGAGGCGCAGGGCATCTCGATCCTCGAGGCGATGGCCCGGCGCCGCCCGGTCGTGGCATCGGCCGTGGGCGGCATCCCGGAAGTGATCACCTCTGGCGTCGACGGCCTGCTCGTCCCGCCCGCAGACCCGCCGGCACTGGCTCGCGCCATCGTCGAGCTCGCACGATCGCCCGAGCGCAGAGAAGCGCTCGGTGAGGCGGGCTATGCCACGGTCGCCGAGCGCTTCAGCATCGACGCGCAGGTGCGGAACGTCGAGGCGGTCTACGACGAGGAGCTGCTGCGCGCCGGCGTCATGGTTCCGTCCCCGGCGGCGGCAGCGCCGCCGCATCGGTCCGGTGTCCCGCGCGGACGCGCGGCCCTCGAGGTCCCGCCGGTCTGACGGCCGCGTCTGACCGTTGCCTCTGACGGCCGCGTCTGACGGCGCGTCTGACGGCTAGGCCGGTACGCGGTCGTTCGGCAGCCGCAGGATGGCCAGGATCAGCAGCTCGATCAGGATGTAGCCGACCAGCGCCACGACAGCCGCGATGTCGAGCACGCTGCGTCCCACCGGCCGCACCACGTCCATGCTGAAGACGCCGCGGAATGGTGCGACGAACGGTTCGGTGATCGAGTAGATGCCGTCGACGATCCCGTTGCCCTCGTTCGCCCCGAGCAGGAGCAGCACGATTCGCAGGATCAGCAGCACGAACAGGATCCCGAACAGCAGCGCGATCACGCGCCGCGCGTAATACAGCGGTCCGGGTCCCGGATCCACGTACGTCGTCCCCGCGCCCGAGCTGACGTTGACGTTCGCGTTCGCCGGCGGCGGATCCGCCCGGCGCTCCACCACGCGCTCGCGCTCGACCACCTGTGTGTCGTCGATCGGTTCGTCCTCGCGGTAGGTCATGGTTCAACCTCCTTCTGCGGCGCCCGCCTGACCGATGCCTCCCAGAAAGCACCGGCCGGGCGCGCGTCGCGCCCGTCCTACGCACGACCCATGCCAGCGCTTGGTTGCTACGCGGTTTCGTGCTCCGTGTCAGCGTCGTCAGCATCCGATGCGCTGAATCCGAAATCGCCGAGCAGCGGAACGAATGCGACGGGCTCGAGCCGACGGCTCACCAGCTCGCTGCCGCGCCGTTCGACGAGGGTGATCACCTGGTGCTCGCGGCTGCCGACAGGCATCACCAGCCGCCCTCCCTCGACGTCGAGCTGCTCGAGCAGCGGCTGCGGGACCGATGGACCGGCCGCCGTGACCATTACCACGTCCCACGGTGCGCCTTCCGGATCCCCACGGCTGCCGTCCCTGACCACCAGCTTGACGTCGTCGTATCCCGCCGCCTTGAGCCGGGCCGCGGCCTGGTCGCTCAGCTCCCGATGCCGCTCGATGCTGGTCACCTCGGCCCCCAGCTCCGCCAGCACGGCCGCCTGGTAGCCGCTTCCCGTGCCGACTTCCAGCACCTTCGCGTTGCGCCACCCGGTGGTGCGGTCGGGTCGCGCCGCCGCGGTCATCGCCGCGACGACGTACGGCTGCGAGATCGTCTGCCCGCTGCTCAGCGGCAGCGCGCGGTCGTCATAGGCGTGCGGATGGTCGACAAAGAGGTGGCGTGGCACCCTGCGCATGGCGCGCAGGACGTCAGGGTCGTGGATGCCGCGCGCCTCGATCTGCTCGCGCACCATCCGCTCGCGCGCTCGCCGCGCGAGCGCATCGGTCTGTTCGGGGCTTCCCTGCGCACGCTCGCGTCGGCGCCGAAACCAGGTCATACGGCAAGGCCGCGATGTGCTGCGACGCAGCGTGCTGCGACGCGGCGTGCTGCGACGCGGCGTGCTGCGACGCGATGTGCTGCGGCGCGGTGTGCTGCGACGCGGTGTGCTGCGACGCGGCCCGTGGTTGGTCCGGGATCAGGCCTCGGTCGGCGTCGCCGACGTCGCGCTCGTGGTCCGGCTCTTGGCGCGGCCATTGCCGCCATCGCTGCCGCTCGCGTCCGTCGCCGCGCGCTGAGCGCCGCCGTTGTCGTACGTCCCGAGCGTTGCCGCGTCGAGGACGTCATTGAGCAGCTGATCGGCTTTTTCGCGCAGCAGCCGCCGCGTCTCCCTGCCACTCCTCGGAGCGAGCAGGATCCCCACGGCGAGGCCCATGAAGAAGAATCGGATCGCGATCTTCACGCGGCTGAACATGCGTCAACCCTCGATGCAAGTGCTTCGACCTGAAGGGCAAGAAGGATACCACCCGCCGTCGCCGGCCCCTCGAGGCGTGCGGGCGCCGCGCCGCGCCGCGCGCTGTGGCCGTGGTTGTTTCAGCCAGCGGAACATCTGACGAAGGAGACGCGCTGATCCGGCCCGATGCACCCTCTCCTTCGTCGTTCGTGCTCACCCAGCGGAACGTTCAGCGAAGGAACGCCGCGAAACGGGTCGCGACCGTGTCCTGCTTCGTCAAACGTTCCGGTAGGTGGAACGCCGCGCGATTGCGCGATGTGGAACGCCGCGCGATTGCGCGATGTGGGAACGCCGCGCGATGGCGGGACGCCGCGCGATGGCGGGACGCCGCGTCATGGTGGCACGCCCCGGCATGCGGGAACGGCGGCTCACAGCAGCACGATGCCGTTCGCTCCGGGATCCCGCCCCGCCCGCAGCGCGTTGAGAACTCCGCGGCCGTCCAGCGGGAACTCCTCCCGCAACGACTCGCGGATCTCGTTCAGCACGGATCGATTCGCGCGGGTATCCGACAGCAGCAGGATCCAGCGATCAACGCCGGAGTCGCGCAGCTTGGCGCGCTCCCGACGCAACAGCCCCTGCTCATCGCGGAACTTCGTCTCGGCGGTGACGCCAATGCTCACGTTCTCGACCCGCGCAAACATGTCCCATGCGCGCAGATCGCCAGCGATCGGCACGGTGTACTCGCGGCTCCAGTGAACATTCGGCGTCTCGCCAGCCAATCGGTCCATGACACGGACATGGCCGGCATCTCGAATCGGCGCGCCCGTCGGAAAGGTCTTCAGCGACAAATCGAGTCCGAGCACCTGGCACAGACGAGCCGCTCCGACGAGATCCAGCCGCTCAACCCTGGCGTTCTCGAGCCGCCACAACTTCGACCGGGACACTCCGGTCAATTCGCTCAACCTACTCAACGACAGCCCCAGACCGATGCGCGCCTCGCGGAGCGCATCGGCGAGCTCGCGGATCAGCCGCTCACCGCGTCGCTGCCCAATCGACAGCAGTCGTTGGCTTCTCGGCATGACCCCGATGATGCGTCACGACCTCGTACCAGCCGCTTACCAACCGCTTAATCGCGGGCCTCGGCGCGGCCGTCGTTCCAGCCAGCGGAACATCTGACGAACGAGACGCCCTGATCCGGCCCGATGCAGCTCCTCCTTCGTCATTCGTGCTCACCCAGCGGAACGGTCAGCGAAGGAACGCCGCGAAACGGGTCGCGACCGAATCCTGCTTCGTCAAACGTTCCGGCAGGTGGGACGCCGGGATCCCCGGACCCTCGGACCCCGGGATGCCCGGACCTCGGGCCCTGGGACCCCGCCTCGCAGCCATGCCCTACGCGAGCGGCACGAGGACTATTCTCCGAGGCCGTATTCGCGCAGCTTGGCGTAGAGCAGGCGGCGGTAGATCCCGAGCTCCTCGGCGGCCTTCGAGCGATTTCCGCCGG
>DASSOM010000068.1:0-8215 GCA_035700625.1 Vicinamibacterales bacterium
CGGGTGATCGGGAAGACGGGCGGCGGGCGCATTCGCGTGCGCATCGCGGGCGCCGAGGCGATCGACGTCGCGCTGGCGGAGGCGGAGCAGGTCTGGTCGGAGGCGCTCGCGAAGTACTTCGCGAGCCGGGCGGCGTAGAATTTCGGGGGCCGAGGGCCGAAAGGCGCGAGGCAACTCACTAATAATGGACAAGTTAAAAGAGGAATGCGGCGTCTTCGGCATCTTCGGCCATCCTGAAGCGGCCAACCTGACCTATCTGGGTCTCTACGCGCTGCAGCACCGGGGGCAGGAGAGCGCGGGCATGTGCGTGTCCGACGGCGCCCGTCTGCGTGCGTCGCGCGCGATGGGCTATGTCGCCGATGCGTTCGATGCCCGCGAGCTCGAGTCGCTGCCGGGCCACATCGCGATCGGGCACACGCGCTACTCCACCGCCGGCGAGAGCCGCCTCGAGAACGCGCAGCCGATGCTGATCGATTGCGGCCACGGCCAGATCGCCATCGCGCACAATGGCAATCTCGTCAACGCGCGCGAGCTCCGCGACGAACTGGTGCGAGAGGGCTCGATCTTCCAGACCAGCAGCGACACCGAGGTCGTGCTGCATCTCTACGCGCGGTCGCGCGAGCACTCGGTGGAAGACGCCCTCGTCGAGTCGATTGCCCAGGTGCGCGGTGCGTTCTCCTTTGCGCTGCTCACGAAGGATCGGCTCATCGCGGCGCGCGATCCGCATGGGTTCAGGCCGCTGGCGCTCGGGCGTCTCGGCGACGCCTGGATCGTCTGTTCGGAGACCTGCGCGCTCGATCTCATCGGCGCGACGTACGTCCGCGACGTCGAACCGGGCGAGCTGCTCGTCATCAGCGACGGCGGGCTGCGCTCCCTTAAACCGTTTCCGCCGGCACCGCTGGCCAAGTGCATCTTCGAGCACGTCTACTTCGCGCGGCCCGACAGTTACGTCTTCGGCCGCAGCGTCAACGACGTGCGCACCGAGCTCGGACGCGTGCTCGCGCGCGAGTCCGCCGTCGACGCGGACGTCGTCTGCCCGATTCCCGACTCGGGCGTTTGCGCGGCGACCGGCTTCGCGGAGGCCTCCGGCATCCCGATGCAGTTCGGTCTCATCCGGAATCATTACGTCGGACGGACGTTCATCCAGCCACAGCAGGCGATTCGGCACTTCAGCGTCCGCGTGAAGCTGAATCCGGTGCGCAGCATTCTGGACGGCAAGCGCGTCGTTCTCGTGGACGACTCGATCGTGCGCGGCACCACGAGCCGGAAGATCGTGAAAATGGTGAAGGCGGCCGGCGCCCGCGAGGTGCACATGCGGATCAGCTGTCCGCCGACCGTGTCGCCGTGCTTCTACGGCGTCGACACGCCGAGCCGCAGCGAACTGATCGCGGCGACGCACACGCTCGACGAGATCCGCCAGTACATCCAGGCGGACAGCCTCGCGTATCTGAGCCTCGAAGGCTTGTTGAGCGCCGTGGGGCCCGAGCGCAACGAGTACTGCACGTCGTGCTACACGGGTGTGTACCCCGTCGCCTTCCCGCGGGACGAGCAGGCCTACCTGCAGCTGGCGCTCAAGGCCGTCGAATAGACATGCTGGTGACGGCGGCCGTTCTCCTCTCGCTGCAGTTGACGGCGCCGCAGGCTCCCGCCGAGAGCGTGACGGCCGCGCAGCTCACCGCCGCGATCGATCACCTCGGCGCCTTCGACGATCGCGAGCGCACGAGCGCCGCGCGAACCGTCCGCCGGGCGCCGCAGGACCGAGCGGTGCCCGCGCTCATCCGCGCGGTCGACGGGCACGAGGACGGGTACGTGCGATACCGCGCGGCCGTGATCCTGACCGCCTTCCACGACGAGCGGACGCGCGACGTCATGGTGAGAGCGCTGGACGATCCCAACGATCGCCTGCGTGCCGTCGCCTACGCGTACTTCGAGCACAACCCGGATCGCACGATCGTGCCGCGGCTGATCGCGGCGCTCGATCGAGAGGAGTCGGAGTTCGTCCGTCCCGCGCTCACGCGCGCCCTCGCGGCGTACGGTGAAGACGCGCGCGTGCGGCCGGTGTTCACCCGGCTGGTGATGCAGGGGCAGGATCTCTTCCGCAGTGCGGTGATCGAGGCGGCCGGCGACTATCGCGCCGCCTACGCGGTGACGCCGCTGATGGAGGTCGCCAGGCTCGACGGTCCGCTGCAGGACGACGCGGTCCTCGCGCTCGGGAAGATCGGCGACAAGCGCGCGCTCGACGTGCTCGCCTCGCTGCAGCGATCGGCGCCGCGCGAGCGTCAGCCCGCGATCGCGGCGGCGATCTGCCTGCTCGGCGTCAACTGCGCGTCGCACGAACCCTTCCTGGAACAGACGCTGCACTTCGCGATCGATACCGTCGGCTATCAGCCGCTGCTGCGCGCGGCTGCGCGCGGTCTGGCGGCGCTGGGCGCCGCGGGACACGAAGAGGCCACGGCCGACCTGTTCGACGCGGGCATCCCCGCGAGGGACCCGGCGCGCGCCCCGATCGCGCTCGCCGTCGGCACGATTGCCCTGCGCAATCCGGAGGCGATGCTGACGCGCCTGGCTGCGCGTCCCGACGCGGCGGACGCCGTGCTGCTGCTGCGCGACGCCTTCGATATGCTGGAAGAAGATTACGAAGAGGAGCGCTTCTTCGCGAGCATCAGGCGCGCGTACTGGAAGGCGCCGGAGGGGTCGCCCGTCCGCCGCGCCGCCGACGCGCTCATTCAGACGCTGGAGTTCTGAGACGGACGCGCCGCCACGCCGTGGCCGAAGGGAGATATGGATTACAAGCAGTCGGGCGTGGACATCGAGGCCGGCAACGAGGTCGTCCGGCGCATCCGCGGGCTGGCGCGCGCGACGTTCACGCCGGGCGTCCTCTCGGATCTCGGATCGTTCGGCGGCCTGTTCACGCTCGCCCCGTCGGGGTTTCGCGACCCGGTGCTCGTCGCGAGCGCCGACGGCGTGGGCACGAAGCTGCGCGTCGCCTTCATGAGCGGCGTCCACGACACCGTCGGCGTCGATCTCGTCAATCACTGCGTCAACGACATCCTCGTCCAGGGGGCGCGGCCGCTGTTCTTCCTGGACTATCTCGCAACGGGGCGCCTCGAACCGGACGTCGCCGTCCGCATCGTCGACGGCCTCGCGCGCGCATGCCGCGACAACGGCTGCGCGCTCCTCGGTGGCGAGACCGCCGAGATGCCCGGGTTCTACGGCGACGGCGAGTACGATCTCGCCGGCTTCATCATCGGCGCGGTCGAACGCGATCGCATCATCGACGGGCGCGGCATCGTCGCGGGGGACGTCGTCATCGGGCTGCCCTCGTCCGGGCTGCACACCAACGGGTATTCCCTCGCGCGGCGCATCGTGTTCGATCGGCTGGCGCTCGGCGTGAACGACTACGTGCCCGAGCTGGGATGCACGGTCGGCGACGCGCTCCTCGCGCCGCATCGCTCGTATCTCCCCGTCATCGGTCCGCTCCTCGATGGCGGGACGATCAAAGGGATGGCGCACATCACGGGGGGCGGCATCACCGACAACCTCCCCCGCATCTTGCCGGAAGGGACGAGCGCCGCGATCCGGCTGACCTCCTGGCCCGTCCCGCCGGTGTTCCGATGGCTGCAGGATCAGGGCGTCGTGCCCGAAGCGGAGATGCTGCGCACGTTCAACATGGGCGTTGGCATGATCGTCGTCGGCGGCGCCGCGGACGCGGAGAAAATCCGTCGGGCGCTGCCGGACGCCGTCGTCATCGGTGGCATCGAGCCGGGCGATCGCACGGTCCGGTATGTCTGACCCGCGGACGATCGGCGTGCTGATCTCGGGGCGCGGGAGCAACCTCCAGGCGCTGATCGGCGCGATCGCCGAGGGGAGGCTGGACGCGCGCATCGGCGTCGTCGTGTCGAACCGCGCGGAGGCGCCCGGCCTTGCACGCGCGCGCGATGCGGGGCTCGAGGCGATCGTCGTGGATCACCGCGCGTACGCGTCGCGCGAGCAGTTCGACCGCGCGCTCGTCGAGGAGCTGCGTGCGCGCGGCGTGTCGCTCGTCTGTCTCGCGGGATTCATGCGGCTGCTGAGCCCGGCGTTTCTCGACGCCTTTCCAAACGCGATTCTCAACATCCATCCGTCGCTGCTGCCCGCATTTCCCGGCGTCGACGCCGCCGCGCAGGCGCTCGCGCATGGCGTGAAGGTCGCCGGCGCGACCGTGCATCTCGTGACGGGCGAACTCGACGGCGGGCCGATCGTCCTGCAGGCGTGCGTCCCGGTGAAGGACGATGACACGCCGGACACGCTCGCGGCGCGCATCCTCGTCGAGGAACATCGCATCTATCCGGAGGCCGTCCGCCTCATGCTGACCGGCCGCTGGGCGCTCGACGGCCGCCGCTTCGTGCGGTCGCGTCTCTGACCCCGAGGCGGCCGCCGGCCGGTGCAATTTTGCTCTGACCCCGTCTGGGCGGCCGTCGCTGCAGTCTTGCTCTGACCCCGAGGCGTCCGCGCGCCGCCACAGTTTTGCTCTGACCCCGTTTGGGGGTAGTCGCTCCGACCCCTATTCAACGTTGAGCAGGTCAAGCCAGTTCTTCGGACGAGGGAAGGGGCCGGGACTCAGCTCGACGCAGCACGGCGGCTCGACCTGCGTGGTGGCGCTGCACCAACGCCACGCCTCCGCGCGTTTTACGTAGTTGGCCGCCAGTGCGTTGCGCTCGACGTACCGCAGCGCGCTGAAGTAGTGGTACCCGTCAAAAATTGGTTTCGAACAATACCGGCTCTGGTACACGGCTCCGGTCCCGGTCGTGCCGCGCGCCCGATGCCAACGCCTGGCGTGTCTGCTCGTCAGCCGCTGCATGAAGCGCGAGATGTCGTGGTCGCCGTGCGGCCATAGCAGAAAATGAAAGTGCGTGCGCATCAGGCAGTACGCAACAATTCGCATCTTCAGCTTCGCCTGCTCCTGCTCGATCAACGCTTCGAAATCGAAATACTCGCCGTCACCATCGAAAATCTCGCCTTTTCTCGAGCCTCGATTGAACACGTGATACACGAACCCGCCCGGCGTCTCCCGTCGCTTCCTCGCCACGATGCAGTAGAGGTGGCAAACGCTGTTCCGTCCGGTCGAGCTGCGACCAGGGACGGGGTCAGAGCAAAGCCGGACGCGTTCGCGCGGGACGTGGGGTCAGAGTAAAGGTGGGCCGGCCGGCGCGCGACGTGGGGTCAGAGCACGGACGGGTCACGACAGGTGGACGGTCGGCTCCAGCGTGAGGACGGCGACTTCGGGCGGGCAGTTGATGCGGATCGGCACGTACACCGTCCCCACGCCGCGGCTCACGAACATCGTCGTCCCCTTCCGCTGCGCGAGGCCCGCGATGACGGGGAACTCGCGCGCCGCGAACGCGCCGATGCCGGGCAGCACGATCTGCCCTCCGTGCGTGTGCCCGCTGAGGACGGCGGGGATCGCGAGCTGCTGCGCCTCCGTCAACCGCTTGGGCGTGTGGGCGAGCAGGATCGTATGCGGGAGCGCGCCGCGGACGACGCGCGCGATGTCGCCCAGTCGATGCGTCCAGTAGCGGATCCCGGCGAAGTCCATCGGCTCGCCGCGCACCACCAGCCGCGTCCGCGCGTCGCGCAGCACCGTGAAGCCCCGCGCCGCGAGCGCCGCCGGCATGTCGCGGTCGTCATCGTGATTGCCGAGCACGGCGATCACGCCGTAGGGGGCGGACAGTCCCGACAGCGATTCCGCGGCCGGGCCGACGTAGCGGCGATCGCCCCACGTCACGTAATCCCCTCCGAGCACGATGAGATCCGGCCGCTCCGCCATGAGCCGATCGACGGCGGCGACGACATCTTCGTGCGACACCGACTGGCTGCGATGGATGTCGGTGAGGAACCCGATGCGCAGGCCGTTCAGCGCCGGCGGCAGACCGGATACCGGGAACGGAGACCGCGTGAGCTCGAGATGATGGCGTTCGTACAGATACCCGTGGACGGTGGCCCCCATCGCGGCCCCGACCGCGATGCCGGCCAGCCCCTTCAGGGCCGTCCGGCGCGACGGCGATGCCGGGGCGGAGGAGGAGCGCATGACGACTTCCATGGTAGCGCGCGCGGCCGCGCGGATCCGAACGCCGCGGCGGTCGCGACATAATAGCGGAACGATGACGATCGACGAGCAACTGGCGTTCCTCACGCGCGGCTGCGTGGACGTCGTCCGCGCGGCGGACCTGCGGGCGAAGCTGGAGCGATCCGCCAAAACCGGCCGACCGCTCGTGGTGAAAGTCGGCTTCGATCCGACCGCGGCGGATCTGCACCTCGGGCACACCGTGCTGATCCGGAAGATGAAGCAGTTCCAGGATCTCGGACACACCGTCGTGTACGTCGTCGGCGCGTTCACCGCGCTGATCGGCGATCCGACGGGGCGATCGAAAACGCGGCCGCCGCTCACGCCGGAAGAGATCGCGGCGCACGCCCAGACCTACACGACCCAGGTGTTCCAGATTCTCGATCCCGCCCGGACGCAGGTGCGGTTCAACAGCGAATGGCTGGAGCCGCTCGGCAGCATGGGATGGGTGCGGCTCGCCGCGAAGTACAACGTGGCGCAGATGCTGGAGCGGCGCGATTTCCGCAAGCGGTACGAGGCGGGGCAGCCGATCGCCGTCCACGAATTCCTCTATCCGCTCGCGCAGGCGTACGACTCGGTGGTGCTCGAAGCCGATGTGGAGATGGGAGGCACGGATCAACTCTTCAATCTCAACGTCGGGCGGGACATCATGCCCGCTTACGGCCTGGAACCGCAGGTCGTGCTGACGACCCCGCTGCTCGAAGGACTCGACGGCGTCGAGAAGATGTCGAAGAGCCTGGGGAACTACGTAGGCGTCACCGATCCGCCAGACGAGATGTTCGGCAAGGTCATGTCGATCTCGGACGACCTGATGTGGCGGTATTACGAGCTGCTGACACCGCTGACGCCGGAGGAGGTGCTCGCCCGACGGACGGCCGTGTCGCGCGGGGAGCTGCACCCGAAAGACGCCAAGGTGGAGCTCGCCGCGACCATCGTCCGCGACTTTCATGACGAGGCGGCGGCACGCCGCGCGGCGGAGGGCTTCGAGCAGCGGTTCGCGAAGAAGCAGTTGCCGACGGATCTGCCGATCGTGCGGTACCGGATCGAGGCGCCGGCCAAAACGCTCGAGAAGATTCTGACCGAGCACGGGTACGCCGAATCCGGGAGCGATGCGGGGCGCAAGATCAAACAGGGCGCCGTCAAACTCGACGGCGAGAAGTTCCAGACCGGGCAGTGGCGGCTCTCCGAGCCGGGCAGTTTCGTCGTCGAGGTGGGGCGGCGGGCGTTCAGGCTCGTCGTCGAGCGTGGTGCGGAGAACGGTGGAGGTTGACACCGTCGGCGCGGCCCCGTATATTCACTGAGGTTCGAGCGTGACCCGCCGAGGGCGGCGGACAAAATGCTCCGAGAAAGACCGGAGCATTTTTTGTCGTCTCCAAGGCAACGTCGCCAACAACGACACCCACGACAACATGCGCCCCGGACGACGCAAGTGAACGGGGCAGGGGTTGACAGGGTGGGTCGCGTTTAGTAAGATTGAAAGGTTCCCCTGAAGAGCAAAAAGCTGATGGGGAGCATGCCGGTTCTTTGAAAACCAGATAGAACGTGCAAGCACTCGTTCGTCGGTGCGCCGAGAGGCGCGGCGGCGGACGGCCCGTCGAGTATCAGCGGGTGGCGCGATGCAGTTCCGGGTCGGGGCCTCAGTTCGGCGCCGGCCGGATCGCGAACCACTCATACACTTGACGAACTGAACAACGTGAGAGAGCCAATGTCAACAGGCGCTCAACGTTAAGCAGTTGCTTCCGCCGGTACGCCGCAAGGCGTGCGGGCGGACAACGCCTTTAACTTGAGAGTTTGATCCTGGCTCAGAATCAACGCTGGCGGCGTGCCTAACACATGCAAGTCGAACGCGAAAGCCCCGCAAGGGGTAAGTAGAGTGGCAAACGGGTGAGTAACACGTGGGTGACCTGCCTTCGAGTGGGGGATAACGTCCCGAAAGGGACGCTAATACCGCATGACATCCCGCCTTTAGAGAGGTGGAGATCAAAGCCGGGGATCGCAAGACCTGGCGCTTGAAGAGGGGCCCGCGCCTGATTAGCTAGTTGGTGGGGTAATGGCTCACCAAGGCAACGATCAGTATCCGGCCTGAGAGGGCGGACGGACACACTGGGACTG
>DASSOM010000069.1:0-3092 GCA_035700625.1 Vicinamibacterales bacterium
CAGTCCCACCGTCACTCACGCACCCGAAAGGAGTGGACACGCAGCAGCCGCTTCATAGTAGGAGCCAAGGAGCCAAGAAGACGGCGGGGCCGGCGCCGCGCTCGCGCGGCGGGGGCGACCGCGTGACCAGTGGAGACAAGCAGGCGGTCCTGCGCTCAACGGCCTGTTTGTCTCTGTGGGTCCCGTGCCCTCCCCGCCGCGCAACGCGCGGCGCGACCGCACCCGCCCCCAGAGCCGCGCGTACCCTCCCCGCTCGTGCAATCGCCTCAACTCCTGAGCGGAGCCCCTTGGCGTGAGATCCCGTGGCGTCTTGGCTCCTTGGCGTGAGACCTCTTGGCTCCGTGGCGCCTTGGCGTGAGATCTCGTGGCTCCTTAGCTCCTTGGCGTGAGATCCCGTGGCGTGAGATCCCTTGGCTCCCTGGCTCCTTGGCGTGAGATCTCTTGGCGTGAGCTCAGCGGGATCCCGTGGAGGTCCGCGCCGGCGCGCCGATCCCGCGCTCCGCCATCAGCTTCTCGATCCCCTCGATGTCCTCGGGGGCGAAGGCCGACATGTTCTCGTAGCCGGTCTCGGTGATGAGCAGCACGTCCTCGAGGCGCACGTAGACGTGGTCTTCGGGAATCGTCAGCGCCGGCTCGATCGTGAACACCATGCCGGGCTTGTACTCGTCGAACGGCACGGTGACGTCGTGCACTTCCATCCCGACCATGTGGCCCAGCGAGCCGCGGCCGTTCGGATCCGTCGCGCGCCGCCGGTAGCCGTCCACGAACCGTTCCGCGGCAGCCTTGTACTTCGGATTCGTGAACGTGTACGACGCCATGATGCGATCCATCTTCGCGACGGCGTCCTTCAGAATGTCGGTCCCCTTCGCCGGGCGGATCGACGTCATCAGCGCCTGATACAACTTGACGTAGATGCCGTACAGCTCGCGCTGATCCGCGCTGAACGTGCCGCTCGCGGGGAACATGCGCGTCACGTCGGACGTGTAGTACTTGTAGTCGGGCGCGTAGTCGAACAGCACGAGATCGCCCGGCTCGAGCCGCGCCTGCGCGGCGTGGTAGTGCGGCCAGAATGCGTTCTTCCCCGCCGCGACCAGGGCGAAGTACGCGGGCCCCTGCGCGTTGTGCTTCTTGAAGATGTAATCGCCGATCGCCTCGATCTCGTACTCGTGCATGCCCGGCTCGGCCGAGCGCATCGCTTCCATCATCGCGAGGCCGGCAATCCGCGTCGATTCGCGGATGAGCGCGATTTCGCGCGGGCTCTTGATCATGCGCATCGCGTCGAGGATCGGATCGGCGTCCTCGAACCGCACGCCCGGCGCCTTCTCCTTCAGCCGGTCCATGAACCACTGTTCGCGCGACGGCCGCTGATCCCACTCGTCGGCCTTGCGCGCGGCGGCGTGCGACCGCTCGCGATCGGGCGTCCCCGCGAGGCGCGTCTCGCCGCGGAAGGTCGTGTAGACGACGCGGTTGGCGAGCGAGGGCGCCGCCTTCGCGAATTCGGCATGCTCCAGCACGTGCTGGATGCCGGTGAGCTGCTCCGCCTCGGCGCCGGGCTTCAGCAGCGGACCTTCCGAGCGCTCCATCCGTTCGTTCGGCGGCCAGATGTAGAGCGTCTCCGTCTTCGTCCGCCCGTCCAGCATCAGGATCGCGCGCGGCACCTCGATGCCGGTCAGATAAAAGAACTGGTTGCTCTGACGGAACTTCTCGTACGACGACGTCTCCGTCGCTCCCTGCACGACGAGCACAGCGTCGCCGATCTGCTGCATCACCCGCGCGCGCCGCGCGGCAAACTCTTCCTTCGGCAACGCGTCGGTGAACAGCGGCGGCTGCGCTTGAACCAGTGCGGCCGAACCGATGAGGACGGCAAGAACCAGCGAGGCAATGTGGGGGCGCTTCATGGCTCGGATTATATGTGAACGCAGCCAGTTACCAGTTACCAGTTGCCAGTTGCCAGTCGAGGAAACGGAGAACTGATAACTGGAAACTGGAAACTGGCCACTATCCCCCCAGTGCCTGCGCCAGCTCGCGCGCGGTCGCAAACCGCGCGGCGGGATCCGGCTGGAGGGCCCGGACGATCGCCGCGGCGGCTGATTCGGGGAGGGTCGGCTGGACGCTGCGCAGGTCCGCCGGATTTCCGCGCAGCATCACCCCCAGCAGCGCGGGCATCGTGGGCGCGTCGTACGGCGGCTGGCCCGCGGCCATCTCGTATGCGAGCACGCCGAGCGTGAAGATGTCGGCGCGGACGTCGCCGTCGCGGCCGGTGAGCAGCTCCGGCGCGACGTAGCGCAGCTCCACGTCCAGCAGCGCCGTGCCCCGCAGCGTCTGGTCCTTCATCGTCGAGAGCAGATCCTGGGCGCGCCAGATGCCCGCGGTCGACATCATCAGCCGTTCTTCGTCGTCGTCGCGCGTGATGCGGATAATCTCCGGACTCGTGCCGCACAGCAGGCCGCCGCGCCGATGCAGCGCGCGCGCCGCGTCGGTGAGCTGCACGAGGAGCGGCCGCAGCCGCGGCCACGGCAGCGCTCCTTCCGCCGTCAACAGCTCGCGCAGGCTTGGCCCCGCGATGAAGTCGGTCACGAGGTAGACGAGGTCCCCTTCTTCCCCATAATCGCGCACCTGGATCACCGAGGGATGCGCGACCTGCAGTGTCCTCGCCTCGCGCAGAAACCGCGCGCGGACGGCGTCCCAGTTGCGCTCGGGGCCGCGCCGCAGAATGCGGATGGCCACGGCGTGTCCGAGCACGCGGTGCACGCCGGCATAGACATCGCTGCCCAGGCGTCCCGATCCAATCCGATCGCCGAGCTCGTAGGTGGCAAGCAGCCCCGACGGCGCGCCCGCGGCCGCGGTGGCCTGCAAGTTCACCGTCGTGCGCGCGGATCCGCCGGCGGACTGCAACGCATTGCCGAACGCTTCGACCGAGGGATAGCGATCCTCCGGCCGTTTGGCGAGCGCGCGATCCAGGACGAGGTCGACCCACTTTGGCAGGTTCGACCGCAGGCTCGTCGCGGGCGGCGGCGGCGCCGTCAGGTGCGACGTGATGATCGTCATCGGGTCCGTGCCTTCGAACGGGACGCGTCCCGTCAACAGCTCGT